>JAJDGX010000174.1 GCA_030265885.1 Ruminococcaceae bacterium OttesenSCG-928-L11 | reverse complement strand
TAAACAAATTAAACCTCGCATCATACGCAAACGGCAACCTCGCATACGGCGCCCCATTCCGATTTTTCAGCAGCACAACCTCAATCCTGCGGGGATTCTCCTTTTTCGCCGCATTGACATCGAAATCCCGGGCACCAATCCCGGCCAGCTGCATGCCCAGCAGCACATCGGAGGAATACTCCACCGCCCCGGATTCCTTGAAGGCCTCCATAGTCACCTGATTGCGATAATTGTCCCGGTTAAAGCTGGATACCGCCACCACCGGCGTCTCAAAATCCCGGCTGATTTTTTTCAGCTCAATCACAGCTTTATCCGTGTTTTGCTTGTCGCTGGCATAGGGGGAGACCGGGGCTAAAATCTGCAGATAATCCACAAACACCACCGGACTGACTCCCCGGCAGCGGCGGTGCTCCGCCACATCCCGCCGAATTTCCTCCACACCGGTGTCACCGATGGATTCCTTGATAAACAGGGATTTTCCCGCCTGCTCGTATTGGCGGCGGGCCCGGTTCAGGGTATCGCCATCGCCGCAGCCGCCGCTCAGCAGCTGGCGGGTTGTCCACGCCTTGGAGGGGTTGTGAAGGGCCGTATACCGGCTCAGGGACTTCGCCATCAACTCATGGCGGCTTTGCTCCAGAGAAAAGAAGAGCACATCCCGACCGGTGGCGGCGATGCTGTCCGCCATCTGCAGCAGAAAGCTGGTTTTCCCCAAGGACGAAATCGCACCCAGCACATACAACCCCGGGTAGAGGCCGCCATCCAGCGCCTTATCCAGACGGGGAAAGCCGGTGGCAATGGTGGGCCTGCATCGATTGGCCTCCACCGCCCGGAAAAACGTATCCAGGGCGGCAGCAGCCGACAGCTGCCCATAGTCCGGCTCACCGGGAACCGCCAGCGCCTGCACAATCGCCCGCAGCTCCAGCCGGCTGCTTTGATACAGCGCCGCAATGTCCTCGGCGGCAGGGGGCAGGGGAAAGGCCTTCGCCTGAAGGCGCAGAGCCGCCAAGCCCTGGAGCAGCTTCTCGTTCATGGCGCGGCCCGCGTCGTCATTGTCGCCGCACACCACATAGTTCCAGCTGTTGGCGTGGGCAGTGTCCCGCTCCAGACGGCGCAGCAGCTTCCCGGTGTTCTGGCTGCCGCACAGGGCCACCGCCTGCTGGCCCAGCTCCTCCAGACAGAGGGCATCCATGATCCCCTCTGTGACAAACAGGGTTCGGCCCTTGCCGTCTGCTGCCAGCAGATCGCCGTTCCACAGGCCGAGTTCCCCCTTGGAATTGCGGTATCGGGGCGTGATGCCGTCTGTCAGGGCCCGGGCGCACCAGCCCGTAACCCGACCCGCCTCCCGCACGGGAAAATAGACCCTGTCCTCCGCCTGAAACAGCCCATGCCGGGCGCACAGCTCCGGAGAGAGCCCCCGTTCCGTCAGGTAGGACAGCGTCCCGTCGGACTTGGCCCGGATGGCCTCCAGTTCCGCTGCCCGGTCGGAGGGCGCAGCCACGGTCACCGGCTTTTTCTCCCCCTGTCCCACCAAAACGGGAAGCTGCCGCAGCAGAGCCTCCAGACTGTCCGCATCCGTTCCCATGGGCAAATAGGGCTGTTTGGGCCCCACCGACGGCTTCGGCGACCGGGCCACCCCCGATATCTCGTCGATGCGGAACAGCTCACAGGCCTTGCGGTATTGCTCCGCCACATCCACCAGACCGTAATCCATCCCGATGAGATCCAGCAAATCGTAGGTAGCCCCGCAGGAAAAGCAGTGGACATTCTCGGCCCGGGCATTGTAACTCATGGACGGGTGCGCATCCGGGTGCTCCGGGTTCAGGCAGTGGAACTTCTGGCGCAGGGGCAATCCCCGCTGCTGCAGGTATTCCTTGAGATAGGGCTTCGTCAATGCAATATCCAGTGTCGCTCCTATGGTTGACATCCTCTCTGGTTTTCCGGTATTGTATAGACAATCGGACAGGCCCGCTGCCGTTGCCTGCCGAGGGCTCCACGCCCCCTCGTAGTTCCATTATACCACCCAAAACGTTTGTTTGCACGTCCCGCCGCCGCCGCGCTAGCCGAAACTGTATACTCTGCTACCCGAATCTGTACACCACACTAGCCGAAACTGTATACCGCGCTAACCGTTTTTGTACACGGTGCTAGCCGAATCTGTACCCCTTCGATTTTCCCTGTTACCCAAAATTCCGCGAGGGAATCCCATTTTTTATCCACGAGGGCAAATTATATTTTTCCGGTAGGTACTGTAAGTATATGGGCATGGATTCACCCATGTCCCGTATATCCATCCCTGTGAATCCCTTCCTTACGGGGGATTCAGGGACATCTCTGCAAAACTCGAAAAAAAGGGCATATATAAACCAAAGTTTCACTTTTGGTATACAGTTTCGGGTAGTGGGGGACACTTTGGCGGTTCCACGCCTCCAACCGTTCCCTTTGCGGGAAAAAAATGGCGAAATGGGGGGATTTCCTCCAAAGGTATACAGTTTCGGTTAGCTGCAAGCTGACCTGTAAAGCTAGCTGCCCTTACAAGCGAAACAGGGGGATGGAAAGCCCCTTTGCCGGTAAAAAAACAAAATAAAAGACGGAAGAGTTTCCCCTTCCGCCCAAAGCGTTTCTGTAAAGCCATAGCAATTGTCAAAGTGTAGAACAGCAGAACTTAGGCAGCAGCAGAAGTCTCCGCTTCGGTTTCAGTTTCGGTGACTTCCTCAGTCTCCTGGGCAGCCTCTTCCTCAGTGACGCCCTCCGCCTCGTCGGAAGGCATCTCTTCCTCAGCGGTTTCCTCCTCGGTAGCTTCGTCGGTTACTTCAACAGGCGCGTCAGAGGGGATTTCCTCCTCGGTGGTATCCTCTTCCGTAGCCTCAGAAGCGGGCTCGGAAACGGAGATGCTGTCGTTGGCGGCATCGGAAGTGGTGGGTTCGTCGCTGCTGCAGGCAGCCATAGTCAGAGCCATTGCGGCTACCAGGCAAAGAGTCATAACTTTTTTCATTTGTAGTTCCTCCCATTGTATGGCAGTGAATCGTTCGATAGAAGCTCACTGCAAGGTTTGTATTTTTTGTGTAATATGTTAGGTAAGAGCCTGCGTTCTTTGTGCGAAACGCTTTGACGATGATTAGTATAAATCATTTCCGGCCAAAAAACTATACACAAATATACACAATCGGTTCCACAATCGCAGCATAAATTTATTGAGGGCTCCAAATATTGTGAAGGTTTCGTGAAGAACCAGTTTGTTTGTATGATTTATATAATCAGCTTGTAATTATTTTGTAATTTACACCAATTATTGTAGAATTTCTGCAAGGATTCCTCCAGAGCTCAATCGGCTTATAGGAATATATTGTGAAATATCGGTTTGCATTTTACCCGGATGTGGTAGGCAGACCGTTTGATTTATGCTAGAATATACAGTATCTTGACCAGAGAGGGAGATTTCTATGATCGATCAACTGCGGGCCCTGTACCGCAAGCACAGGGGAATTGTGTTGTATCTGGTGTTTGGCGGTCTGACCACCGTTGTCAACTACGCGGTGTACTGGCTGCTGACCCGCATTATCCCCCTGCCCATGGTGGCGGCCAATCTGCTGGCCTGGGCGGCGGCGGTGGCCTTCGCCTATGTGACCAACCGCCGCTATGTGTTCGAAAGCGCTGTCCAGGGCGCGGCGGCCATCCTGCGGGAAGCCGGCAGCTTTGTGGCAGCCCGTGTGTTCTCCGGCCTGCTGGATACCGCCCTGATGGTGGTTCTCGTCCAGTGGCTGCACATCAATGATATGCTTGCCAAGCTTGCCATCAGCGTGCTTGTCATCATCGTCAACTACATTCTCAGCAAATGGCTGGTGTTCCGCAAAAAGAAGGCGTGATTTCCCGTCTCATATCCATTACAAGGAGTAATAATTAGATGAAATTATCCGGACTGCAAAAGACTACCATATTGGATTTCCCGGGAAAGGTGGCCTGCACGGTGTTTACGGCAGGCTGTCAGTTCCGGTGCCCGTTTTGCCACAACGCCTCCCTGGTCAATGTAGGGGAGACCACCCAGATTCTCCCAGAGGAAGAGTTTTTCGCATTCCTTACAAAGCGGCGGGGCGTGCTGGACGGCGTCTGTGTCAGCGGGGGAGAGCCCCTGCTCCACAGCGACATCGGGGAGTTTCTGCGGCGCATCAAGGGGATGGGCTACGCCATCAAGCTGGACACCAACGGCGGCTACCCCGCACGGCTGAAGGCCCTGGTAACCGAGGGCCTGCTGGATTATGTGGCCATGGACATCAAGCACACCCCGGAACAATACGAAACGGCGGTGGGGTTGCCGAACTTTGACCCCGCACCTATTTTAGAGAGTGCTGCCTTTTTGATGGAGGGCGCGGTGCCCTACGAGTTCCGCTGTACCGTGGTGGACGGCATTCATCAGCCGGCGGATTTTGCCCGGATAGGGGAGTGGATCCAGGGATCGCCCCGGTTCTTTTTGCAGCGGTTCGCCGATTCGGGGGATATGCTGACGGAGGGCCTGTGTGCCCTGTCCGAGGAGGATATGGAGGCCGCCCGGGCGGCGGTGGCGCCGTGGGTGGGGGAGGTTGCTGTGCGATAGTGGCTTTGGTTT
>JAJDGX010000173.1 GCA_030265885.1 Ruminococcaceae bacterium OttesenSCG-928-L11 | reverse complement strand
GCTTCCGGGTTTGTCATTTCATGGGATACACAAGGCCAGGCCAGCTCAACTGCGCCCTACAGCGGGCAGGCGGCGGTGCTGCACACAAAGCCCCGCTCGGCGTCGACGGTTACCACTGTGCCGTTTTTCAGCAGATTGGTCGCGTTCTGTGCGCCGACAATCACCGGGATATCCAGTGCACTGCCCACAATGGCCGCATGGGAATTGGCGCCGTCCTCCTCAGTTACAATGGCGGAGGCCTTTTTCAGCAGCGGGAACAGCTCATTGGTCGTCTGGGAGATAACCAGAATATCATTCTCCCGGAATTTCATCTGGGCTTCCTTTTCGCTTTGCACCACGCACAGTCTGCCGCAGGCCGAGGTGCCGCCGATTCCGTGGCCCTTCACCAGTACATCCCCGGCAATGTGCACCTTCAGCAGGTTGGTGGTACCGGACATTCCCAGAGGCACCCCGGTGGTGATGACCACCAGATCGCCGCTTTTCACATGGCCCAGCGCCTGGGCGGACTTGACAGCATTGTCAAACAGGGCATCCAGGTCGTCCTCCATCTCAATCAGGGATGGGATCACGCCCCAGGACATGGCCAGCTGCCGGTAAGTGCGCTCCGAGGCTGTGCTGCCGATGATGGGGATTTCCGGGCGGTATTTGCTGATGTTGCGGGCCGTGCGCCCCGACATGGACACCGTAATAATGGACGACGCCCCCAAATCATAGGCCGTGGTGCAGGTGGCGTGGCTGATGGCGTTGGTCACGTTGTCGTTTTCCAGGGCGTATTTGGCGTTTTCAAACCGGCCCCGGTAGTTGATATCCCGCTCGGTGGATTCGGCGATGCGGGCCATGGTGCGAACCGCCCGCACCGGATACAGCCCCGCCGCCGTCTCGCCGGACAGCATAATGGCGCTGGTGCCGTCGTAGATGGCGTTGGCCACGTCGGTGGCCTCTGCCCGGGTAGGCCGGGGATTTTGAATCATGCTCTCCAGCATTTGAGTGGCTGTGATGACAATTTTGCCGCAGTTATAGGCCTTTTTGATCAGCAGCTTTTGCAGGCCGGGCAGCAGTTCAAAGTCGATTTCCACACCCATATCGCCCCGGGCCACCATGATGCCGTCGGACACCCGAAGAATTTCATCGATGTTTTCCACGCCCTGGGCGTTTTCGATTTTGGCGATGATCAGGATATCGTCGCCGCCATGGGCATGGAGAATCTCCCGAATCTCCAGCACATCCCGGGCGCTGCGCACAAAGGAGGCGGCGATGAAGTCGTACCCGGTCTCAATGCCAAACAGAATATCCGCCCTGTCCTGCTCGCTGATATAGGGCATGGAAAGGGATACTCCCGGCACATTGACCCCCTTGCGGTTGGAGATGGGGCCGCCGTTGACCACATCGCAGACAATTTCCGTGGCCGCTGCCTCCCGCACCCGCAGCTCAATCAGACCGTCATCCAGCAGGATGCGATCCCCCGGCTTCACATCCCGGGGCAAATCGTCAAAGGAAACCGTGGCGCGGGCGGCGTCGCCCATCACCACCTCCGTGGTCAGGGTAAAGGTGGCACCCTGCTCCAGCACGGCCTTGCCGCCGTCGAATTCACCCAGGCGCACCTCCGGGCCCTTTGTATCCAGCAGTGTCGCCACGGGAATCCCCTTTTCCTCCCGCAGCTTCTTTACAATATCAAAGGTCTTTTTGTGGCTTTCGTGGGTGCCGTGGGAAAAGTTGAAACGGGCCACATTCATCCCGGAGTCCATCAACTGCTCCACAATCTCCCGGGACTGGGATACCAGCCCCAACGTGCAAATAATCTTAGTCTTTCTCATATGAAATCCTCACACATGCATTCGTAGTGGCAGTAAGGCATATATCATTGTAAGGCAGGCGACAGGCGAGATTTCACCTGCCGAAACCACCCTGCCGCAAAAGAATCAAACTATATAATAATGGCGATGTATCTATTTGTCAACCTGAATTCTGTCACAACTTCATAAACTTTCTCTCAAACTCAGACGGATGCATCGATTATTTTCCGTCCAATTGTTGATAACCTTGTGGAAACTGTTTAAAACCCTGTTTTATCGTGGCAAGTTTTCCACAACAAAACAGAATGCGCAAAAAATAGGTACGAAAAAAAAGTTTTGCACCGCCCACGCAAAAACTTTGGATATTCTGCCCTTCGCTTTTCGCCGTCAAACCAATTGACAAACGATATAATTAGCCGTATAATTAAAAGGAGGGATAGCAGCAATCGCACCAAGCGGTTGCTGCGTCTGTTTTTGCACGGTTCATTGAATCATTGACAGAAAGGATTTTGCAGGTATGAGTACAGAAAGCACATCACAGAGCGGAAATATCCTGGGTACGGAGCCGGTCGGCAAGCTGCTGGCGCGGTATGCCATTCCCAGTGTCATTTCCATGCTGGTCAATTCCATATACAATATTGTCGATCAGATTTTTATTGGGCATGGCGTCGGATATCTGGGCAACAGCGCCACCACCGTGGCGTTTCCCGTTGTCGTCATTATGCTGGGCATTTCCCTGCTCATCGGCAACGGCTCCGCCTCTCTCATCAGCCTGGAGCTGGGCAAGGGCCAAAGTGACAACGCCAAGCGCCTTTTGGGCAACGCCGTCAGCCTGATACTGGGCTTTGGCATTGCCATCGCCGCCATTGTCACCCTCTTTTTGCAGTCCATTCTCACAGGCCTTGCGGCCACGCCGGACATCATGCCCTATGCCGTGGATTACCTGGGTGTCATTGCCCTGGGGGCGCCCCTATCTATGATTACCACCGGCATTACCAGCGTCATCCGCGCCGACGGCAGTCCCCGTTACTCCATGGTTGCCACCATGTCGGGCGCCATACTCAATGTCATTTTGGATCCCATCTTCATCTTTGTGTTTGGCATGGGCGTAAGAGGTGCCGCCATTGCCACCGTCATTTCACAGGGTGTATCCGCCGTCATGGTGATGTATTATATCCTGTTCCGGGCCAAATACGTCCGGCTTCGGCCCAAGTACATGAAGCTGAATTTCCCCCTGATCGGCCGGATGTTTGCCCTGGGCTCCTCCAGCTTTGTCAATCAGATCACCATCTCCATCATCAATATTGTGCTGAACAACGCCCTGAAGCACTACGGCACCGCCTCGGCATTCGGCAGCGAAATTCCCATTGCAGCCATGGGCATCGTCATGAAAATCAATTCCATTATGATAAGCACCATTCTGGGAATTGCCATTGGCTGTCAGCCGATTTTGGGCTTCAATTACGGTGCCAAAAACTACGGTCGCGTCCGCCACACCCTAAAAACCGCCGTCACCGTCGCTTTTTCCATCTCCCTGGTGGCGAATATTCTGTTTGTGGCCTTTCCACAGGTATTCATCGGCATCTTTGGGGATCAAAGTGAGATGTTCAACACCTTTGCCGCCATGGCATTGCGGACATATCTCTGCTGTGTCTTTGCCGCCGGCATTCAGATTCCCTGCTCCAACTATTTCCAGGCCACCGGCCGCCCCATTATCAGCATGATATTGACTCTGCTGCGACAGATTCTCGTCCTGGTACCCCTGATTTTGATTCTGCCCCGCTTTTTCGGGCTGGAGGGCATCCTGTACGCCATGCCTATCACGGATATTGTAGCCCTTACCGTCACCCTGATCTTTGTATTTCGGGAGATGCGAACCTTGCCCAAAACGGATGTAGGCAGCGCCGCCGCGTAACAAAATCAGCCAAACTCCCTGCGGAGCCGGGCCACAGCCGTGTCGGACATATGGAAGCCCTCCCCATCCCGCTCACCGCTTACCGGGATGAGATAAGCAGGCTCCCCCCCTTGCTCCGCCAGATGCGCCGCCGCATCCTTGCGCAGATGATAATCCGGGCCGATGATGTCGCTGTCCACCATGTTGATGATGCGCTCAAACAGCTTGTCCACCACCGTTGTCAGGGCAATGTCAATCCGCTGGTTGATGATGGACACCGCCATACGCCCTGCCCCCATCTCCTGCCCCGATGTCTCCAAAATAGCCGTCGTCCGCTGCCCATCCAAAAGCTGACGACCCGCCTTCATTTGCAGTTGTGCACCGCCGCTGCGCACAGTGACATCCGATTCCAGTTCATATTCATAGGTTCCCACCGCATCAGCCGCCTCAATGAAGGCGGCTTTTTGCATTTTTACGTACCGGTCAATGGCAATGCCCAGCTGCCGCGCCAGACAATCCCGGGTATACGACGCGCCGCCATAGCGGTATACCTCCCCGATGGACTCCTGCCTGCCGTTGTTGTCCACCAGCATGTCCCCCGGCAACTCCGCCACCGGAACCCTTCCCCCTGCCGGGTCAAACCGCACCACCAAAAATACGCCGGCTGTGTCCGCGTCCGATGCGCCGATAAACAGTACCGTCATAGCATCCTCTTCCTCCGGCCGGTATGCGTCCTCCTCCGGCTGCGCCGTCGTGGCCGCCGTGTAGGCGTCGGGGTGGAACACCGTCATAAAGCCCAGGTACATCATGGAAAACAGCAAAAAGCACCCGGAAAAAGTCAGCAGGAAGTATTTCAGCCGACGCAGAAATTCCTCCCGACCGGGGCCCGGGCCAAAAAATGGCTTTCCGTTCATTTG
>JAJDGX010000172.1 GCA_030265885.1 Ruminococcaceae bacterium OttesenSCG-928-L11 | reverse complement strand
TACCAGCTTGGCCCGGATGGGACGGTATGTGTAGTCAAACTCCCCGGCCAGTTCATCCAGGGTGCCGTTAAAGCCTTTCTTGAAGCGATACAGTCCATACAGATGGTCGCTTTCATCCAGATTGCCCGATACCCCCTGAAAGTCGTAGACGGTGCAGCCGGTCTGGGCCGCCCAGCGAATCATCTCCCATTGAATCAGGTAATTGGGCATTACATTGCGGTGGGCATTGTCGGATGCGCCGTAGATATAACAGGTCTTGCCGGCATAATTGGTGGTCAGCGCGCCGGATACCGCCTTGCCATCGTAATAAGCCATGTACAGGCGGGCATGCTCGCCCAGGCAGCTCAGCATCCGCTGAAAATACGACTTGGGCCGGATGGAAAAGCCATCCCGCTCACCGGTTACAGACATCAACCGCATAAAATCATCCAGAGCATCCTCGCCCGCAACCCGAACCTCCACGCCCTTTTTCATGGCAACCCGTACATTGTACCGGGTTTTCTGGGTCAGATTCTGGAACAGCTCCTCCTCTGTGCGCCCCTCCAGATACAGGCGGTAGTTGAACCGGGCCTGTATGGTTTCAAAGCCGGTACCGCCCTTGTAGCGGGTATAGCCCGCCTCCTTGGCCAGGGTAAGGAATCGCTCGTCCGAATCCAGCACATCGGGATCCATTTTGTAGATATGGGCCTTGTGCTTTTTGGCAAGCGCATCGATGCCCGTTTTCAGATCTGCCATGACGGCGGTGTCATACCAGTCGCAGACCGGCCCCCGGGGAGAGTACAGCATGGAGGTGCCGATAACGGGGATTTTCTGGACAAGGATGCTGACGCCTCCCACAATTGCCCCGTCCCCATTTCGGGATACGACTACCTCGTGGCCCCAGTTGTTTTTTACGCCATGCCATTTCACCGATTGGGTGATGCCCCCGTTGGGGTGTGTGGCGGCAAATTGCTCGTACTCCCGGTACTGCTCCGGCTGTAATATTTCCATTGGTGTTCTCCTATCTGTGCCATTGTCCATTTCCCAAACAGCGGGCTCGCAGTGAAATGCGTGCCCGCCGGGATGCAGTCTGTTTCAAACAGTATATGCTATTTCAGTCCATATTTGAAGTAGATCCGGTCGCCAAAGGGATAAATTTCGATGCCCTCCACCTCTTTGCCGGTGGCGTAATACGTTGTCTCAAAGTAGACGGGAATTACAACCGCATCGGCCAGAAGCATCCGCTCGGCCTGGCCAAAGCGGATGGCCGCCCTGTCCATGGACGTCTCGTTGACGGCGGTATCCAGCAGATGATCGTATCGGGGGTTCTCGTATCCTGTCCAGTTGCGGGAGGATGTGCCGGTAAAATCCGACAGCAGCGATTCCACCCGGGGGCTGGACGGGGAAAAGGGTGCCAGCATCACCTGAAACCGGCCCGACACCAACCGCTCCTCAATTTCCTGGGCGGAGACCGGCGCGATGTTGATATAGGCAGCCAGGTTTTTCTGCCAGCCCTGCTGCACCAGACCCATCTGCAGGGGGTGGTTGCCTGTATCCGGTACATAAAACTGGGTGGTGGGCAGATGCTCCAGTCCCAGTGCCTCCAGTCCCATGTTGAAGAGGGTGCGCGCTTTTTGGGTGTCGTATGCAAGGGGCGTGCTTTTGTCCGCCTGCTCCCGGTAGAAATGATCCCCCAGCAGGGTAGCGGGGGGCACCAGCACCGATGTGGCGGTGAAATTCTCTGTCAGCATGCCGGTAAAGAATCTGTATTCCAGAGCATAGGCCAGCCCCTGCCGGATGAGCGGGTTGCTCCAGGTGGCGTCGCGAAGGTTGAACACAATGCACCAGGTGGTCTTTTCAAAGGTCTGGACATGGAGGCCGTCCGACAGGGCCTTGGTTTTGGATGCAATGGGAATTTTTGCCACATCCGTAGTCTCGCTGAGTACCCGCCCCGCCGAATCCTCCCGGCCGATGTACAGGTTCACACCGCCCGACAGCGTCTCCCTGTCGGAACGGTAATGGGAATTGACCCGAAGGCTTATTTGCTTGTCTGTCCAGCCATCCACATAGAAGGGCCCATTGGCGCCCACCAGCTTTTTTTCCAGGCCATAGCGGCCCCGAGCCTCCTGGAAGGCCTTTTCATTGCAGGGCATGGCGGCCGTGGTGGCCATCAGCTCCAAAAACAGGGGGGAGGCGTGCTCCAACGTAATTTCCAGCGTGAAATCGTTCAATGCCTTCACGCCCAAATGCCCATATCCCACGGAACCGCTTTTGACGGCCGCCCCGTTTTTGATAAGCAGGAAATCGCTGGCGTAGGGGGAGGGGGAATCGGTGGAGAAAATGCGGCGAAAGGTAAACACAAAGTCGTGGGCGGTGACGGGTACAGACTCCTTGCCGTGCCACCCTGTGTCATCGCGCAGGTAAAAGGTGTACACCGTGCCGTCGGAGGAGACCTCCCATCGCTCCGCTACACCGGGGGCGATGGTTCCGTCCGGCTCCTGTACCACCAGCCCTTCAAAAATGTTGGCGA
The DNA here is from genome assembly GCA_030265885.1 of Ruminococcaceae bacterium OttesenSCG-928-L11. Lineage (GTDB taxonomy): Bacteria > Bacillota > Clostridia > Oscillospirales > Ruminococcaceae > WRAV01. Next base: position 2,180 of record JAJDGX010000172.1, on the reverse strand, counting down.
TGATGAGCCGGGCCGTAGAATCCACCGCGTACTGGGGATCCAGATTCGACACCGTGGACGCAATGTCATACCGGAACACCTTGCCGGTGTTGTCGGAGGAGCAGCCCGTTATGGCAATGCACAGCACTGCGAGGAACAACAGCAACCGTTTCATCAGGCTTTCCTCCTTCCGGTAATGGTGGGGCAAATAAGAACTATTGCATGGAGTGGTATTTCAGGATGGCGACGAGGGTCTTGGCGTCGGTGATGCGGCCATCGCGGCACATTTCCACCGCCTCGGCCAGAGGCACCCGCTCCACCGCAAGGAACTCGTCCTCGTCCAGCCTTTGGCTGCGGTAGGTCAGGCCCTTTGCCAGAAACAGATGGATGACCTCCGTGCAATAGGCCGGGGTGGGGTCGAGAGAACCAAAGTCGGTGAACTCTGACGCCACATACCCGGTTTCCTCTTCCAGCTCCCGGATGCCGCATACCCGGGGATCCTCGCCCTTCTCCCGCTTTCCGGCGGGGATTTCCAGGCTTTCCCGGCCAATGGCGTACCGGAACTGGCGCACCATCAGCACATTATCGGCGTCATCCAGGGCCAGCACGCCAACCCCGCCGCTGTGCTCTACTACCTCCCGGATGGCGGAGGCCCCGTTCGGCAACTCCACCGTATCCTCCCGCACATTGATGATTTTCCCCCGGAATATATCCCGGCCGGAAACAGCCTTCTCCGGCACAATCACAGACGGATGCTCCATCCCAAAAACCCTCTTTCTCCCTCTTTTTAAGACCTTACTTTCTTTTTGAATCAAAAAAGAAAGTAACAAAGAAAAAATATCCGCTCCGCGCTTCCATAGGCAAGCTGTGATAAATAGATGAAATAAATTTGCTGCTTAAATAGGGAATTGCGGAGCGTCGGCGTTTCTTTTTGTTCCTTTTTCTTTTCGCAAAGAAAAAGGAATCGCTCCGCGCCCCCATAGGCAAGCCGTGATAAATAGGTGAAATAAATTTTCTGCTTAAATAGGGAATCGCGGAGCGTCGGCGTTTCTTTTTGTTACTTTTTCTTTTCGCAAAGAAAAAGTAATAGGAAAACCTGTGGGGGTCATACATATAAAGGGCCGGGAAAATGGCTTTGTAGTGAGCTTATCCCATCCCGGACAATCCGTTTTGGAAAGGGGGGAGGTCGGATGCTTCGCCGCGTCGATTGCTCGGGACGCGGGGATGCTCCGACACATCTATGCTGACAGATTTTTACGAAAGCCTTCCCGATTATGCCCATATGCAGGCGGGGATCCGCCGATTGGGAGACCAATATGCCGGCCTGAAAATCTTTCCCATCGGCAAATCGGTGCTGGGACGGGACATCACCGCCCTTTCCATCGGCAACCCGGACAACGCCACCCTGTACGTGGGGGCGACCCACGGGCTGGAATGGCTGACCTCCCTTATTCTGCTGCGGTTTCTCGATGTCATCCTCCACGCCCTGCAATGCGATTGCTGCGTGTCGGACATCAATATGCGCAGGGCCCTTCACAGGCGCTCCCTTGTCGTTGTGCCCTGCCTCAACCCGGACGGCGTGGAAATCGCCCTTCATGGCCCGGATTCCGCCGGAGAACAGGCGGATTTTGTCCGCGCCATCTGCGGGGAGCGGGACAGCCGCCTTCTCTGGCAGGCAAATGCCCACGGCGTCGACATCAACCACAACTTCGACGCGGGCTGGGATACCCTGCGCCAAATGGAAACCGACAGCGGCATTGTGAGGCCGTCCTACACCCGTTACGGCGGGCCCCACCCGCACAGCGAGCCGGAAACCGCCGCCATCGCCACCTTTTGCCTGACCCATCAGCCCCGCACACTCTACGCCCTCCATTCCCAGGGGGAGGAGATCTACTACCATTACGGGGAAACCACACCGACCCGCAGCAAGATGATAGCCCAGGTGCTGGCCGCTTCCTCCGGGTACAAAATTGCCCGGCCCGACGGCCTTGCCTCCCACGGCGGACTCAAGGACTGGTACGTCCGCTCCTTCTGCCGCCCCGGCTTCACCATTGAAATGGGCCTGGGGAAAAACCCGCTGGGACTGGAGCAATTCCGGCCCATCTACAGCCAAATCGAGGAAATGCTGGTTCTGGCGGCGCTTCTCTAGGGCCTGCCGACATAAAGCGAACGGCCCGTATGTTCGGCGATTTTTGGGCCTT
>JAJDGX010000171.1 GCA_030265885.1 Ruminococcaceae bacterium OttesenSCG-928-L11 | reverse complement strand
TGGGGGAGGAGACGCTGTATGTCCGTGGTGCTGAAAAACGCGAGAATGACCGACTCGAGGCGGGAGCGTAGGGGCGACCTTCTCATTGAAAACGGCAAAATCAAGCAAATCGGCGCGAATCTGACCGGGGATCGGGTCATCGACGCCGCCGGCAGGATGATTATGCCCTCCTTTGTGGACATGCATACCCACTTTCGGGATCCCGGCTTCACCCACAAGGAGGACATCGAGACCGGCTCCCGGGCCGCGGTTCACGGGGGGTACACCTTCGTAAACCTGATGGCCAACACCAACCCGGTCTGCTCGGATATGGAGACGGTGCGCTATGTGCTGGACAAGGCCCGGGCAACGGGCCTGTGCGATGTGCATCAGGTGGCAACCATCACCGACCGGATGGAGGGGACATCCATCGACCACATCGACCGGCTGGATTTTCCCACGGTGCGCTGGCTGTCGGACGACGGCAAGGGCGTACAGGATACCGCCGTTATGCTGGCCGCTATGCGAAAGGCGGGACAGCAGGGCTTTGGCTTGATGCTCCACGAGGAGGACCCGGCCATGACCCATGTGAACAGCGCGTTGGCGGAGGAGTTTCAGACCTATCGGGATGTGGAGCTGGCTGTGCTGACCGGCTGCAAGACCCACTTTTGCCATGTGAGCACCGCCGCTGCCATGGAGTTCATCATAGAGGGGAAAAAGCGGAGCCGCCACATCACCTGTGAGGTAACCCCCCACCACCTGATGCTGAACAACGAGACGAAGGGCAATGTGGCCCCGCCCCTGCGCCCGGAAGAGGATAGAAGCTGCATGGTGGAGTATGCCCTGAGCGGCCATGTGGACGCCATCGCCACCGACCACGCCCCCCATACTCCGGAGGAAAAGGCCGCCGGCATCAACGGCTTTACGGGGCTGGATCTCAGCTTTGCCACCTGCTACACCATATTGGTGCGGGAAAACGGCATGCCTCTCACGGCGCTGAGCCGGATGCTGTCCTTTACTCCGGCCGGGCTGATGGGCCTGCCCCCCCACCTCATTGACGAGGGCATGGACGCCAACCTGGTGCTGCTGGATCTGGACACCCCCTTTACTGTGACAGAGGAGCACATTCACTCCAAAAGCAAGAACACGCCCATGCTGGGCAAGACCCTCTACGGCACTGTCTGCATGACAATCAAAGGAGGAGCCATTGTATATGAAAACATATCCGGGAAATAAGCTGATTGACCGGCTGTACAACGCCGTGGCGGAAAAGGGCCATGTCTGCCTGGGGCTGGATACCGACTACTCCTATCTGCCCGATGCGTTTGGGACGAAATTCGCATCCCCCGCCGAGGCGGTGTACGCCTTCAACCGGGAGGTCATCGACGCGACGCTGGATGTCAGCACCGTGTACAAGGTACAGATTGCCTACTACGAGGCCATGGGGCTGGCGGGGCTGGACTGCTACGCCAAAACCCTGGCTTACCTGCGGGAGAAAAAGGCCATTGTCATCGCCGATGTGAAGCGGGGCGACATCGCCAAGACGGCGGAGATGTACGCCCAGGCCCACTTTACCGGCGACTTTGAGGCCGACTTTATCACTGTCAATCCCTTTATGGGCATGGACACCCTGAAGCCCTTTTACCCCTATCTGGAAAAGAAGGACAAGGGGCTCTTTGTGCTGGTGGCGACCTCCAACCCCGGGGCCAACGACATCGAGGGGATTCTGGCCGCCGACGGGGAGAGCGTCTCCGAGAAAACCGGTGCCATGGTGGCCGGGGAAAACGCCGCGTTTTTGGGTGAATCCGGCTACGGCATGATTGGGGCCGTGGTGGGCTGCACCAACAAGAATCAGACCGACCGCATCCGCGCCCGGCTGGAAAACGTGTTTTTCCTCATCCCCGGCTACGGCGCCCAGGGCGGAAAGGCCGAGGATATGAAATACTATTTCAAGGACGGCAACGGCGGGGTGGTCAACTCCTCCCGGGGCATCCTGCTGGCGCGGAACAAGCCGGAGTTTGCCCATCTGTCCTTTGCGGAAGCCGCAAGGGCCGAGTGTGTGCGCATGAGGGAGGACATTCAAAGTGCCCTGTAATACGGTGCCCATTGGGTCAAACAAGGAAATCAGCCCCGGTGTATGGCGGCTGGAAGCGCCCTTTTCCGGCGACATTCGGGCCGGACAATTCTTTATGCTGAAATGCCCCGAGGGGGCCGCGCTGCTGCCACGGGCCATCAGCGTATGCGACTATGACGGCGAGACCGTCACCTTCCTCTATCAGGTGGTGGGAAGGGGGACAGGGGAACTGTCCCGGCTGCAGGCAGGGGACAAGCTGACCCTGACCGGCCCCCTGGGCAACGGCTTCCCGGTGGAGGAGTTGCAGGGGAAAATCGCGCTGGTGGGTGGCGGCATCGGCGTTGCACCCATGGTGTACACCGCCAAGGTGCTGCGACAGATGGGCAAGGACGTCCACGCCCTGTGCGGCTACCGGGATGTGCCCTTTTATGCCGATGAACTGGAGCAGGCCGCCGGAGCGCTGGACATCGCCACCGAAACCGGCAATCACGGCGCCAAGGGCTTTGTCACCGGCATTCTGGAGCCGTCGCGGTACGACGCGGTGCTGTGCTGCGGCCCCGAGCCCATGATGAAGGCTGTGACCGGCCAATGCATGGCGGCGGGAACGCCGGTCTATGTGTCGCTGGAAAACAAGATGGCCTGCGGCATCGGTGCCTGTCTGGTGTGCACCTGCGCGGACAAGGACGGCAAAAACCGGCGCACCTGCAAGGATGGCCCGGTATTCCGAGGGGAGGAAATCGACTTTGCATAAGCTGGAAACCACCCTCTGTGACTTGACCCTGAAAAACCCGATTATCACGGCCTCCGGTACCTTTGGGTACGGCGAGGAATTCTCCCCCTACATGGATGTATCCCGACTGGGGGGCATTTGCTCCAAGGGATTGACGCTGAATCCCAAGGAGGGGAACTACGGCGTTCGCATGTGGGAGACGCCCAGCGGCATGCTGAACAGCGTGGGGCTGCAAAACCCCGGCGTGGCTCATTTCATCGAAAATGAGCTGCCGATTATGCGGAAGTTCGACACCGCCATCATCGCCAATATGGGCGGTGGTACCATAGAAGAGTATGTGGAGGGCGCTGCCCTGCTGGACAAGGCCGACATCGACATGCTGGAGCTGAACATCTCCTGCCCCAATGTGAAGGAGGGCGGCATGGCCTTTGGCATCAAGGCGGATGTGGCCTGGCGGGTGGTCAACCAGGTGCGCAAGGTGTACAGGGGCAAAATGATGGTGAAGCTGTCCCCCAATGCCGAGGACATCGTGGCTATGGCCGTTGCCTGCGAGGAAGCCGGAGCCGACGCCATCTCCCTCATCAACACCCTGAAGGGGACGGCCATCGACGTATACAAGCGGAAGCCCGTATTCCGCAACACCGTAGCGGGCCTGTCCGGCCCTGCCATCAAGCCGGTGGCGCTGCGGATGGTGTGGGAGGTGGCAAAAGCCGTGGAGGTGCCTGTGGTGGGTCTGGGCGGCATTGCGACCGGTATGGACGCCATTGAGTTTATTATGGCGGGCGCCACAGCGGTACAGGTGGGCACGGCCAACTTTGTCCGCCCCCACATTTGTCTGGACATCATCGAGGAAATGGAAGCCTTTATGGAAAGCCAGGGAATTCAGGAACTGAGCGAAATCAGAGGCTGCATTTAGGGCCTGTTGACATACAACAGCCACAGGAAAGGGGAACCACTATGGCCAATCTCACACAGGAGAAAATCCGGTTTATTGAGTTTATGATGGAGTCCGACGTGCTCCGCTTTGGGGAGTTTGTCACCAAGAGCGGGCGCAACACACCCTATTTCGTTAACACCGGAAACTATAAAACCGGCGCGCAGCTGATGCAGCTGGGCAAGTTCTACGCGGCCCTGGTCAAGGAGGTGTGCGGCGGCGACTTCACCGCCATGTATGGCCCTGCCTACAAGGGAATCCCCCTGGCGGCGGCGACAGCCATATTCCTGGCGGGGGATCACGGCATCGACAAGCCCTACTTTTTCAACCGCAAGGAGGTCAAGGATCACGGCGAAGGCGGCGGACTGGTGGGCTATCAGCCCCAAAACGGCGACAACATCGTCATCATTGAGGATGTCATCACAGCCGGAACCGCCCTGCGGGAATCCCTGCCTATTTTGAAGGACTACGCCGATGTTACGGTGAAGGATATGTTCATCTCCGTCAACCGCTGTGAGGTGGGTGCCACCGCCGGCAAAACCGCCATCATGGAGGTGAAGGAGGAGTTCGGCATCGATGTCCACGCCATCGTCACAGTCCGGGACATTCGGGAATATCTGGATACCCGGGACGACTACAAGCACCTCCTCCCCCTCATGGACGCCTATATGGAGCAATATTGCGTACTGTAGAAAAAGGTGTCCGGTTTTCGCATATCAATCAGCTGTCCGTGGGGCCGGAACGCCGACCCTGCGGGCTGTTTTTTGGCCCTGCATCCCCCTTTGAACGACAGGTAAAATGTCCGGCAAAACCCATGGAAATGTTGTTGACAAAAATGGGGGAACATGATATTATATATAAGCTGCAAATGACAGGCGGCAAAATGGAATAGGGGAGATTTCCCGAGTGGCCAAAGGGGGCAGACTGTAAATCTGTTGGCAACGCCTTCGGTGGTTCGAATCCACCATCTCCCATTTTGAAGCAAA
>JAJDGX010000170.1 GCA_030265885.1 Ruminococcaceae bacterium OttesenSCG-928-L11 | reverse complement strand
CAAATGTTAAACATTGGTATAAAAAAGCGCGGGAGGATGTACAATGTCAGTATACGCGATTTATGTGGAGAAAAAACCGGCATACGCCGACGAGGCCGCCGCTGTCCTGGCTGATTTGCGGTCGGGGCTGCAGGTGAAGAGTGTCACCGGCGTCCGGCTTGTCAACCGCTATTTTGCCGAGGGCATGCCCGGGGAGGAGTTCCGCCAGGTGCGGGACACCATTTTCTCGGAGCCGCCGGTGGACGACACCTATGACGCTGTGCCGGACTTTGGCTCTGCCAGGGTGTTTGCCAGCGAATATCTGCCGGGCCAGTTTGACCAGCGGGCGGACTCCTGCGCCCAGTGTATTTCTCTGGCCACGGGCAAGGTGCGCCCCACCATCCGCTCCGCGAAAATCTACGCGCTGGAGGGCGACATCTCCGACGAGGAGTTTGCAGCCATCAAGCACTGGCTCATCAACCCGGTGGAGAGCCGGGAGGCGTCGCTGGAGGTACCGGACACTCTGGCCATGGAGTTTGAGATTCCCACGGAGGTGGCTGTCTGCGAGGGCTTTATCGGCCTGGATGAACCGGGCTTATCCGCTATGTTGGCTGATTTGGGGCTGGCTATGGACTTGGCGGATCTGCAATTTTGCCAGGCTTATTTCCGGGACGAAGAGAAGCGGGATCCCACCATTACGGAAATCCGCATGATCGACACCTATTGGTCCGACCACTGCCGGCACACCACCTTCCTGACGGAGCTGGACAAGGTGGACATCGCCGATGTCACCATCAAGGAAAGCTACAAGAATTACCTGTCCCTGCGGGCGGAGCTGGGCAGGACGGAGAAGCCTGTCACCCTGATGGATCTGGCGACCATCGGCGCAAGGGCGCTGAAGGAGCGGGGTCTGCTGCCGGATCTGGACGAATCGGAGGAGATCAACGCCTGCTCGGTTAAGATAGAGGTGGATGTGGGCGGCCGCACCCAGGATTGGCTGCTGATGTTCAAAAACGAGACCCACAACCATCCCACGGAAATTGAGCCCTTTGGCGGCGCTGCTACCTGCCTGGGCGGGGCCATTCGGGATCCGCTGTCGGGCCGCAGCTTTGTGTACCAGGCAATGCGGGTGACCGGCGCGGGCAACCCGCTGCAAAAGGCGTCGGAGACGCTGCCGGGCAAGCTGCCCCAGCGGAAGATCTGCCGCACTGCCGCTGCCGGGTACAGCTCCTACGGCAACCAGATAGGCCTTTGCACCGGCCATGTGCACGAGATTTATCATCCCGGCTATGTGGCCAAGCGGATGGAGATAGGCGCGGTGCTGGGGGCGGCCCCCGCCGCCAATGTGGTGCGGGAACGGCCCGACCCGGACGACGTCATCATCCTGCTGGGGGGCAAGACCGGCCGGGACGGCTGCGGCGGGGCGACCGGCTCCTCCAAGTCCCACACGGCCCAGTCGCTGGAAAGCTGCGGCGCAGAGGTGCAGAAGGGCAACGCGCCGGAGGAACGGAAGCTGCAACGGCTCTTCCGGAACCCGGAGGCAACCCGGCTGATTCGCCGCTGCAACGACTTTGGCGCCGGCGGCGTGGCGGTTTCCATCGGTGAACTGGCCGACGGCGTCGCCATTGATTTGGATAAGGTTTCCAAGAAATATGAGGGATTGGACGGCACGGAACTTGCCATCAGCGAAAGCCAGGAGCGGATGTCTGTGGTGGTGGCCCCCGGGGACGCGGATGCCTTTATCCGGCTGGCCGAGGCGGAAAACCTGGAGGCCAAGGTTGTGGCCAGGGTGACGGTGGAATCCCGGCTGACCATGACATGGAACGGGACTACGATTGTCAATCTGGCTCGATCCTTCCTCAACTCCAACGGCGCGCCCAAGCACGCCACGGCGGTGATTGATGCGCCGGCCAAATGGAACCGGGCGTATCCGGAACTGGATGAGGCGGGGCTGACACAGCTGGTATCCGACCTGAATGTATGCTCCCAAAAGGGGCTGATGGAGCGGTTTGACTCCAATATCGGCCGGGCGACGGTGCTGGCTCCCTATGGCGGCGTGTACCAGAATTCCCCCGCCCAGGCCATGGCGGCAAAGCTGCCTGTGCTGGACGGCGAGACCAACACCTGCTCGCTGATGGCGTGGGGCTTTGATGCGGAAATTACTTCCGCCAGCCCGTATCACGGGGCCATCAACGCCGTGGTTCACTCGGTGTCGCAGATCATTGCCGCAGGGGGAAGCAGGGCCAAATGCTGGCTGACATTCCAGGAATATTTTGAGCGGCTGCGGGAGAATCCGGAGCGGTGGGGCAAGCCTGCCGCCGCCCTGTTGGGGGCGCTGGATGCCCAGATGGGGCTGCTGACGGCCTCCATTGGCGGCAAGGATTCCATGTCCGGCAGCTTTGAGAACATCGATGTGCCGCCGACCCTGGTTTCCTTTGCCGTATCCGTGGCGGAGGCCGACAAGGTGGTGTCCACCGAGTTTAAGCAGGCAGGCAGCAAGGTGTATCTCCTTGCGCCCGGTCACACGGCCTTTGAGAAGCCGGATTTTGCGGCGCTGCGCACCTTCTTTAACAGCGTGGAGGATTTGATTGCCGCCGGGAAAATTCGGGCGGCGTGGGCGATTGGCTCCGGCGGTACGGCGGAGGCGATTGTCAAGATGGGTCTCGGCAACAGGATCGGCTTCAAGGCCGCAAAGGGCCTGACGGCGGAGCCGGTATTCGGGGGCTTTGTGGTGGAGGCCGACAGCCTGGAGGGCTATGAGGACAGCCTGCTGGGCGAGACCATCGCCGCCTATCGGCTGGAGACTCCCGCCGGAACGGCGGATATGGAGAAGCTGCAGGCCGCCTGGGAGCAAACCCTGGAGCCGGTGTATCCCTCTCTGATCCAGCAGGATGGCAAGGCGGAGGCTTTTGTCTACGACGGTGGACAGAAGCGGACGGCTGCGATAAAGATGATTCGGCCCCAGTTTATCATCCCTGTTTTCCCCGGCACCAACAGCGAATACGACACCGCCAAGGCCATTGAAAAGGCGGGCGGACAGGCGGAAATCGTGGTGATACGCAACCGGAGTGTCGATGACATTCAGCAGAGCGTACAGGCGCTGGAGAAGGCCATCCGGTCGGCCCAGGCCATTGTGCTGCCGGGGGGCTTCTCCGGCGGTGACGAGCCGGATGGCTCCGGCAAGTTCATCACCTCCTTCTTCCGCAACCCGGCCATCTCCGCCGCTGTGCAGGAGCTGCTGGGCAAGCGGGACGGCCTGATGTGCGGCATCTGCAACGGATTCCAGGCGTTGATTAAGCTGGGGCTTGTCCCCTACGGCGAAATTCGGGATATGGACACGACATCTCCCACCCTGACCTACAATAAAATTGGACGCCATCAATCTATGCTGGTGCGGACGCGGGTGGCATCCAATCTTTCCCCGTGGCTGTCCCGGACAAAGGTGGGCGAGGTGTATCTGGTGCCCATCTCCCACGGGGAGGGCCGGTTTGTCGCCGAAGAGGGGCAGATTCGGAGTCTGGCCGCCGCCGGGCAGGTTGCCACCCAGTATGTGGACATCGACGGTGCTCCCAGCCAGGATATTCGCTATAATCCCAACAATTCCGACTTTGCCATTGAGGGGATTACCTCCCCCGACGGTCGGGTATTTGGCCGCATGGCCCACAACGAGCGCATGAGCGACGGACTCTTCCGGAACATCCCCGGTGCACAGGTGATGGATATTTTCGGCGGCGCTGTGGATTATTATAAATAAAGGAAACGACGCAATGGAGACAACAAATTGGACGCAAGTCGACATTTTTACCACCACAGTAGGGCTGGAGCCGGTGGGCGCAGCCCTGATGGATGTGGGCTTTCCCGCCTTTGCCATTCAGGATGCGGCGGATTTTGAGCAGTTTCTGGAGGGCAAAAACGGACACTGGGATTACATTGACGACGACCTGATGAAGCTGCGGGAGGCGGAGACCACCATCACCGTGTATCTGCCCGACAATCAGCAGGGGGTGGATGGCCTGGCCGCCATTCGGGAGATGCTGCTGCGCCTGAAGGGGCTGGACGGCGAATCCCTGTGGGGCCGGCTGGAATGTCAGCTGACCGGCGTGCAGGAGGAGGACTGGGCCTTTGCCTGGAAGAAGTATTACAAGCCGGTGAAAACCGGGGAGCGGCTGGTGATTTGTCCCTCCTGGGAGGAGTACATGGCCGGGGAAAATGAGGTTGTCATGCGGCTGGATCCGGGCATGGCCTTTGGCACCGGTACCCATGATTCCACCCGGCTGTGCCTGGGCGCCCTGGAGGATGTGGTGACAGGCGGCGAGGCGGTGCTGGACATTGGGTGTGGCAGCGGCATTCTCTCCATCGGGGCACTGCTGCTGGGTGCGGGCTCGGCCGTAGGCGTCGACATCGATCAGGTGGCGGTGCGGGTGGCCGGAGAAAACGCGGAGCTCAATGGACTGGCGGATAAGACGCAATTTCACTGCGGCGATTTGGCGGAAAAGGTGACAGGACAATACGACATTGTATGTGCAAATATTGTTGCCGATATCATCATGCGCTTTGCCCCGGATGTGCCCCGGTATCTGAAAAAAGGCGGCCACTTTTTGACCTCCGGCATCATCGATGCACGGGCAGATGAGGTGCTGGAGGCTGTGAAGGCACAGGGCTTCACACTAAAATCCCGCCGGGACAGCGGCGGCTGGGTGGCCCTGCTGTTCGTGCTGTAGGCCTTTATTAGGAGCCTGCGGCGCATTTAGGATGGGGGCGCTGCCCCCATTACCCCCGTTTAAGGGGGTGACCCCCTTAAAAATCCCGCAAGTCACTTCGTGGGTGTTCGCCGGATGTGGGGCGGAAGAGGGACGCAAAGCCGGTCGGGATGATGACCGGCTTTGCTGGTACAGGCGT
>JAJDGX010000017.1 GCA_030265885.1 Ruminococcaceae bacterium OttesenSCG-928-L11 | reverse complement strand
TATTTGGGGGATGTTTTTCTCCGGGCGGATCTTGGCACTTCGTATATATCCAAGGTCAGCATTACCGCTACGCTGATGCAGCGGTTGCCGCGCACAATCCTTATGGCTGTGTTCAGCATGATTGTCTCCATGGGAATGGGCATTCCCCTGGGGGTTTTCTCGGCCGTGAATCAGGATACGTGGAAAGACAGGCTGACAATGCTGCTTGCCATGCTGGGTATTTCCATGCCCAACTTCTGGCTGGCGCTGTGTTGATCATTCTGTTCTCCGTTAATTTGGGTTGGCTCCCCGCCTCGGGAATTGGCGGAATACAGTACTACATTCTGCCGGCACTGGCGGGTTCAAGCAACGCGGTAAGCGCTCAGGCGAGGCAGGCGCGCTCCGCTATGCTTGAGGTCATCCGCTCGGATTACATTACCACGGCTCGTTCCAAGGGCGTTTCGGAGCGAAATGTCATTTACAGGCATGCGCTGCCAAACGCCATTATGCCGATGATAACCATCGCGGGCACAAGGTTCGGACACATGCTTGGCGGTACGCTCATTATGGAAACCATTTTCGGTATACCCGGCGTGGGGTCATACATCATTTCAGCTGTCAACAGTCGGGATTATCCTGTGGTGCAGGGAGGGGTCATCTTTCTTGCCATAGCCTTTGGTTTTACCATGCTGCTGGTTGATTTGCTTTATGCGTTTATAGACCCGAGAATAAAGGCCCAATACGCATCGCAGCGGCAAAGGGGGAAGAGAAATGCATGAGGTTGCTTCTGCAAGCATGCCGAGACGGAAACTAAAACGGCAGAAGAGGTATGTTGAGGTTTTAAGTCGGCTAAGCACGAATAAATCGGCCATGGTTGCGCAGACGCCCCGCGCCATCGATATCCGCTGCCTCGTACAGTTGGGGGTCGATGCCGCTGATGGAGGCCAGGTAGATGATGGAGCCCCATCCCAGGCCCTTCCACATGGAGGTGGACACCAGTACGGTGCGGAACCACTTGGAATCGGCGAGGAAATAGATGGGCTCCTTCCCCAGGGACTTCAACAGGACATTGATGGGGCCGGTGGAGGGAGACAGGAACTGCAAAAAGATGCCGCCCAGGATGACCCACGACACAAAGTGGGGCAGATAGCTGATGGTCTGCACGGCCTTTTTAAAGCGTGGGAATCGAATCTCGCTGAGCAGGATGGCGAACAGGATGGGGGCGGGGAAGTTGAACAGCAGCTTGTAGAAGCTGATGATCAGCGTGTTGGAGAACACCTCCCGAAAGCTTTTCATCGCGAAGAGCATGCGGAAGTTTTCCAGCCCTATCCATGGGCTGTCGTTGATGCCCAGCCGGAAGATATAATCCTTGAAGGCGATTTGCACGCCGTACAAAGGGGCGTAGTGGAAGATTACATAATACACCAGGGCTGGCAAAAACAGGATGACGAGATACCGGTTGCTCCAATATTGCCGCGCAATGCGGTGGAGCCTCCCATCCTGCCTCTGTGCCACTGTTTTGGCGGAGCGAACGGAATTCGTAATGCACAACTCCTTTCGTGGAGCAATTCGTGGAAGGGCGAACGCAAATGTGTCATTTGGCGGTACAGCGCTGTGTCAATTACCATAGCCGATGCAAATGAGAAACGCAATCGCAATAATCGTAACTCATCGAACTTTTCTGTAAATGCCATCGAAAAAAACAATAATAATCGCACAAATCACGAAATTGCACATTTTTTGTGCAATACCACCAAACTGACGGAGGGATTCTAGTATTGCATAGCCAAAATGAATCTGCTATGATGAAACCAGTGATAATACGAATCTCCAATGGAGGTGTGGCATGCGGCTGCCACGATGGTCATCCTTTCAGCGAAAATTGGCGTTCTATTTTTGCATAGCAGTTTCGGTGGTTACCGTGCTGATGAGCGGAATCAGCAATATTCTGTTTTCCCGCAATTATCGCAACGCCATAGAACGACAGAATACGATTTTGCTTGCCCAGCTGGCGTCGCAAATTGAACACCAGATTTTCAATCCGGTCACGTCGCTGAGCATCGATATTCTCAATGACAGCACCGTGTATCCCGAATGCACGGCGCTGTTCAATTCACCCTATACGAACCGGCACATCAACATCAAGGCGTCGTACGACAACATCCGCAGCGCCGTATCCAGGCATTCGGATATTATCCAGGCCATTGACCTCTACTATGCCAATTCCGGGCTGGTGGTGTCCTCCTACGCGGGCATGCACATCGTCGGGGGCGAAGGGGACGCCTATCGGGGCCTTTGGGAACCGATAACCAGCCAGTGGACAACTGTGCGCCGCTGGGAATACCGCGGCATGAATCCCCGGCTGGGGGAGGGGATAACCTACATTATATCCTATCCCAACAACACGGCCTACCCCAAGGGATATGCGTCGGTACAGGTGAATCCCCAGGCGCTTTCCGGCATTTTCAGCGAATACAATACAGAGGACACGTCGTTTTATGTGCTCAGCTCCACCGGACGAATGGTGTACGGCGACTCCGACCTGTTTTACTCCGCCCTTACCCGAGAGGACGCCCTGTCGGCGGTGGAACTGGCGGGCGGAACCCCGGCCATCCTGCCGGTAAGCCGAAACGGCGATGTTGTCCTGTCGGGGATAGCCCTGAACTATTCCGGGTTTGTTGTGCTGTCGGTGACGTCCACGGAGCGGTTTTACCGCGTTGCCAACGACATCCAGCTTCTGCTGCTGGCGATAAGCGCGGGAGTGTTTCTGGTGGGGCTTGTGCTGTCGGGCGTCTTTTCTGTCCGTCTGTACCGCCCCATGAAGTAGATTTTGACGGCGGCGCAGCCGTGGAACAACCAGCTGTCCCCGATGGGAAAGGCATCCTTTGACGAATACTCCTATTTGTTCGATACCCTGCGACGGCTGTCCGACAAGGCGACGGAATATGAGAGCATCCGGAAAGACAACCTGCAAATAATGCGGTATGGGTTTTTGCAGTCCCTGTTGTATAACAAGCAGATGGACAGAGGCAGCATCCGGCAAAACGCAGACTTTTTGGATCTGGAACTGGAGGGCCCCTATTTTCGGGTGCTGCATTTGCAGGTGGTGCAGCCGGAGGCCCAATCTCCCCAGGAGCAGGAGCTGGTGGTCTATCAGCTGATCTCCAATATCGAAACCCTCTCCGGGCTGGACGGCGTCTGGTTTTACGGGGTGCGGAACAACGACAACACCATAACTGTCCTCTGCAGCTGTCGGACAAGGGAGCGGGATGCCTTGCTTCGCACTCTTGAGGCATTCAACCTCTACTGCGGCTCCCATTTTCGAACACGGCACGCGATGTGCATCAGCGAGGCGTACACGGATTTGACGGACATTCACTTTGGCTGCGAGGATGTTACCCGACTGCGCCCGTATTTGTTCTACATGCCCGGGCGGGAGTATCTGGAAATGCAGGCGGTGCCCGCGCTGACCCATCCCATTGAGGACATGGGCTTTTCTGTGGAGGATGCCGCCCAGCAAGCCCTTGAACAGCGGGATCCCCAGGGATTTCGCCGGTGCATTCGGGAATTTGTGGAGCGGTGCGGAAGCGGTACATATACCTGGGAGAGCTGCAACAGCCATTTGATTGGGGTGCTGATGATAGTGGCCCGCCACATTCGGGGTGGAGGCGACAGCGTGGGGTATTCCATCCCCCGCGACATCACCGAGCAGTTTGCCATGTGCTCCAATATCGACGAATTTGAGGTATGGATCCTGCAAATGGTGCACCGCTGTCTGACGCCTTCCCATGTGCCGGATGGCCTTTCCCCCCTTATTGAGAAGGCAGTCTCCTATATCGGGGAGCACCTGCGCGAGCCCATTTCCCTGGAATCTCTGGCCTTTTCCCTGGGACTCACCCCCAATTACCTGGGCAGGCTGTTTCGGGAGGAGACCGGCATCAGCTTTGTGGAATACGTAAACGGAGCCCGACTGGAGCAGGCCACGGATATTCTGCGGACAACCGAGAAAACAGTGGAGGAAATCGCCGCCGAATCGGGATTTAACAGCTCCACCTACTTCATTAAGAAGTTCAAGCAAAAATACCGCATGACGCCGAAGGCCTTCCGCCTTCACTGCAAAATTGAGGAAAGAGAGACCGGTGGATTGTGATGAATCGTGGGAAATGGCACTGCGGCGTCCGATTGGACGGCGACGTGGTGGAAGTGGGAAACAGCTTGATCCGACGCCGCTATCGATTGGAAAATGGGCGGCTTTTGCCACAGGAACTGTGGAATTTGCAGACCGGATATTGTTGGACGGCGCCGCCCTCCGTTCCCCTCGCCGATTTCGGTCTCGCACCGGATGATCAGGGTGCGGTTCTGCGGGAAACAGAATTGCCCGACGGAGAGGGCCTTCACGCCGTGCTGACCCGCACCGCCGGCGCCCTGCGGCTGGAGACCCACTGGCAGCTGTTTGAGGGACTGCCCTTTTACAGCGTATGGCACGAAATACAGGGGGGCGAGCATTGGTATCTGCCGGAAGAGGCGGTGTCTGTGGCGGCCGCAGACGGCGTTGAAACAAAGAAAAAAGGGGAGAGCAGGCTGTTTGCAGACGCGCTGGAGGCAGTGGGCCTGCCAGGACGGCATCTCCGGCTGGAAAGCGTTTTGCTGCAGGATAAATCGGATGTGCACGATGCGCTGGTGGGGGAATCCGAGCAGCTGCTGTATGCCAATGAGGTGCTGGAACAGCGGGGCTCCATTTTCCGCTTGACGGAGTACATGGATGGGGAAGGCCTGCTGCTGTGCAAGGACAGCCCCTCCCCGTCCAGCCAGATCGGGCACCGGCCGGCGGACTTGGTTGTGGATCGAAAGCGGGTAGCCGGGCTGGTGGGCACCGGAGCCGCGGGGGTTCTGCCGGATGGATGCCGCGGGTATGGGGTAACGGTGGGCGTGGGAGAGCCGGAGACGCTCCAACTGCTTTTCAAGCGATATTACAGGGCAAAATCCCGCTGCGCCCACAGGCCGCGCTGTATGATGTCCAACACATGGGGAGACCGGAACCAGGACAAGGCGGTCAGCCACGCCTTTCTCATAAAAGAGGTGGAGACGGCCGCCGCCCTGGGCATTGATGTGGTGCAAATCGACGATGGCTGGCAAAAGGGGATCACAAGCAATTCCGCTGTGCAGACGGGGGGCGTTTTTTCCGGGTACTACGACCGGGATCCCGGGTTTTGGGACGTCAACTCCGGCAAGTTCCCCCACGGCTTGGAGCCGATTATCCAAAAGGCCCGCCAGGCAGGGGTAGAGATTGGACTCTGGTTTTCCCCGGATTCCAGCGGCGAATTTGCCAACTGGCAGCGGGATGTAGAGACTGTCGCCGGGCTGTGGAGCCGTTTCGGCATCCGCTACTTTAAGCTGGATGGGGTGGAGCTTCCCACAAAAACGGCGGAAACACGGTATGCCCGGTTCCTGCGGGAGACTGCGGCGCGAACCGACGAACAAGTGGTGTTTTGCCAGGATATCACGGCGGGAAACCGCCCCGGCCACCTGTACATGGAGCAATACGGCCTTGTATTTGTGGAAAATCGCTACACGGATTGGGGCAACTATACCCCTCACAATACACTGCGCAACCTATGGAGTTTGGCGCGCTGGCTGCCGGTGGATCGCTATCAGTTTGAGCTTCTCAATCACCGGCGCAACCCGGACAAATACCCGGGAGACCCGCTGGCACCCTCCACCTACAGCGCAGGCTACCTGTTTGCCTCTGTTATGGCTGCGAATCCCCTTTTTTGGATGGAACTGTCCGCCCTGGCCCCCCGGGATGTGGCGGAACTGTCGGAACTGGTGCGATTCTACCGGACAATCCGGGATACTCTGCCCAAGGCGGAGATGCATCCCATCGGAGAATGCCCGGACGGAACGCGTTATACCGGATTCCACATCGCCGGCGAGAAGGGCGGCTATCTGATTTTGCTGCGGGAGCAGGCGGAGGCGGCAAGCTACACCTACCGCGACAGGAGCCTGCGGAAAATCGCGGGGTCGTATTCGGTTCTGGCCGCCGGGGCAACGGCGCCGGTAAGCGTCGAAGAGGTGGGGCTGAGCGGCGAGAGGTGTCTGCGGGTATCCGGGCTGCCCCCAAAGGGATATGCCATTGTCCTGTACGGTGATCCGGGGCTGTCATAGCCGGCGTTGTCCTTGGCGTCGAATAGAAAGAGAAACACGCTTATATCCATCGATATAAGCGTGTTTCTTTGCGTGTGGCGGGATGGAGATACCCGCTTCGCAAGCAATTTTATCCTAGTCGCACTCGCATCCGCAGAGAGCCTGTCCCGCCGCATCCGGAATCTGCGCTCTGTGTTCGTGTTCCGTCTGCCACCCTTTCCTGCCTGTGGCGGATCAAATTCCGCGAGAGTGCGTCAGGTGCGCAGCACACGATCTACTTAGATAATAAGTTGAAAGATGCGTTGTGATTTATCACAAAATTATCCTATTCACAGAATATTTATTGACAAATGCTTCGCAAATAACTATGATAAATACAATTAGTTAACTAATAAGTGCTTGAATTATGTTTGATGGAGGGAATCATATGGAATTTGTAGCAAATCCGGTTCAGCTGATCATTGCGACGCTATTGGGATTTGGCGTACTGCTCTTTTTGATCATCCGGCTGAAGGTACACGCCCTTTTAGCGATTCTGGTGTCGGCTGTCGTCATCGGCATAGGATCCGGCATGCCCCTGGGCCTCATTACCCAGGCAGTCGGCGACGGCATGGGGAACACGCTGAAAAGCATTGCCCTGATAGTGGGCCTCGGATCTATGTTTGGCGGTATTTTGGAGGTCTCGGGAGCCGCCGAATGCATCGCGGATAAGCTTGTTGGCGCCGTCGGTGAAAAACGAGCCGGGCTGGCTCTGGGAATTGCCGGTGTCATCATTGGAATTCCCGTCTTTTACGACCCGGCATTTATCATCCTGATGCCGCTGGTGTACAGCATTGCGTCCAAGACAAAGAAATCCATGCTGTATTATGTGCTGCCGATGACCGCCGGTCTTGGCATTGGCGGGGCCATTCCCCCTACGCCCGCGCCCATGCTAATCGCGGGCAACCTGCAAATCAGCCTGGGGGCGGTTACGCTGATTGCGGTGATTTACGCCGTGCCCAAATTCATCATCAGCTACCTGGTGGCACAGCCCTTTGGCAAGCGGATTCCGGCTCCTGTACCGGAAAGCGCGGTGCTGCAACGGGAAGCCAAGTCGCATCCCGGCTTTGGCATGGTGCTGTTCGTCACGCTGATTCCGCTTCTGTTGATTTTGCTCAACGCTGTGGCATCCATGGTCAAGACCGACAACGCCTCCATGCAAATGGTTCTGGACATCTGCATTTTTGTCGGTCAGCCGTATTTTGCCTTGCTTGTTGCAAATCTTGCGGGCCTGGTGCTTCTGGGTGTGCGGCAGGGCATCAATATGGAATCCCTGGAGAAGGTGCTGAACAAATCGCTGCAGCCGGTTGCAATGATTGTGCTGGTAACCGCGGGCGGCGGCGTGCTGCGGTATGTGCTGGATTACTCCGGCATGGGCAAGCTGCTGGGGGATTCCCTGCAAAGCGCACATATGCCGGTAATCCTGATTGCATTTGTGCTGGCAACTCTGCTGCGCGTCTGTGTCGGTTCTACCACAGTGGCGCTGACAATGACACTGGGGATTATCGCCTCCTTCCCGCAAATGGCGGAATATTCCGCGCTTTACATCGCGTGTATCGGTATGGCGGCGCTGACAGGGGCCACCAGCTTCTCCCAGGTAAATGACAGCGGCTTCTGGCTGACAAAGGAATACCTTGGCATCGACCTGAAAACCGCCTATAAAACATGGACTCTTTATACCGGTGTAACCGCAACGCTCAGCTTTGCCGCTCTGTGGGCGCTCAGTCTGTTGTTTGCGTAACGATTTCTATACGATATGAGGTGAACGTATGGCACTTGCATCGATCGATTTCTTTTCCCACACATTGGGGATGGACACTTCCATGACCGTGTTGCTTCCCGAAAAGCGCGGACAGGCGCCCACAGCGGCTCCCGAACGGAAATACCCGGTTCTCTATTTGCTGCACGGACACTCCGACGACCACACTTCGTGGATGCGCAAAAGCCTGGTGGAACTGCTGGTTCGCAACCACGACCTGATTGTGGTAATGCCTGCGGCCCACAGAAGCTTTTACTGCAACAGCAAGTCGGGGCATCAGTATTTTGACTTTATGGCACAGGAGCTTCCGGTTGTGGTCGAAAACTTTTTTCCCGCTTCAAGCAGGCGAGAGGATCGATATGTCGCGGGCTTATCTATGGGAGGGTACGGTGCCTTTCACCTCGCGCTTTCCCGCCCCGACCGCTATGGGGCGGCCGGCAGCCTGTCCGGCGCGCTGTTCCCGTTTGACGCAGGCGATTCCGCAGGCGCAAACGCGCTGTTTCCCGTTGCGGATTTTCGGCATAACCTGGAATCTGTATTTGGCCCGCCGCAGCAGTTTGCAGGCAGCGAAAACGACTTGATTCATGCCGCAGCCCGGCTGGAGGCCGAGGGGGGAAGCAAGCCCTGTCTGTATATGTGTTGCGGAAAACAGGATTTTCTGTATAATATAAACAGAAGGTTCCGCGATGCAATGGAGCAGTACGCCCCGTCAATCCCGCTGCAATACGCCGAAAGCGACGGCGCGCATGACTGGGACTATTGGAACGCCAATCTACCTGCGCTGCTGACTGCCCTGAACATTCTGTAGGCTGCGGGCGGGGCATTGCATCGCAGAAAGGAAGTCGGTGGAGTGGCGGAGGAAAAGATAAGCATTGTTGACCGGATTGCCCAATATTGTCTGGAACACATTCACTCCGGGGAATGGAAGCCGGGCGAAAAAATCCCGTCAGAGGCCGAGTTAAACGCGGTATTCAAGGTGAGCAAGGTCAGCATCCGCTCGGCGCTGCAGCTGCTGCGGGCAAAGGGCTACATCGTGACCTACCACGGGCGGGGCTCCTTTGTAAGCGAGCATTTGCCGACGGTCGACAACCGGGATGTGATCCTGAATCTAAGCCGGCAGGATTTGCGGGACATCACCGAGTTCCGCCAGGCAGTGGAAATAATGGCGATCCGGCTTGCCATTGAACGGGGAACGCCGGCGGATTTGGAGCAAATCCGTCTGGCGCTGGAGCAGATGCGAAGGGCAAAGGACGATTACTCCCAATACACCAGGGCGGACGCCGACTTTCACATGGGAATCATCCGCGCCTCCCACAACAGCATTTTGTTGGAGGCCGTTATGGCAATCCAAAACAGGTATCTGCACTATTTGGATGAGATGAACCGGTATTTTGTCAATAAGCTGGATGCCAGTGTACAAAACCACCAGCAATTGTTCGATGCAATCAGCCTGGGCGACACCGATCTGGCTGTCAGCATCGCGATGATCGATCTGCGTCGGAACATCCACCGCATCGACAAACAGCTTGCTGGGGAGGACGCGGAGATCTAACGCCTCTCCGTACACGGACGGCCGGGAAACGCGACAAAAAATGGGCAGGGCGGTACATGATGCGACCGCTCTGCCTATACGCATAGAAATACCGTCATTGTACCAGCGAATGCGGTATAATTGGCCATCGCCGATAGGCGGGCCGCTTGCAATATTGGCGCAGACAAACGAATCGGAGCGAGACATTGCTGCCGGCTTGGCGGAACGGGAGGCGGCTTTGCAATACAAAGAATGAGGTGCGTTTTAACGCAGAAAGGGGAGGACAGCGAGTATGTATCACACCCATCAAAAAGGGCCGAAGCGCGGGGTTGCGCTCTACAGCTACTCCGCAGAGTTCGGCCTGACCAAGACCCTGGAGGACTGCTTCGAGGACATTTGTGACATGGGTGCCCACGGCATCGAAATTCTGGCCAACACCCACATTGAAAACTACCCCTATCCCACCGATGCATGGGTGGAGCAGTGGTTCCGGCTCTGCGATAAATATGCGATCGTCCCGGTGGAATACGGGAACTGGATTGACTCCCATGTTTTGGGCGGGCGGGAACTTACCAGCCAGGAAGCGGCAGAGATGCTCAAACGGGACATCCGTCTGGCCCACCGCCTGGGCTTTTCCGTTATGCGCACCAAAATGCCCGTCATCAATGAACGGCTGGAGCCTGTGGAAAACTGGCGGGAGATCATTCGGGCCGCTCTGCCGCTGGCCGAGAAGCTGGATATCAAGATGTGCCCGGAGATCCACACCCCCTCAAATCTGAAGGGCAAGCTGGTCACCGATTTTGTTGACTTCATCCGGGAAACCGGCACCAGGCATTTTGGCCTGAATATCGACTTTTCGGTCTTTCGCACCGAATTTGGCCAGAACGAATACCGGGATCCCCAGTTTCAGCCCAACGCACCGGAGGACTTGATCCCACTGCTGCCCTATATCTACTGCTGTCACGCCAAGTTCATCCATATGAGTGACGATTTCCGGGAGACCACCATCCCGTATCCCGCGATTATCAAAATCCTGCAGGAGCATAATTGGGACGGATATCTGCTCAGCGAGTACGAGGGCGCCGACAAGTACGACCCCGGCTACGAGGTCGGCCAGACCCTGCGCAGGCAGCACATTATGCTGAAAAATCTATTGGGAGAGTGAGGGGAACCGAATGGAACGGGAAGTAATTCAATCGGTAGGGTTTCGCAACAGAGT
Source organism: Ruminococcaceae bacterium OttesenSCG-928-L11 (assembly GCA_030265885.1). Taxonomy (GTDB): domain Bacteria; phylum Bacillota; class Clostridia; order Oscillospirales; family Ruminococcaceae; genus WRAV01. The sequence goes on along the minus strand of JAJDGX010000017.1, from coordinate 24,021 downwards.
GGAAAACGGAACGGTTGTCGGGTTTCAGTTCAAGCTGCGCCTGCCCTATTATCGCGGCGTCTATCTTTCGCAGCTTCGCCCCGGCACGCTGATTGTCGACGGAGAGCGGTTGGAGAAGGAAAATCTGATATGGTGCATCAGGGGCGAAGAGTACAGCTTTGAGGAAATGCAGGTCGACTGGCAAACCCATTGGAGCCCCACGGAGACGGCGATCATCAAGGTGCCAAAGCCGGGAGGTCTTGCCCAGGGACTGCACGAGTTGACCTACGGCTTCTGCTTTACCTCCTCCTACATGCCGCCTGCGCTGCAGGAGAGCCTGGATCCCGACAAGGAGAGTTTTGTCTTTTTGCCGGAATTTGGCCGCCACGTCAACACCCGCCGTCTGCTGATTGTTTGAGGGATAGCCCCTCGATTTCTGGATGCGGCAATGAAGTCCGCCGCACAAAGACCGTACCCACGCTGCTATCAGGCGTGGGCACGGTCTTTTCGTCGCAGGCTATTTCTTTTTTACGGGAATCCAAATCTCGCTGTAATAGTTCTCATCCTGCGTTCCCTTGGGGTACTGGTCGGCGTCCTCGTACATCTCGATGCAGTAGCCGGCGGCAATTTCGTAGTCCTTTGAATTGGGCAGCCACTCGGAGTAAATCTTCCTGTTTACATCCTGCATGGTTTGGGGCATGGCGCCCTTGCAGACAAATACCGCCCATGTGAACCTGGGGATTTGCCTGGTGACAAAGCCCTCCGGGATGTCTGCCTGGGCATTGTAGTTGTCGGCGATGAGGTACTCGAACGTATCGCCGGTCATAGTCTCGTCGGTGTTGACGCCATACATGGGGCAGATGGCCCTTGCCTGGGGCATCTGATGGAACTGTGCCCACAGTTCGGGCACTGCCTGTGCGGCGTCCTCGTACTTGAATGTGCGCTTCAGGCCGATGACGGTGAAAGCGTCCTTTTCGACAATCTTGTAATCCATGGAATAACCACCTTCCAAGCTGAATTTGACGGACAGCGGCGCGAAGGATTTGATGCTTGCGCCGCCCTTCCTGGCAGCGGTTGGTGTGCAGCCGTGGAACCGGGTGAATGCTTTCGTGAAGCTGTCGGGCGAATCGTAGCCGAATTTGAGGGCAATGTCGATGATTTTTGCGTCTGTGGCGGCCAGCTCGCTGCCGGCAAGGGCGAGCCTGCGGCAGCGAATGTAGTCGCTCACCGTAAAGTCGCACAGCATGGCAAAGCCCTTTTGAAAATAAAAGGGGGAGATGTGCACATGCCTTGCAATGTCCTCGATGGTAAGCGCCTCTCCGATGTTGTCCTCAATGTAGCCGATGGCGTCGCGAATGCAGTCTGTCCATCTCACAGCTGTCGCCTCCTGTTCTGCATAGGTGTAGTATAGAGGAATTGGGGCGATTGTTCCCGATTTTTTATGCAAGGTTTTGTCTGCCGAGGGCCTCTGCACCTTCAAAATGATCCGGATGAGGAGAAAACGCTTTCGGGTATGGGCTTGTCGGACAGCACCTCGTCCACATCCCTTGCGTTGCAGATGGTGAAGAGAAAGGATTTTCCCAGCTTGCCGCTGTCGCAGAGGAATATCTTTTTCCCGGCCCGTGCCAGCATGGTCTGGCGCAGGTGGGTTTCGCTCTCGGAAAAATCGGTGATGTCCCCGCAGGCGGAGAGGCCCTGGGAGGAAAAAAACATCACGTCCGCATTGAGCGACTGCACGTTCTGAATGGCGTGGGGCCCCACACAGGCCAGGGAGCTGTTGATGAGCTTTCCGCCGATGCAGTAAACGGCGATGTCTTTTTCGCACAGCGCCGCCACAACCTTGATGCTGTTGGTTACGACGGTGATGCGCATTTTAGGCGGGATATAATCGGTCATGCGCAGGACAGTGGAGGAGGCGTCGAGAAAGACGGTGTCCCCTTCCCGGATGCGGGTGACGGCCTGCTTGGCTATCATGGCCTTTTCGCTGCGCATGTCCTCCTCCCGCAGATGCAGGGGCACGACTTTGTTTTCGTAGTCAATCAACGACGCGCCGCCATAGCTGCGCTTGACAAGGCCCTGCTGCTCCATTTGCCGCAGATCACGGCGAATGGTTACCGGGCTGACAAACACCTGCTTGCTCAGGGATTCCACACTGGCGTGCTTTTTGATTTTCAGGATATCCAAAATCTGTTCCATCCGCTCCGATTTGATCATGCCAGTCCTCCTGAGTTTCTTTGTTGACCGATTTGCGGCATTTTGTGATTGTTTATCAACGTTTCGCAAACGGATTGACTATTTCAGGCCGTTGTTTTATCATTGTAATGAACTTTGTCGCAATTGTAAAGAGGCGAACCCTTGGAAGGGAGATGGCACAATGTGGAACCAGGCAAAGGACAATGTTTATGTGGCCGGGCATCGCGGCTTCCCTGACCGGTATCCCGAGAATACGCTGCTTTCGTACCAGGCCGCCATCGATGCCGGTGTGGATATGGTGGAGCTGGATATTCGCATGACGGCGGACGGCCAGCTGGTTCTGATTCACGACGCCACTGTGGACCGGACAACAGACGGCAGCGGGCCGGTGGCGAATAAGACCCTGGAGCAGCTTCGGGCGCTGGACGCCGGTGCCTGGAAGGGAGAGGCGTTTCGGGGAACGAGAATCCCTCTTTTCACCGAGTTTCTGGAGATGACGGCGCCATATCCCGACCTCCTCTTTAACTTTGAAATCAAGGAGTATCCCCGGGACGGCAACGAGGACAGGGCCTATCGCACCGCCGATGACGTGGTGGAGCAAATTGACGCCTGGGGTCTCGCCGATCGCTGTGTCATCAATGCTTTCGACGCGACCCTTCTGGAGTACATCCACGACAAACACGGCGGACGCCATCGCCTGCACGGCTACTATCCGCTGTCCTATCTTCACATGACCGAGGCCAACCGCGACCCCTATACGTATCTGTATTGCGCCTGCCCCTTCTGCGAGGGCGGCGAGGCATACGATTATCTGCGCAGCCGGGGTGTACAGCCGTGGGCGGGCGCCAGGGTAAAGGATGAGGCGACGCTGCGAGAGGTGATAGGCTGGGAGACGCCGCTGGTTACCTGCAACAATCCGGAGACAATACTGGGGCTCCTGAGAGACATGGGGCTTCACAAATAAATCAAACAGGGTGGAGTGACACATATGGGAATCATTACAATTGTTGGCGCGGGAATGATGGGATCGGCCATGTCGTATCCCGCCAGGGAAAACGGCAACGAGGTGCGGCTGGTGGGGACACCACTGGACAGGGAAATCATCCGGCAGGCCGCGGAGACCGGCTGGCACATCACGCTGAAGCGCCAACTGCCGGAGGGCGTGAAATACTACCAGATCGAGGATTTGGAGAAGGCCATGGACGGGGCCGACATGCTGATAAGCGGAGTCAGCAGCTTTGGTGTGGACTGGTTTATGGAGGAGATTTTGCCTCGCATCCCCGAGGCGCTGCCGATTCTCTCCATCACAAAGGGAATGGTGGCTGCGGAGGACGGTAAGCTGATTCCCTACCCGCACCTGTACGAGAACAGGTACCCGGACAAATCCTATTCCATCAACGCCGTGGGCGGCCCCTGCACCAGCTATGAACTGGCGGATCTGGATATGACGGAAATCTGCTTCTGCGGCCGCAACATAGAGACACTGCGGTGGCTGAAAGGGATGCTGGAGACGCCCTACTACAACATCAGCCTTTCGACGGATGTGTTTGGAGTCGAGTGCGCGGTTGCCATGAAAAACGCCTACGCTCTGGGTGTGGCCCTGACAATCGGGCTTTCCCAGCGGATGGAAGGCATAAACGGAAAGGAGCACTACAATTCCCAGGCCGCCGTGTTTGGGCAGAGTGTCAGGGAGATTGGCCGGATCCTCACCCTGTACGGGGGGAACGACAACAACCTGTATCTCGGCGCGGGGGATTTGTATGTCACCGTATTTGGCGGCCGCACCCGCTTGATTGGCACACTTCTGGGCCGGGGGTTAAGCTTCCGGAGCGCCATGGAAGAACTGGAGGGCGTCACACTGGAATCCATCGTGATTGCCCGCCGTACCGCTCAGGCCATCCGAACGCTGATTGCCTTGGGTCAGGCCCGTGCCGAGGACTTCCCCCTGCTGCTGCACATCGATGACATCATCACCAACGACGTGCCGGTCAACATCCCATGGAAGGCCTTTGAGTCTGAAATGGCGGAGTGATGCATCTCCCTTATATGGATTCGCCCCTGAGGGTCAAGACGACGACCCTCAGGGGCTTGTTTTGCCATATCCGGTGTTTCGTATCTCAGCACTGATCCCAGGGGATTCGCACCTCCACCACCGCGCCAAAGCCCTCATCCATGTTGGAGAAGGCGATGGAGGCCCGCTTGCCATACAGCAGCTGCAGGCGGCGACGCGCGTTTTGCAGGCCTACATGGGTTCTGCCGTCATACACAATGGCGGTGTCCTCCTCAAGAGCCTGCAGCACTTCCTTTGTAAAGCCCTTGCCGGTGTCGGAGATGCTGATGTACAGATACTGCCCGTCGTCATAGTGCTCCGTTGTAGCGTACAGGGATATCTCGACGGCGTGATCCATGGTCAGGGCATGGACAAAGGCGTTTTCCACCAGAGTTTGGAGGAGCAGGGAGGGGATCAGGGCTTGCTCCACCGCTTCGTCGAGAAATTCGACAAAGGAGAAGGATTCCTCCCCATACCGCAGCTTTTGAATTGTGAGAAACAGCCGGACGTGCTCCAGCTCCTCGGAAAGGAGCCGCTTCCCGCCGGAATCCCGAAAGATGTACCGCATATAGTTGGACAATACTTCGGTGATGTGCAGGATTTGCTTCTGGCCCACCGTATCGGCGATTCCGTGAATCAGGCTGAGACAGTTCAGGAAAAAATGGGGCTTGATTTGCCCCTGAGCAAATTCCAGCTCTGTTTTTTGCTTCAGCAGCTCCTCCTCATATATGGCAATTTTCAGGGACTGGATTTTGCGGAGCAACTCCTTGAACTTGTCGCTTGCCGCTTCCAGTTCCAGCAGACTGTTGGCGCCGTTGTCGTGGAGCATCTGCTCCTCGTCCAGTTCGTTGAGTCCGGCGACAAATCGCTTCATCGGCTCCATAATCTGCCGGTTGTAGAAATAGACGACAACACCGCAGATCATAAGCAGCACAAAGACAAACAGGGCGAGAACCATCTGCATGTTGAGCAGATTTTCCATAATGCCGCCGTCCGGCAGAATGTAAAGCTGCAGCTGCCCCAGGTTGCCGATTTGGTAGTGATAAATCTGACCGCGATAGCGGCTGTTTGTGAGGAAATCCTCCCCATAAATGCCCTTGGAGCGCTCCGACATCAGGATTCTTCCATCCTCCAGTTCCATAAAGGGGATTGCCTGGTAGCTTTCCGTGGCGGCCTCCAGCTTGAGCCAGATATCCTCCACCCGCATGATGCAGCCGATGGCCTTTTTGTCTTTGGCGTACCAGCCCACAATATAGTGGTCTGTGGAGGTTTCAAGAAGCTGCCAGTGGGGGACAATGGTGTTCCGGGCCACCTCCTCCAGCAGGATTCCGGTCAACAGGGTGTTAAACTCGGATTTCGCGCTCTCCCGGAAGCTGGTGCCCTCAGTGTCGATGTACAGATCCGCCTCCTGGCCGTAGACAAAGAAGCTGCGAATCTCATCGTAGCGAATTTTCAGGATATTGTTTTGCTCCTTGATGTTGTTGATCATCTGGTAATAGGTTCCGTCCCGGGGGCCAAGTTCGGTGGGAATGGCGGCGATGTCCTTGTCCGTGCGCAGCAGCACTATCATTTCATTGCTGATTTGATACAGTGTTTTGTTGATTTGATCCACATACAGCTGGGCCGTGTCCTGAATATAGCGGTTGGCCAGCCTGCGGTTTTCCTGCACACCCCAGGACAAGAAAACCAGGATTGCCGCCAGTGCCAGTGTCACCGGAATGACGATTCGCAGCGATACCGCGCGTAGGCTTTGCTTCTTTTTTCCCGATCTGGCCCGTTTCATCGCGCCCTCCAGTCGTTGCAACAGCAAAAGAAAAATTGTGTGAAAGCGAAAGGGGCCGGGCCGGACATGCGGATGCCAATCTTTCTGTGGAAAATAGACAAAGATTGACATTGCATGCCTGCCCAGCCCCTGTTTTATTATACTGCGATGTGCGTTATGCGTCAAAGGCGGAGAGAACCGCCGCCCCCTTCCGGGCAAAAACAGGAATCCGGTCGATGGGTGCGTCTGTCTCTATGGTTTGTCCTCCGCTGTGGACAGTCTTTGTCCACACATCGACCCAGTCTGTGCCTGCGGGGAGATAGACGCTGCGCGTTCTCGCGTCCATTTCCAGAACAGGCGCCACGACCAGATCCGGCCCGTAGAGATAGGCGTCGTCTGTTTCCCAGCTGTTGGCATCCTGGGGGAAATCGTAGAACAGGGGGCGCATAACCGGTGTGCCGGCTTCGCTGGCTTTGCGCATCTGCTCTCTGGTGTAATCCCGAAGGCGTTCCCGGAGGAAGATGTACTTTTTGGAGATGTCGAAAATCTCGTCGCCAAAGCTCCAGATTTCGTTGTCGCTGCCGGTGCCGAAGTCGCCGTCGCCATAGCCGGACTGGGGATTGCGGTTGCCGTGAAGGCGCATCACCGGGCAGAAGCAGGCGTATTGCAGCCAGCGAACAAACAGCTCCCGGAACATGGGGTCGTCGCCGTTGCCGCCGTGGAAGCCGCCGATGTCCGTCGTCCACCAGGGGATCCCGGCAATGGACATGGAGAGCCCCGCCCGCAGCTGGCGGTTGAAGCATTCAAAGTTGCTGACAATGTCTCCCGACCAGACAAGGGTGCCGTATTTTGCGCTGCCGGCCCAGGCACAGCGGATCAGGCTGATGGGGGTGTCGTCGCCCTCGGCCCTCATGCCGTCGTAGAAGCCCTTGGCGTAGCAAACGGGGTAGATGTTGCCGACCTCCAGCACGCTGCCCAGCTGATAGCGATAGTTTTCGAACTGATACGTCGTGTACTCCGGCTCCGCCACATCGAGCCAGTACAGGCGCGCACCTTTGCCCCAGTAGTTTTCCTTGACCTTTTGCCATACGAAGGAGCGGGCATCCTCGTTTGTGGCGTCAAAGAACACCTCGTTGCCGCCGCACAGCATCGTCACCCGAACACCGGATTCGCACTGTGTCAGATAGCCCTTGTCCATCATCTCCCGGAAGTTCTCGGAGCGGTAATCCGCCGTGGGCCAGATGGAGACCATCAGCCGGATGCCCATATCAGCCAGTTCCTTGCACATAGCGGGGACATCGGGCCAGTATTGGGGATCGAATTTGTAGTCCCCCTGCTGTGTCCAGTGGAAAAAGTCCGCCACAATGACGTCGAGGGGAATGCCCAGCTCCTTGTAGCGCCGGGCGACGGCCAGCAGTTCATCCTGGGTGCGATACCGCAGCTTGCACTGCCAGAATCCCATACCGTATTCCGGCATCATAGGCGGCAGACCCACCAGATTCATGTACCGTTCCTCAATGGCGGCAGGGCTGTCGCCGGCAATTACGAGGTAGTCCAGCTCCTTGGAGGATTGCGCCGTCCACTGGGTGCCGTTGTTGGCAAAGGACACCTCGCCGACCGCCGGGTTGTTCCACAGGAAGCCGTAGCCGAGGCTGGAGATGTAAAACGGCACGCTCGCCTGGGAGTTCCGCTGTGCCAACTCCAGCAGGCAGCCCTTCATGTTGAGCTGATGCTGCTGGTATTGCCCCATGCCAAAGATTTTCTCCTTGTTGTCGGCAACAAAGCGGGCAGTCAGGCGGTAGTTGTCGCCGGAGGACGGCTTGTATTCCCTGCCGGGGATGTTGAGGGCCATACTGGTTTCATCCTGGAGCCTGCGCCAGAATTCCTTCAGCAGAACCTTGCCGTTCTGGTTGGTAAAGGTGAGGACACCGCCGGCGTTGATTTCGGCGGTAAGCTTGCCGTTGGTGATGGAGCCAAAGGAGGTGTCCGCGCCGGAGAACATATTCATATACCCCCCGGCATTGGCGGAGGGATCCTCGAAGATTTTGACGGAGGCGTTTGAGGGGGGCTGCTGCTCCAGGGCCCAGTCCCGGTCGGTGAAGCAACGGTTTCGGGTGGCGCGAACGCGGAGGGCATCGGGGCCCCATGGCTCAATGCGGACGGTTTCGCCGTCCCGGCGGTAGACAAGAGCGCCGTTTTCGTTTGTGAACATTTTGAACCTCCAATTTCAATCTGTTATACAGTACATGCTTGGGGTCATTCTGAAAAATAAAATGCGCAGACTCCGCGGAGTGGGGCCATGAGCATTGCCCATGACCCCTGCCGCTCAGGTGTTCCAAGTCTCCCGGTATTATGCCAGTGCTTCCAGGTAGTATTTGTACGCATTCTCCTGAATGCCGATCATTTCCTGGAGCCCCATGTTGTCCAGCTGGGTCAGGTAAGCATCCCACTCGCTGTCAATGCCGCCTTCCACAACCCACTTGGCGTAGTTGGCTTCCACATATTTATAGATGTCTGTGCCCAGTGTGGCCAGACGCTCCAACTCTTCCTGGGTATATTTTACCTGGGGGAAGCCGGTGTTTTTGCCGTCGGTGACATATTTCCCGTTCACGGCATCCTGGGCCAGCTTGACGCCGTCGCCCTGGTTTTCGGGCAGCTTCACATTGCTGTAGAAGGAGGGAGTCATGTATTTGGGGCCGAAATCCCGCAGGGAGTTGGACCACGCGGATGTGTCCAGAGAGCTGCCGTCGGTGGGAACCAGAACGCTGTAGGTGCCGTCGCCGTTATCCGCCACATATTCGGGGACAGAGCCATAAAAGGTTTGCAGCGCACCCAGATCGGTGTAGAAGGCGTCGGCCCATTTCAGCAGGGCGGCGGGGTCAGCGCATTTTGTGGTGATCAGAAGCTCGCGGTCAGAGATATCGAGGAAGTTGGCGGCGTTTTCCACATAGCGGTTGCCGTCAGGGCCTTCCAGAGCCTCCAGCAGCGTAAACTGCTCCACGTTGATGCCGGCTTCCGCGTCGGCTGTCCAGCCGAACAGCAGGCCGACCTTGGAACCGCCCTCCGCCTGACGCTTGGAAGTTGCCATGCTGGATTCCTGGGTGAAATACTCGGGATCGACGGCGCCGTTTTCATACAGGTTCCGCATCCAGGCGACAGCTTCTTTGTAGTTGTCCTGAATGGGCATGAACACGGGGTTGCCGTCGCCGTTGAGACCCATGTAGTTGTTGTCCCGGCTGACCATGGTGCCGAAGGGGGAGAGGATATTGCGCAGGTCATTGCTCAGCACATAGCTGCCAGCGCTGCCGGTCAGGCCGTATTCGTTGGTCGCATCACCGTCGCCGTCCGCGTCCTCCGACGCGAATTTCAGCAGCACATCCTCCAGTTCTTTGTAGGTGGTGGGCACGGAAAGTCCCAGATTATCCAGCCAGTCCTGGTTGATGAAGCCCACGTTGCCGCACACCTCGGGGCGAAGAGGCAGCTTTTTGGGGAGACTGTAGATTTTGCCGTCGCGGTCAGTGGCGATGGCCTTCAGTTCCGGCTCCGCCGCGAAGGCCGCCGTCAGGTTGGGCATGTTGGGCTCGATGAGGTCGGTCAGTTCCACAAAATAGGAGATGTTTTGAGAGACGTCGGAGGCGTTGAGGGAAATGGAGCCCAAAAACGCGTCGTGAAGATTGCCGGAGGCAAGCAGCAGGGATTTCTGCTCAGACCAGTCGGAGTTGTAGTATACTTGCCAGTCAATGTCGACATTGGCCATATCCTCCATCTCTTTCATAAACCCGGTTTCCAAAAAGTCGATGGGCCAGGTGTCAGTCCAGCGGACGGTGGCGACATTAAAGGTCGGGCGTTCGCCGCTGGCTGCCGCCCCGCTGTCGCCGGTGGACGAAGCCGCCTGGGAGGCTGCCTGCCCGCCGCCCGAGGACGCGGTGCTTGCGGCGCTGGAACTGCCCCCGCCGCCACAGCCGACGAATGCTGTCGCCGACAGCATCAGTACCAGGAGCATGCTGATCATTTGCTTTGCTTTTTTCATGCTGAGTTTCTCCTTTTCGCTATGAATTGAGATGAACCGTTGTATCCATTACCCAAAAGGGATATGCGTGTAATGCAGTGCACCGACCTAACCTTTTAAGGAGCCGAGCATGACGCCCTGGTTAAAGTATTTCTGCACAAAGGGGTACATGCACATAATCGGCGCGGAGGACACCACAATAACGGCGTATTTTATCAGATCCGCCATTTGTTTGGCCTCGACAGCGGCAGCCCCTGTGGTCATGGCACTGATGGTTTGGTTGCTGATCAATATGTTTCGCAGGATGATTTGCAGCGGCTGCAGCTCCGGGCTGCGCAGATAGATTAAGGCGTTGAAATAGGAGTTCCACTGGCCAACGGCGGCCCACAACGCTATAACGGCGATGATGGCCTTGGACACCGGCAGCACCATTCGAAAAAAGAATCCCAGGTAGCCGCAGCCGTCCATTTGCGCCGCTTCCCACAAATCCTCTGGGATGCTGTTGGAGAAAAAGGTTCGGGCGACAATGATGTAGTAGGTGACGACAGAGAAGGGAATAACCATCACCCGGAAGGTGTCGTCAAGGTTCAGGGAGGTAACAAGGAGGTAAGTGGGGATGAGGCCGCCGGTAAAAAACATGGGGATTAAGTAGAAGATGGTAAGGGGCTTTTTGCCGTACAAATCCTTTCGGGAAAGGGAGTAGGCGGCTGGGATGTTGACAATCAATGTCACAATTGTTCCCACAATGACATAGAAGATGGTGTTTTTGTAGCCCACCCACAGCTTGGCGTATCCGGCCAGCTGGGCGTAGGCCTTGAAATTCACGCCCCGGGGCAGCAAAATGATTTCTCCGTTTGACACAAGGGCGGGATCGCTGAAGGATGCGATGACGATAAAATACATGGGATACAGTACGATCACAGTGATGATTGCCGCGATGGCGTACAGGATGATATCGAAGATTTGATCCGCCGCGGTTTTTTTGATTTTCCGCCTGCCGGGAACTGTTTTTGTGTCAGTCATGCCATGCCTCCTTAAATCAATGAGGTGTCGCTCATCTTTTTGGACAGCCAGTTCACCAGCAAAAGAAGAGTGAGATTAATCAGATTGTTAAACAGGCCAATGGCCGAGGATAGGCTGTACTGGTTGCTGATAAGTCCCATTTTATACACATAGGTGGAGATGATTTCGCTGGAGCTGTTGTTGAGGGTGTTTTGCAGCAAATATACCTTTTCAAAGCCCACGCTCATGATATTGCCCATACGCAGGATAAACATAATGATTGCCGTTGGGGCAAGGGCGGGGATGTCGATGTGAATCATCCGGTGCCATTTGCTGGCCCCGTCAATGGTGGCGGCCTCGTAGAGGGTGGGATCCACGGCGGACAGGGTGGCAATGTACAGGATGCTGTCCCAGCCCACATGCTGCCACGCCTCTGTCCAGACATAGATGCTGGGGAAGGCCTTTGGCATTCCCATCAGGTTGGGCAGCTTAATCCCCACCAGGCTCAATATCTTGGCGATTACGCCGGAGCTTGGGGAGAGAAAGAGAATGATCATGCCGCACATGACAACTGTGGAAATAAAGTGGGGCAAGTAGGTGGAAACCTGGAAAAACTTCTTGAACCGCTTTGCCTTCATCTGGTGGCACATCAGCGCAAGAACCACCGGCAGGGGAAATGTCACGGCAACGGTATACAGGCTGATAACGATGGTGTTTTTAATGGTGGGCCAGAATTGATAGGAGTTGAAGTATTGACGGAAGTATTTCAGACCCGCCCACGCGCTGCCCATGATGCCCTCCGACGGGGTGAAGTCCTTGAATGCGATGATGACGCCGTACATGGGAACATAGGTGAAAATCAAAAACAGCACCAGAGACGGAAGCATCAGCAGATACAGCGCCTTGCACCGGTTGATTTCCTGCCAGAAGCTACGACGGCCTGGCTTCGCAGTCGCTTGTGACCCTCTCACATAATTTACCCTCTTCCGTTATCATTTGTTAACACATTATACAATTTGTGCACAAAAATATTCTATAAAATACGTATTGTTTGCATAACAAAAAAGAGGTTTTCGAAAAAACCTCTTTGAAAATGCAGTTTACAAATTTTACAATGGATACAATTTTGATAGTCTGTATGTCGAACAATCGGTTATTTTCCCACTCGGCTTCGATACTCGTTGGGGGAGCAGCCCACAATGTCCCGAAACGATTTGCTGAAATAGGAAAAATTGCTGTAGCCCACCTCCATGGCGATTTTGCTCACCGGCATGGAGGAGTGCTCCAGGAAATCTTTGGCCTTGCTGATCCGCCGGGAGGCAATATACGCCGGAATGGACATTCCCGTGGCCTGGGCGAACAGCTTGGAGAGGTAGACCTCCGACAAAAACACCTTTTCCGCCAGAAGCTTTCGGGACAGATCCTCCCTTAAATGGGCTTCGATGTATTCCTTTACCTGACCGACCACGTGCTCCTTTCCGTGGTTAGCGGATTGACTGCCCTCCAGCTTGTCAAAGATGTAGGCGATGAATTCCCGCGTTCCGTTGAGGGAGGTATAGGCGTAATTCTCCAGATTGCCGAATTCCTCGGAGTCAAACAGCTTGCCGAACCGGGTTCCCCGATCGCTCAGATATTGATAGAGAAGCTGGACAAACTCCCGGCAAAATCGGGTTAAGGTTTCCGAAGTCCAGCCGCCCGCATTGGCTTGGGCGTCAAAAAAATCAAGGATGTGGCGGCGGGCGTCTCCGGCGGCGACGGCCATTTCCTTTGCCCAGGTGTCCCAGGGCGGGGCAATATCTCCCAGCTGTTCCGGATTCCAGGATTCCTCGTCGACGACGGCGTCATCCCCAAGGACGCTGTGGCTGACGATCCACTCGATTTTCTCCTGACACAGCGCGGCGTGAGGGAAGGGCCTTGCCTTGCTGAGATACAGGCAGCATTGCCGGGGCAAAATGCTGTCGTACCGGCTTGCCAGATCCGCCAAAGAGGCGTGGAGCGCCGATGTGCCCCCATCCGCCCGAAAGAGGAGGATGCGCTCGAAATCGCCGGTGTGAATCACCGCTTCCGGAGATTGCCGCCGCTGCTCCAAAAAGGACATGGTAAGGTTGGCGATGATGTGGTTGAACAGGGAAAGCTCCTTTTTATAACCGAAATTGGCGGCGGGCTTGCTTTTGGTGATGACGGCCATGCAAATCTTATCGTCCGGGCCATAGAGGCCTTTTCCCATGGCGTCGTTCAGCAAGGCTGCCCCGTCCCCGCCGCGAAAGATAAACTCCTGCCAAAAGGCTTGCTTTTCCTCCTTTTCCGGCAGGGCGTCCGCTGCCGGTTCCCGCTGGGCAATCTCCCTTACCAGCTTTCGCAGAGATTTTTCCAGCTCGTCGTTGGAGATGGGCTTTAATAAGTATTCCCGGGAATTAAGCATCAGCGCCTTTTGGGCATAGGCAAAATTGGCATAGCTGCTTAAGAAGGCGCATTCCACAGGAAGCTTTTGCTCCCGCACCCATTCCAGCAGTTCCAGGCCGCTGCCCTGGGGCATATCAATGTCACACAGCAGCAGCTGGATGGAAAACTCCCGGAGCAAGGCCTGGGCCTGCCGGATGTTGGATGCGGTCAAGACAGTGGACACGCCAAGCCCCTGCCAGTCCAGGGTCTCCTCCAGCTTATCGACGAGCAATTTGTCGTCGTCCACGATCAAAACGCTGATTCCCATGCACTCACCTCACCAATGGTATGCCAATAGTGTACCATAAAAGTCGAAAATGCGCGACAAAAAAGGTGAGCTGTCCGTATGGTGCCCGGGTCGACTGGGCGGGGGAATTGAGCGGATGCCACAGAGGGGCCTTGCAAAGGAAACAGCTTGCTCCTGCTTACGGTTTTGCCGCCTATGGGAGATTGGCATTGCATCAATCGCTGGTTGGAAAAAGGACAGTGAACCTCCTGGCTGGGCGAAAGGGGAATGAAACCATTTCGGTTCATAATAAAATTGGTGCAAAGCCCATAATTACAGGGCTTTGCACCAATTTCTGTCCGCATGTTCAGCAAAGTTTGGGACTGCGCTACAAGCGCACCAAGGTTTCGCCGCAAAAGGGGATGATACCGACGGTGGCGTCGTTGCCTACCAGCCGGTATGCCTGTTCAAGGGCGGCGTCAACGGTGGCACAGGGGGTAAAGCCCAAATCGCGGATGTCCTCGGGGGAGAAGCCCTCCGAGACGCAGAGGGTGGTGACCCGGTCGGCCACAGTGGCCACAAACAGGGGGACGTTGATGCCCACGATGTCCCGGATGCTTCCGTTGTCCACATCCGCTTTTATGGCGGCGTAGTCCATGGCGCAGTATTTTCGCAGGGTTTCCTCGTGCTGGGGGGCGTTGCCGCACAGGCCCTCTCTGCCGTGGATGAGAAAGACAATGACGCCGCCGTCCCGCACGCCGAAATGGGAGAAGATGTAGGGCTTGCAGCCCTGCCAGAAGTCAATGTCGGCGGGATTGGCCGAGGCAATGACAATATCCGCCAGCCCCGGGATTTGCGGGCGCATCACCGTTGTGGCAAGGGCCACCCCGGCCCGGTGGGCCTCGATGCAATGGCCGCAAAACAGCCCCAGGATGTTTTTGTGTTCGTCCAGCACGGTGTTGACGATGAAGTCGAGGCCGACCTGACCGGCAATTTGCTCCATTTCCCGGCGACAGGCGTTGTCGGTGGTGCCGCAGGCCTCCAGCACATTTTGGATGGTGCAGGCCATCAGGTGAGTGACCTCGGTTGTGCGCTCGCTGCACACGCCGGGCTGGATCATCTTGCAGCCGCCGCCCCAGCCCGCCGCAATATGGGGGACAATGTTGCCGATGGCGATTTTGAAGTCCGATTCCACAACGGCGCGGTACACCTGGATGGGCGTGCCGTTTTCGCTGGTGCCCAAATCCACAAACACCGACTCGTCCTTGTAATCCAGGTTGAAAAAGCGATACTTCTCAATGATATCAAGGCCAAAGTGCGTGTCGATTTCCTCATTCGTCTGGACGCGGTGAGTGCCCAGGGCCATAATCAGTGTGATGTTTGTGTCCGGCACACCGGCGGCCTTCAGCCTGCGCAAAACCTCCTGCAGCAGGATGCGCTTGGGGGTGGGGCGGGTGATGTCGTCCAGCAATATGGCGATCCGCTGTTCCGGGGTGACCAGCTTCTCCAGGGGCGGCGTGCCGATGGGGGAGTCAAAGGCCTCCCGGATGACCGTGTCCCGGTCGGGAATGTCTCCCGCCGGCACCGGCGCGGCGTAATAGAGCAGATTGGAATCCTCCACCGTTACATCGACGGTTCCGTTTCCATAGGGAAGAGTGTATATGCCCATTGTACCCTCCATTTCCGCCAGGGCGTACCGTCAATGGAGCCCGCGGGGTGTTTCAAAATTCGGCCAATCACCGTAGAAGATGGGAACGACGATTGGGATAAAAATGCGACGCCGGTGTCCGGCTAAAATGTGGGCTTGGAGATGCCGGCACCGGCATACTCGGTGGCCTGCCGCAGAAATTCCGGTGTGACGGGTACCGCCGGATCAAAGGCATCGGAGGCCAGATAGCGCAGCACCTGGTCAAAGTAGTAGGCGGTGGCCGGGTTGCGGGCCGAGTGGGAGCAGAAATCAAAGGTGGTTACCAGCAGTCGACCCTTTCCGACCCGAACTTCAAACAAGTGGGCCAACAGCTGGGGCTTCGCCGCCTTGTAGCTGGGGATGCCTGCCACAATGGGGGTCAGCCGGGCGGGCCAGTCCCGCAGGCCGATGGCGAAACCGCATTCGTTGCGGGTGCGGCCGTTCAGGTCAACCCGTCCGCTGATCATGCCGTGGTAGGGGATATCGCAAAAGCCATCGTGGGGGATGCAATTGGCCAGAGGATGATCAGAGAGGATGGTTCCCCGGGCATACTCAGACCGGGCGGCTCCCCACTCTGTCACCTCACCCTGGAAGCAGTCCCGCCCCAGCAGCATCGCCCGGCCGCCCCGGGCCAGGTGGGAGAAGAGCACATCGTCGGCAGTGGCGGTCAGCAGGACGCTGTCGGCTGCAACCGGCCCGGAGACAGCCTGGATGAAGGGGTAATCCTGGCGAATCCGCGCCTTGGATACCCAGTCGAGCCGGTGATCCACCATAGTGCAGGGCGCGGCGGTCAGCTTTTCTTTGGGGAAGCACCAAAAGGGCCATGCATTGCGAATGGCGCCGCCCTCCCATGTGAGAGTGGCCTCCAATTCCATTTTGACCGGCTTGTCGCAGGCAGGCAAATAGAAGCGGGTGTCGCATATCCGGCTAACCTCACCACAGCGAAGAACCAGATTATCCCGCTCTCCGGCCACAAGTTCGGCTCCGTCGGCGGTGATTCGCCACCGGAGTTGTCCGTTCTGGATGGGCTGTTTCCCAAAATGGGAGCAGGCAAGGGCCACGGGGACAAAGCACTCTGTCTTTCCTGTGACAAAGAGGCGATCCCACCATTTGTACTCCCACAGCAGAACACTGGCGTTGTTGGACTGGCGGAACTCCTCGGCGGTGACGGCCTTTGGCTCGCAGTAATCGTCCACGGTACCCCACACAAAGGAGCCGGAATCCCGGAAGGTGGAGAGTTCGTAGCCCTGGTATTCCTGGGGGACGTGGTAGTATTCATCCAGCACAGACACCGCGTTGAGCCGCAGTTCCTCCAGCACGTATTTCCGCGTCAGGCCCTGCAGGCGCTGGGTGTTGCGCACAAAGACAGGCAGCAGATGGTCGATGCCGCTTTCCTTGGTGCGGGTCTCGGCCCACAGCATGCGCCAGGGCCGCAGTGCACCGGTATAATGGCGCTTGGCCGCCGGGTCGATGTAAGAGGAGCCGCTTTTGCGCAGTTCGTGGTGGATGGGTGCTTTCTGCTTGGGGCGATTGTCGGGGAAGTGGAAAAAGCCGGGGCTGTTGTCCTGAAGCAGCCGGGTGTCGTCCAGCGCGAAGGTCAGCTGCTTGTACTGCGCCATTTGCTGTGGGTTGGGCAGATCCTCTGTTATGGTATCGTGGATGGCCTCATTCCCCATGCACCAGATGATGACGCTGGGATGATTGCGATGGGCCCGGACGGTGGCCTGCCACACGGTGGGGGAATGGTCGGGGCCGATTTGCCATGCATTGCTCACAATGCCAAGCTCGTTGTGACAGAGCAAGCCCAGTTCATCGCACACCTCCAGATACTCCGGGTGAGGCGTGTAGGTGTGGTGCCGCATGAAGTTCATGCCGTATTGCTTGTATACACCCAGCTTTTGGCGCAGATCCTCCCGGTCGGTGCAGGGAGAAATGGTGCCGGGCCAGTGGAAGTGGGTCATCTCACCCCGCAGATACACCGGCTTGCCGTTGAGCAGGATGTGCTTGTCGTCAACGGAAATATCCCGCAGGCCGAACCGCTCTGTCAGCGAATCGACGGGATTGTCGTTTTGGTGCAGGGTGGCACATGCTGTGTAGAGATGGGGGGCATCGTCGCTCCACAGAAGGGCATCCGGCATCTCCACTTCCACCGGGGATGTGTCGGCGGAGACGGGGACACGGACGGAATAGTCTCTGCCGCCGGCGACAGGCTTTACGGCGATGTCCAGTTCCCAGCCGTCGCCGACAATGCCGGCTGCCTCCCAGTGCAGGGAAATGCGGCTGCCTCGGGCATCCGGTCGGACAAACAGGTCGGTCAGGTGAGCCGGGGCAGCCGCCACCAACTCGACGCCGCGATAGATGCCGGACCAGCGCATTTCCGTGGTGGAGGAGCCGAAGCCATGAGGGCCTGCAGGGGAATTGGTCTCGTAGGTGTGGTTGTTTTCCACACGCACCACCAAGGTGTTCTCCCGGCCGAGCCGGATGCGGTCGGAGACATCCACGCCAAAGGCAACGGAGCCGTAGGGGTGCTCGCAGAGAGGCTCACCGTTGAGCCATACCCGGCAATCGGTGGAGACGCCGCCGAAATTCAGCATAAGCACTCCGTCGAGAGCGGCGGGCGCGGCAAATGTCTTGCGGTACCACGATGTGCCAAAGTAGGGGACATCGCTGGAGCCCGACCACCCGGGCTGAACAATCGGGCCGTAGTGCAGCCCCTTTTGCTGGGCCTCCAGGCAGCCCGGCACCACAATGGTATCATCCAGCGCCGCGCCGGAGGGAAAGCCCTTTTCTTCGCCGGTATTGTCTGGATCCAGCTGGAAATCCCATTGCCCATTCAGGTCGATATAGGTGCGCAGGGGGGAGCGATACAACTCGTTGACCCGGGGCGACAGCACAGTATTCGGTTTCATACAAACCTCCAATTCCCGCCAAGGTACAGATATAAAGGATACAACTGAGCCTCCGCCTTGGCGGGTTGGACTTTGCGAAGCAAAGCCGAGGCGACAGCCGAGGGATGGGCGCAGTGCCCTGCACTAACCTCTAATTCCCGCCAAGGTACAGATATAAAGGATACAACCGAGCCTCCGCCTTGGCGGGTTGGACTTTGCGAAGCAAAGCCGAGGCGACAGCCGAGGGATGGGCGCAGTGCCCTGTACTAACCTCCAATTCCCGCCAAGGTACAGATATAAAGGATACAGCTGAGCCTCCGCCTTGGCAGTCCGCTATACCCCCCATTATAGTAATGGCGGCGTGCAAATTCTTTGTCTGAAATTTATATTTTTTTACACGGTATTTAGCAAAAGTCTCTTGGGAGTAAAAAACAACCGGGATATGCTGGTGTCCCGGTTGTTTTGCGGTGCGGTTTCCGTTATTCTGTTGATAAGACGGTGGAGTGAGGTGTCCGGGCGAAGGGCAAAACAGCGCCTATTTGCCGCAAACAGGGGAGGGTGGAGTCTCCGCCTCCTTGGGCTGCAGGGTATAAATGATGTTGTGGAAGCTTTCGTCTACGCAAATTTCCTGGCAGATGCGGTTGTGTTCCCGGTCGCGGTAGACGCCGGGGGACATGCCCACTGTTTTGGTAAAGGTGCGGCAGAAGTGGTGAATGCTGCTGAAGCCGGTCATGGAGGCGACCCCCTTCAGGTCGTAATCGCCGGTGCGAATCAGTTCCTTGGCCTTGTCCACCCGCAGCTCGTACAGCAGGCGCATGGGGGTGCCGTCGCAGCATTTTCGAATCATCTGGCACAGATAGGATTTGTTGTAGCTGATTGCCTCTGCGATGCTGTCCAGCGTCAGGGCACGGTGGTAGTTGCGCTGGATGTACTCCATGAACGTCTCCATAACGCCGTTGTCCTCCGATGCTGTGGGAGGGCCCGACGTCGGGCGGGGAAGCGCCGCCTCGGGATCCCCGGCCCGGATCAGGTGGTAGAGCAGCAGAAGCAGCAGGCAGCGGCCGGATTCCAGATAGAAGGGCCGCTTGCCCACACACTCCTCCTTGATACGGTTCCAGTACTGCTCTACCTCGGCGCTGTCCACACAGGGGCAGTCGCCCATTCCGTCGAAGCATCCGCGAAGCGTCGGGTCGTACACCCGGAACTTCATATCCAGGGTTTTTAGCGGGCGGGACGAGGTGTTGCGCAGATAGTGATTTTGATGCGGGCGAATCAAAAAGGCTCTGCCCCGACAGGCGGCGAGTTCTGTCTGACCGTCGCCAAAGATGCCGTCTCCGCCTAGAATATAGATCAGCTGAAAATAGGTGTGGGAGTGGGGAGAGAGAGTCCATCCGGGCTTGTAGTCATAGCGGGAAAGCCACAACAAATCCACAATATCTCCCGGCATGCCGATTTCCTCCTGCTCAAAATGGTAAAATCCCCGAGGCGGACTGTCATCGCCGCGAGCCGGGGGCCGACTCCGTTTCGCAGTACATTTTCTTGTATTCGCTGGGGATGATCCCCTTGACTCGCTTAAACGCCCGACGGAAGGAGCCTGCGCTGTTGTAGCCGACCTGAATGGCAATTTCCTCCAGGGCCAGAGCGGGATCCTCCATGGAGGCACAGGCGGCCTCGATGCGGATGCGCTCCAGATATACCGAGAAGTTCTCCCGGAAGTGCTCCTTGAAAAAATAGGAGAAGTTGGGGTCGGAGAACTGGAAGTGGGAGGCAATTTCCGTCAGGCTCAGGTTGGAGTCGGTGTAGTGAGCCTGGATATAGTGGCGGATGTCCTCGATGACGTGGGCAAGGCCGGTCTCCCGGCTGGTGGTGGTGATGTCGCAGAGATAGAGTATCAACTCCCGGGATTCGCGAAACCGCTCCTCCGAGCCCTTTGTCAGCTTGATTTTTTTTAGCATGGAGCTGATGGCGTAGACCTGCTCGTACTCGCCGATATTCAGCTGGCGGAATACCTTGAAGATGGTGCCGCGAATTTCGCTGAACAGATTGGCGCCCATATCCTCGGGAATCTGAGTGCGCCGGAAGTTTTCCTCATAGATGAGATCCAGAATTTTCAGCAGTTCGGCCCGGTTTCCGGCTTTGATTACATTGACAATTCGCTGCTCCAGTTCCAGGGGGTAATAGTAGATCCACTGGCCGGCGTCGGAAAGCTCCGGCTCCGGGGAGGCGCCCAGAATCATCCTGCGCTCCGCCCGCACCTTGGCCTCCCCAAACGAGACATACACATCGATGAGGTTGTCGCAAAAGGCGCCGTATTCGTAGAACACAGGGATGTCCAGATCCAGCTCCATGGATTTGCCGAAGGCCTCCAGGTCGGCGGAAAGGGAGCGGGCACAGTTTTCCGGCGATTCCTCCCGGTGAATGGTCAGAAAGGCGACAGCCTGCTCATTGATGTCCCAGGAATACCATTTCAGATGGCTGCCCCCAAACTCCTCCCACACAGATTTCAGCAGGGCCTTCAGCGTGTTCAGTTCCTTGAGTGTCTCCGGATCCGAGTAGTCGGAGTAGCCGCTGACGCCGACAATGACGGAATTGTACAGCCTGCCGTCGAAATCCAGTTCCAGCTGACGGATGAGGGAATCGGCCTCCGTTGAGTCGGCAATTTCGCCCCGAAGCAGCTGGCCGACAAAGTTGGTGCGGGCCATGGGCAGGCTGCTCTGGATTTGCTGGCGCAGGGAGTGGTCGCTTTCCACAATGGCGGATACCGCCGATTTCAGATATTTGTAATCCTCCACGCCGGATTCGGGCAGGCCGTCCCAGCGGTTTCGGACGGTGGAGATGATCTCGCGCAGGGGCTTGGCGTTGACATAGGAAAGGGCCCAGGCAATGGCGATGCCGCCCACCAGACACAGCAGGCTGACGACGATAACCGTAAACTGCAGGCGGTTGAATTCCAGCATCACCGCGTCGGAACGGGCCAGGGCGGAATACTGAAAGCCGTTTTCACCGGATACGACCCAGGAGTGAAGCATGCCGGTGCCGTCCAGCTTGATTTCCTCATACCCGCTGGAGTCCTCGCTGCCGACGATATAGTAGGGGTCGGGGTGGGTGGAGACAATGATCTGCCCCTTGGCATCCGCAATGCAGGCATTCCCTCCCTGGGTGTTGATGGCGGAAAGGGGCTCCAGCAGGTGGTCGGCGTCGATCAAAATCAGCACCATGGCCTGGGGCTCGCCGTAGGAGGCGACAGGGATGGAGCGCAAATAGGTGACGGCTGCGATTTCCTTGCCTTCCACCACCACCGGGGCGGAGGGGAGAAACCTGCCGGCGGCGGTTTCCACCAGGCACCGGTTCAGCCATTCGTCGGAGGTAAGACCGGGCACACTGTAGGCGTATCCGTAAAAGCTGTCCAAATTATAGGTTCCGGAGGGGGAGAGAATGATGCCGCTTTTGGGGTAAATAATGTAATACCGGTACACAGCCATAGCGGAGAGATTGTACAGGGCCTGAACAGTCTTGGTGCTCTCGTACAGGCCGGTGTATTCCGCCAGGGACAGGGGGCGGCTGCGGGTGAGGAGCCATTGGAGGTTGGGGTCGGTGGAAATGCTGTCCACCAGTTTGTTGATGTCGCTGAGACTTTGGTCGATGACGTACTTGGTGCGATCCAGGCTGGCCAGATTGGATTCCAGCGTATCCCGCTTCATCATCTGTGAGGTTTCCCGAAAGCCTACGGTGAAAACCACCAGGGGCACAAACAGAATTAACAGGTGGGAAAGCAGGAACCGGCTCATAAACCGATTGCGTTTTCTGTTGAGATAGGAGCCCACTCACTCCTCTCCTTCCATGTGGGATGTTCGGCTAAATATATCCTACTGTATCATAAATAGATAAATATGTACAATAAAAAATGATTTTTTTACCGAAATACAACAAATGCTCCCCGCCCAAAAATTGTACCCTATGCAGTAGCTTGCCGGGAAAATCCTTTTATAATAAGGAATTATCTGCCAAAAACAAAAATTGCAGCCTATCCATGAACTGAATCTTGTTTTTCATGAACTCCGCCTGTAGAATGTAGCTATCAACCAACAAACTCCGGAGGGCGTCGGCCTGATGAATCGATTATACAATGTCCACTCCCGTATGGGATTGCCCTGTGGGAAATGTGTCCTGCTGCTTGTGCTGATATGCGCGCTTTGCGCATCCGGCTTTTCCGCCTGCGGGCCGGAGGATTCCGCCGCGCCGGATTCAGACGGAGTCACCCGCCGGGTGTCTGCCATCAATCCTCCGGGTGAGTTTCCCATTGCAAAGGAGCCTGTCGTTTTGCGGGTGGCCACCTTGGCGGACGAATATGTGGAGGACTACGCCACCAACACCTTTACCCAGTTTTACGAGGAAAAAACCAACATCCATGTGGAATGGGACTTCATCCCCAAAATCACACTGGAGGAGCAAACCCGAGCCCGTCTGGCCAGCAATGATTTGCCGGATGTGTTTTTGAAGTGCTACATTACAGACGCGTCTGTGCTGTATTACGGCAGCAAGGGCGTGCTGCGCCCCTTGGGAGATCTGATAGAGACATACGCGCCCAACACCCAAAGGGCCATGGAGAAGGCCCCTTACATGCTGGATTCCACGGTGACGCCGGACGGGAACATCTATCATGTGCCCAATATCGGCGAGGTGCTCCACACCACTATGCCCAAAAAGGCGTGGATTTACAATCCCTGGCTAAAGACGCTGGACATTCCGCTGCCCCAAACTACGGAGGAACTGTACCAGACGCTGATAGCCTTTCGGGATTTGGATCCCAACGGAAACGGGCTGGCCGACGAGATCCTATTTGCGGGGGCGACCGGCACCCACAACGAGATTGAAAGCTATCTGCTGCAATCCTTTCTCTTTTACGACCGCTCCAACTACCTTTCCATGGAGGATGGGAAGGTGGTTTTTTCCCCGGCGACAGACGCCTACCGCGAGGGCGTGGCCTACATCCGCCGCCTGATGACGGAGGGGCTTATCATGCCGGATTCCTTCACCCAGGACAGGATTGCCCTGACATCCTATGTGGAAAACGAGGAGGGAAACCGGCTGGGGGTTGCCACCGCCATTCGCTGGGCCCATTTTACCAACACCTCGGGGGAGCGGCACAAGGATTTTACCGCGCTGCCTGTCCTAAAGGGCCCGGATAGAGCCGCCTACGGCTATGACCGAGGGTATGGCCCGACCATTGGCAGTGACATCGGCACCTTTGTCATCACACGGGCGTGTGCGCTGCCGGAGGCCGCCATGCGCTGGATGGATGAATTGTACGACCAGACGGCGCTGCTCAGCTGGGACATTCACCCCACCATGGGGGTGGAGGGCGTCGACTGGACACGGAATCCGCTCCGGGTGGAGGGATTGGACGGCCAGCCGGCCGATTATGAGCTGATTCTTCCCTTTGGGGCGCAGCAAAATGTCCACTGGTCACAGACCATCAATTCCTACAGTTCCTACGCCTACCGGATGCGGGGCGCCGCCACCGACGAAACCGAGACTCGGCTGTTCCGGGCGACAGCGGCGCTGTACAAGCCATTTTCCGCCCAGGGCCGTCAGGTGCCCTTTGTATTTCTGACCGAGACGCAGAACGCGCGGCTCAACGACCTTCGCACCGCCATTCACTCCGTTGTGCAGCTGTATCTGGTGCAGTTTACCACGGGAAGTCTGGACATGGACACGGGGTGGAGCCTGTATCTGGATGAACTGGAAAATGCCGGAGTGCAGGAATACGTTCGCCTGGTACA
>JAJDGX010000169.1 GCA_030265885.1 Ruminococcaceae bacterium OttesenSCG-928-L11 | reverse complement strand
CATAAAAAAGAAGAGCCTCAGCCCTTCTTTTTTATTCGAAATTATGTACAGCGTTACCGCATCAGCAGCCCCAGCATGGATTGCTGCGTCAGGTTCATCCCCTGGGCCATCATTGCCTGGGACGCCTGCATCATGATATTGTACTGGGAAAACTTCATGATTTCCTTTGCCATATCCACATCGCGGATGGTGCTCTCGGCCTGGGAGAGGTTGAGGTGGGTATTGCTGAGATTATCCAGGGTGTGCTCCAGTCGGTTCTGGGTGGCGCCCAGATTGCTGCGCTGGCTCACTGTCGCACTGACGGCGCTCTCAATGGCCTTGAGCGCGTCGTTGGCGTTATCCCGGGAGAGGATATCCACATCGCTCAGCCCCAGGGCAAAGCTGGACATATCGTTGACGCCCAGAGAAATCTGCTGGTCGGCGGTGCCGTTGGCCCCCACCTGAAACACCAGCTTGGCGCTTTTGTCGGCACTCATCGCGCGGAATGTATCGGCAAAGCCCAGCCCGGAGCGCACACCTACGTTGGCGATCGTGCCCTCCTTCAGGTTGGCAGCGCTGCCACTGAAATCCATTTTCAGCTGTGTGCCATCCTTCAGCGCAAAGGTTGTGTCTGTCGCCGTCAGGTCGGCGATGGTATTGGTGACGACCTCTCCGCCGATTTGGGCGGTGATATCAAAGCCGCCGCCGTCATTTTTGGCGATGGTGAATTTGGCGTCGCCGGTCACACCCTTGGTGCCGCCGACACTGATGTCGCTGACTCCCATGTTCTTGAGTCCGGCGGTTCCCTGCTTGCCGCCCAGGCTGCCGTCCAGCAGGCGGATGCCGTTGTAATTGGTCGAACTGGAAACCCGATCCAGTTCGCTTTTCAGCTTTTGAAACTCCGTGTTGATGGTGGCGCGATCCTCATCGGTATAGGTGGCGTTACTAGACTGCACCGCCAGCTCCTTCATCCGCACCAGAATGCTGGAGCTTGTGTCCAGATTGCCCTCTGCCGTCTGCACCAGGGCAATGCCGTTCATCGTGTTTTGATACGCCTGGGAAAGGCCGCCGATTTGTCCGCGCATCCCCTCGGATACAGCAAGACCGGCCGCGTCGTCCGCAGCGGAGTTGATCCGATAGCCGGAGGAAAGCTTCTGCAGGCTCTTCAGGCCCTGGGTGGAATTGACAGTCAGCTGGTTGTAGGCGAAGTTCATCCGCGCCATATTGGAAATTGTCATATAAAAAAGCCCCTTTCCCGTTTCGGCCTGTCAAACCGCGGCAGCATCCAACAATTTATCGAAAAAATGGCAGTCTGTTCCTTATATACATCTTACTCCCAAAACAGCCCGTTTGTCAAGGAAAAAGCCACTTTTTCCAGCTAAAGGCGCAGCGCTCCCTTGGTGCATTGTGCCGGTTTTCTCCACGGGGCTTTTATCGACAATCCCGCCGGGGAAAATCCGCATGCAAAAAGAGGCGTGTCAATCGACCGCCTCATCCTTTTCGGTAAAAATATGCCCGCGCTGTATGCCGGCGCACCATTTTGCCCATTATCCTGTTATTCGAAAAAACTTCCCGTTTTTCCCGCTCCCAAGCGGTGATCAGGCCGATGCCTCATCGGCATCGCCGGATTATGCATTGCAGTTAGCCTACAAAAATGGTAAAATATAACGGAAGGCTGAGTTACTTTTTCGTCCGGGTGTTTTTTTCCTTGAAGCCGATTCGCTGTTCCGCGTTTTGAATCAGGTTCAGCAGCGACGGCGCGTACATGGGGTATTCCTGGCCCAGTCGCTCGGTGGAAATGCTCAGGCTCTCCACGTTTTTCACCGGCTCTCCGCCGTTTACCGGGTGCCCCGCCGCAATGGAGGCGGCGTTGGCCTCGCTTATCTGCATGGCGGCGTTGGCGTACTGCCCGGTCACCTGGGCCGGCACGTTGAACATAGCCTCCTGGTTGCGGGGATTGGCGGCGTACACCACCCGGAACATCCGGTATACCGCAATCATCAGAAAGGCCGACACCTCACCTGTCAGGGAGCGGTTGCCCGCCTTTGTCAGGTAATCAAACAGCACGTTGAGGGAATTGGCGATCAGCTTTTTGTTGAGCACCGGCAGCACCGCGCCAATATCGCGGTTTTCCTTGCCTGTATCCTCCGGGTCGGGAATCTCCTCCACAGAAATGGTGGAGCCCTTTCTATCCGGCGAGCGGCCCAGCAAATAGTCGCAGGAC
Source organism: Ruminococcaceae bacterium OttesenSCG-928-L11 (assembly GCA_030265885.1). Taxonomy (GTDB): domain Bacteria; phylum Bacillota; class Clostridia; order Oscillospirales; family Ruminococcaceae; genus WRAV01. The sequence goes on along the minus strand of JAJDGX010000169.1, from coordinate 2,679 downwards.
ACATCGTAAAAATCGGCGCAGCGAACCAGAAAATCCAGCCCGCACTCCCGGATGCCCTTCTCATAGTGAGAAAGCAGCGCCTGGGATATGGAAAGCTGCTCAGCCGCGCTTTTCTGGCTGATTCCCTTCTCTTTTCGCAACAATGTCAGTATCCGGGGAAAATCGGATTTCATCTGTCCACCCTCCGAGCAACATCTTAACGTATTGTATATTATAGTATACGAAAAACCATTTGTAAATACAGGAACTTCCAGCTTTCGCCACTTTCTCTGCAATTCCGGCACTATTCGACAAATTATTTCCTGTTTTTTTGACAGGAATTCCAATCCGAAAGGAGCCTCTCCATGATAACCTACAAAATCCATCTGATTCGCACCGGAAAAACCTCCGACGGCCCCTGGAAGCGCTATGTGGGCCAAAGCGACCTCCCCCTCTGCGACAAGGGCCGCGAGGGCCTGGAGGAACTGAAAAAGGAATTTCAATATCCCAAGGTCGAAATGGTCTACACCAGCCCCCTTTCCCGCTGTGTGGAGACCGCCGACATCCTCTTCCCCGACCTGTACACCGTCAAGGTAGACGGCCTGATGGACATGAACCTGGGCGAGTTTGAGGGCAAAACCTTCGACGAGCTGCGGGACAACGACGCCTTTTCCCAGTGGCTGAAAAACTCCTTCCAGAACACCCCGCCCGGCGGCGAGGAGACCGAGGCCTTTACCAAGCGCATTATCCACGCGCTCAGCACCATTTTTATCAATATGATGGAGGAGAAGGTCACCAACGTGGCGGTCGTCACCCACGGCGGCGTCATTATGACCCTGCTGGCCGGCATCGGCCTGCCCAAGCTTCCCCTGCACCAGTGGGCCGTGGCCAACGGCTCCGGCTACACCCTTTTGATGACGCCCCAGATGTGGATGCGGGATCACGCCGCCGAGGTATTCGGCCACCTGCCCGAGCCCCGCACCGAGGACGACATGGACGTGTACGGCCTTTACTACAACGACTAATTCCCGGGAGCGACAGGCCGGAACTCTCCCTGCTTGTCTGATTACACTGTATGAAGCAAACACCTCCATTAGAACCGGCCCCCCAAAAAATCGGCCTTATCCACCTGTATGAGGGCGACGGCAAGGGCAAAACCACCGCTGCTGTCGGTCTGGCTGTCCGGGCCGCCGGACAGGGCCTACAGGTGCTGGTCTGCCAGCTTCTCAAGGGGATGGAGTCCGGCGAGGTCTCCGCGCTGGAGCGGCTGGGCATCCCGGTGCGGCGCCCCATGGCAGGGGCGAAATTCCTGTTTCAGATGTCCGAGGCGGAGCGACGGGAAGCGGCCGTCCTCCACCGGGACTGCCTCACTCAGGTCTGCCGGCTGGCCGATTCCGGCCAGGTGGATCTGCTGGTGCTGGACGAGATTCTCGACGCCATCGGCTGCGGTCTTATCCCCGAGGAGCAGCTGACGACATGGCTGTCCCACCGGCCCGCCGGCGTCGAGGTTGTGCTGACCGGCCGGGATCCTTCGCCTGCCATACAGGCGCTGGCCGATTATCACACCCGGTTTCAGTGCGTCCTTCACCCCTACGCCGCCCACATCCCAGCCCGCAGGGGCATTGAATACTAGTACTCTGACCAGCCGGCTCTCAAGCTAAAATTTCTACTGTCACTCGCCAATCGCTTCGTCATCGTCGTCGCCGGGCGTCAGCCCGCCTTCTCCTCTTCCTTGCGCTTGTCGGCGGCAGCGAAATTTTATTGCTTGTTTTCTAGCTGGTCAGAGTACTAAAGCTGTTGACAGACTCCCTTTTCTAAATCGAAAATCACGATAAACGAGGAACCGTTGTATGAGTTTATTTGCAATGCTCAAGGGCAATGCCAAAAAAGCGCTGCGAGGCAATTGGGGCAAGGCAATCGCCGCTGTCTCCATCCTGCTGGGGTTTCATCTGCTGCTGACCATGCTGCGGCAGTATGCCTTTACCCTGTTTGCCGCCCAGCCCTACGACCCCGCCGTCCTGCCCTTTGGCGCGTCGGTTTCCCTGTCGGAGACCGTTATCCTCTCCCTGTCGCTGCTGGTGACCGTTCTGCTGGGCGTTCCGCTCCAGTTCGGCGTCAACCGGTGGCTGTACAAGCTGGTCAAGGGGGAAAACGCCCCCATATCCGATGTGTTCACCTACTTTGAGCATTTTCACTCCTACATCAAATCCATCTGGCTGTACATCGGCATATTTGTGCGCAGCTTTTTGTGGGGTGCCCTGTTCCTGTGCCTCCCCTCCGCCATGCTGGTGCTGTCCAACGAACTGATACGGGGGCGCCTCATCGCCGTGCCCGGCAACTACCGCGTCAATGTCTCTTTGGGGGCTATGGGTGCTGTGCTCTCCCTGATACTGCTGGTGCTGGCCGGTGTCCTGTACCTTGTGTTCGTCAATCGGTACGCCCTGGCCATGTACCTCTTCTTTGAGGAGCCGGAGGCCGGCACCCTCAAGCTGATCCGACAGTCCGTTCGTTACTCCCACGGCTATCGCGGCAGCCTGTTCCTCTTCTCCCTCTCCTTTGTGGGCTGGTTCCTGCTGTGTGCCCTGGGAATCCCGTATTTCTACACGCTGCCCTATTATTTGGCAGCCGCCTCCCTGTACGCGCTGTATATCATCGAAAAAAATAAGCTGCAGGACACCGCCACCCAATCGGACACTGCCC
>JAJDGX010000168.1 GCA_030265885.1 Ruminococcaceae bacterium OttesenSCG-928-L11 | reverse complement strand
GTTTGGGGCGGAGCCCCATTATAGATGCGCCGCAGGCTCCAAATAACAATACCCCAGAAAGGACGAAGCCACAATGAAAGCGATCATGGTCATGTACGACTCCCTGCGCAGGGATTTGCTGGAGCCCTACGGCTGCGACTGGACACTCACCCCCAACTTCAAGCGTCTGGCGGAAAAATCCGTCTGCTTCCAGAACAACTACGTGGGCAGCTTGCCCTGTATGCCTGCCCGACGGGAACTCCACACCGGCCGCTACAACTTCCTTCACCGGAGTTGGGGCCCCATGGAGCCCTTCGACGACTCCATGCCTGAGATTCTGAAAACCAACGGCATTTACTCCCACCTGGTCTCCGACCACAAGCACTACTGGGCCGACGGCGGATCCACCTATCACACCCGCTACACCACCTGGGAATGCGTCCGGGGTCAGCAGGGGGATCCGTGGAAAGCGCGGCTGGAGTGGCCCACTCCGCCGGAGGTTGCCTTTGAATCCCCCAAGGGCCGGGATTTGTTCGGTGTTGTCCGCAAGCAGGACGACATCAACCGCGCCTATTCCGCCACCGAGGAAACCATGCCCCAGGCCATGACCTTTGAACTGGGCCTGGATTTCATTGAAAACAACCACGGCAGCGACAATTGGTTCCTGCAAATCGAGACCTTTGACCCCCACGAGCCCTTCTACACCCAACAGGAATACAAGGATTTATACCCCCACGACTACGACGGCAAGCAAGCCGACTGGCCCTCCTACTACTATGTCAAGGAGGACGAGAGCGTCGTCAACCACACCCGGTACGAGTACGCTGCACTGCTGTCCATGTGCGACCGGTACCTGGGCAAGGTGCTGGATATGATGGACAAGCACAACCTGTGGGAGGACACCATGCTCATCGTCAACACCGACCACGGCTTCATGCTGGGCGAGCACGGCTGGTGGAGCAAATCGGTGATGCCGGTCTACAACGAAATTGCCAACACCCCTCTGTTTATCTATGACCCGGGCAGCAGGGTACAGGGCCAGGTTCGCCATTCCCTGACCCAGCCCATCGACTTGCCCGCGACACTTCTGGACTTTTTCGGTCTCCCCATCCCCGCCGACATGCAGGGAAAATCCCTCCGCCAGACCATTGTGGACGACACCCCCGTCAGGGAGTATGCCCTGTTCGGCTACCACAACGGCCACGCCAACATCACCGACGGTGAGATCCTCTACATGCGGGCCCCCGCCAACAAGGAAAACAGCCCCCTCTACGAATACACCCTGATGCCCACTCACATGCGGGGCTTTTTCTCCCCGGATGAAATCCAGTCGGCGGAATTCCACGAGCCCCTTTCCTTTACCAAGGGCATGCCGGTGCTGCGGACAAAGGCCCGGGGGGACATCGTCAACGCCATCAACACCGGCACAAAGCTGTACAACCTGAAGGCCGACCCCCACCAGGAAACAGAACTGGACGACGCGGAGACAGAGGCCAAAATGGCCAATCTCCTCATCCGCGCCATGAAGGACAGCGATGCCCCCGCCGAGGTATACCAGCGTCTGGGGCTGAACCCCGACGGCATGACCGCCCAATCCATTCTGGACAGCCGGGACGCGGTTGCACTCGACCTGACACCACCTATTTTGCCCCAGCGCAACTGGAGTAAGGGCGCATCCAACATGATTCGCTCCCTCTATCGCATGGCCGGAAAGCAGTGGCCCATCGTCGAGGAAAAGCTTCCCGCCCATCTGGAGGGCAAGACTGTCATCGAACCCGCCGACATCGCCGCCTTCATCGCCCAGCACCTGAACGACAGCGACATGCTCCTCTACGCCACCACCCTGGCCGCTCGCACGAGGTAATGCCGATTTTCGCAGAAAATTCAGACGGAATTTGGTATAAGCAGCCTTAAAATCGAACAAAAAACAGCAAAAGCGGGCCAGCATCCAGGCCCGCTTTTGCGCGTCCATTCGGTTGACTCAACAGCATCAATCAGATATAATGCGAATATCAACCTACCCCAAGGTGTAAAGAGTTACAATGCAACTGGGTGAGACAGGGAGGCATACGCAGTGGGCAAGATGAAAAAAGCACTTCCGGCCATACTTTTATTGTGTGTGACAATTCTTTTGTACGTATTGGCAATTGTTCGGTTATTTGTTTTCACCGACCCTTCCTGGAGTGATGAGAAACTCCTGACTATGTTGTTTGGTGCGACGTTTCTTATGGTGGCGCTGTCCATTCTTTCGGTAACATGGGGAGTGATTGCGTTGTTGCTAAACGAAAAAAAGGAAGCGGAAAAGAAATCGGTCGCTAAGATCCCGGAATCCTCGGAGGGAGACATTACATAGTCACCCCCTTTTTTTGCGCGGGATCCCACCCTGGCCGCACGCACGAGGTGAACGACACCTTTATATCAAGCACAAAAACAGCAAAAGCGGGCCGTCATCCTGGCCCGCTTTTGCGCACGGTTTTATCAGAGCAAAGTAGAAGCATTGCGATACATTTTGCGGCGACATCGCGTGGAATGATAGTTCCTCTCACCGCCCGGCGCGATACCCGGTGACCACGGCAGAAAGGGCCTGCCGGACATTGCCGGTAAAGACACCGCCGTGGTAGCATATGACCTGCACGAGATCCAGCGCCATACATTTTTCAATGGAGCGGGCAGCCTCATCCATATCCAGGGTAAAGGCGGGATTGGCCATCTGCAGGGAGCCATCCCGCATATTCATGGCATCGCCGGTAACCAGCGTCTGCAGCTCCGGGATATGCACGGAGATATGGCCCGGCATGTGTCCGGGTGTGGCGATGATTTCCACACCGCCGCACCAGCCCAGCACCTCGCCGCCGATGACAGCGGTATCCACTGCAACCGGCTGAATCTGCCGCAGCATATCGATGCGCTTTTGCAGCTCCCCCTGCTTTTCCGGCGGGGCGGATTGAATGGCCTCCTCCGCCTGCTCCAGACGAATGGACTTCCTCGCCCCCTCTATGTATTCCTTCTCAATGGCGGAGGCGATGATCTCCACATGGGGGAAGTCGGCTCGGATGGCGGCCAGGTTGCCGGTGTGATCATGGTCGTGGTGGGTGATGATAATTTTGGAGAGACGGCTGAAATCCACTTCCTTTAAATCCGCTGTCTGCCGCAGAGTGTCGTAGGTGCCCGCCATCCCGCAGTCAATGAGCAGCATTTCGGTGCCGTCGTCCACGATAACGGGGCACATTGCCCCCGCGTTAAGGGGGAGAATGGTCAGCTTCAGCATACTGTCACAGCTCCTTTTCTGCTATACTAATCGGCGTTGGCCCATCCCAGAGAGCGATCCACAGCCCTGCGCCAATCCCTGCACAGAGCCTCGGCCTTGTTAGCGGCCATCTGGGGCTGATACACCTTGTCGATGCTCCACTGGGCCTTGATTTCCTCCAGTCCACTCCAGAAGCCGACAGCCAGCCCCGCCAGATAGGCCGCGCCCAAAGCGGTCGTCTCCCGAATCATGGGTCGGCGCACGGGAATCCCCAAAATATCCGCCTGAAACTGCATCAGGAAATTGTCGGCGCTGGCTCCGCCGTCTACCCGCAGTTCAGTGATGGGGGAATCGGCGTCCTTGCGGATGGCATCGATGAGATCCTTGGACTGATAGGCGATGGCTTCCTCCGCCGCCCGGATGATATGGGAGCGATTGGTGCCCCGGGTAATGCCCACAATGGTGCCCCGGGCGTACATATCCCAGTAGGGCGCGCCCAGCCCCGTAAAGGCCGGAACAATATACACGCCGCCGGTGTCCTTTACCTTGGAGGCGAAGTACTCCGAATCCCGGGAATCGGTGATGAGATGCAATTCATCCCGCAGCCACTGCATCACGGCTCCGCCAGTAAAGACGCTGCCCTCCAATACATATTGCACCGAATCCTTCGGCGTGGCCGCCAGAGTAGTCACCAGGCCATTGGCGCTTTTGCAGGGCTCGGAGCCGGTGTTCATCAGCAAGAAGCAGCCGGTGCCGTAGGTGTTTTTGGTGTTGCCCTTTTCAAAGCAGGTCTGGCCAAACAGGGCGGCCTGCTGATCCCCCGCAATGCCCGCAATGGGAACCTCATGGCCGGACAGATTGACCGTGCCATACACCTCGCTGGAGCTGCGCACCTCCGGCAGCATGGACGCCGGAATGTCCAGGGCATCCAGCAGGGTTTTGTCCCAGCAATGGTTGTGGATGTCGTACAGCATAGTGCGGGATGCATTGGTGCGGTCGGTGATGTGCAGCGCCCCATCCGTCAGCTTCCAGATGAGCCAGGTGTCCACCGTGCCAAACAGCAAATCGCCGTTGGCCGCTTTTTCCCGGGCGCCGGGGGCATTGTCGAGAATCCACTTGATTTTTGTGCCGGAAAAGTAGGCGTCGATGACAAGGCCGGTGGTATCCCGGATGTAGTCGGCAAGGCCCTTTGCCTTCAGTTCCTCACAGATGGGGGCGGTGCGGCGGCATTGCCAGACAATGGCATTGTACACCGGCCGGCCGGTGTGCTTATCCCACACAATGGTGGTCTCCCGCTGGTTGGTGATGCCGATGGCGGCCAGTTCCGAGGGTGCGACGCCGCTTTTGGCCAGCAGCTCCGTCATCACGCCGTACTGGGTGGCGTAAATCTCCATGGGATCGTGCTCCACATAGCCTGCCTTGGGATAATGCTGCACAAACTCCTTTTGCGCAATGTCGATGATGTTCTGCTCCCGGTCAAACAGGATGGCGCGGGAGCTTGTCGTGCCCTGATCCAGTGCCAGAATATACTTCCCCGACAAATCGATTCCCCCTCATTTCTTTCCGTTGGGAAAGAAGAAAATGGATTTTCTCTTTTTGCTTGAAAAAAAGAAAGGTATTCTATAAGTATACCGGAAACCACGGCACTTAACAAGAATCAAATCCCGACAAAAAC
>JAJDGX010000167.1 GCA_030265885.1 Ruminococcaceae bacterium OttesenSCG-928-L11 | reverse complement strand
ACGAAGCGATTGGCGAGCGGCAGTAGAAATTTTAGCTTGAGAGCTGGCTGGTTAGAGTACTAGGGCCAATTGACAGAAGGCTGACGGCCCGTTTTTTTCTAAACAAAGATTGAGATAAGAAGCTGGCCTCGATGGCCGCAACCAACCTAAGGCATGCAAAAGCGTCCCCGTCGGCTGGCGGGGACGCTTTGGTTTGTCAAAAACGCCCCACTGGGGCGTTTTTGAGGGGTGAATGGTGGAAGCGGGTAGCTTGTTCTTTCTTTTAGCTTGCAAAAGAAAGAACCAAAGAAAGCGGCTTTTGTGTGGGGGAGTTTCGCTTTCTGCGGAAAGCATACCCGCAAACCCTTTTAAAAAAGGTTTGACCCAAAACTTACGTGTTTGCGATTATTGTGCGCGGTGAATCACGCTGGGGTCGATGTGGGTCAAGTCGGGGGAGGCTGTCATCGCCATGGTATGAACAAGACCGGCGGCGATGTTCGCAATGGCTTTGGCTACGCCGTCGGCGCCGGATTCTCCCAGCGGGCCCATAAGGGCTCTGCCGACGGAGCAGGCCGTCGCACCCAGCGCCAATGCCTTGAATACATCCATCCCCGATTCCAGACCGCAGTCGACAAACAGGGGATAGTCCCCGCCGACGGCCTTCCGGATTTCCGGCAGCGCCATCAGGGGCGGCACGGCAAAATCCATGATGCCGTGGTGGTGGGAGACCACAATACCGGCGACGCCGGCACCCACGCATTTCAGAGCGTCCTTCACCCCCAGCACGCCCTTGATTAGGAAGGGCAGCCTGGTGGCGGCGGCAAAATCCCGGATTTCCGCCGTGGACTTTGGCCGCATGGGCCGATCGTGAACGATGTCGTACCCGCCGTTGCGGTTGAAGGCGTGATCCACATCGATGCCTACGGCAATGACGCCGCATTCCTCGGCGTGGCGGATTTTGCGGTAGATGTCCTCGTTGTCCGCATAGGGCTTGATAATTTTGATGGTCTTGGCCCCGGTGGCGGTGATGGCTGCCAGCTCGCTTTCGTCACCCATGCCTGTCCACAGCACCGCGCCTGCCTTGACGGCGCCTCGGGCCAGTTCCACCATGCCGTCCGGGTGCAGCCGCTGCAGATGGGACAGCGCCGCCGTCATCACCGGTGTTGAGAAGGTCTCGCCAAACAGGGGAAACGCCGTGGACGGCATTGCAGCGTCCAGATGCCGCATCTCCACCAGCAGGGAATCGATGTACTCCCGCGTGATTCGGTTGGAATCTCCGGGCCGTTTTTCCTCCGCCATGATACCACCCTTTCCAAAATATGCTTTTGCAGGTTGATAGCAATATTTTAGCATATTTCCAAGGAAATAAACAGACAAAACCCCTGCAATCAACGGCATAATGGCGGTTTTGAGCATTTTTTGCCGTTCCGTAGCCGTCTGGGTATTGACAAATCGTATTTTGGGACATAATATAAGGATAACATTTATAATGCAGCAAAGGCTATGATGGAGATAGTACGCGATGCGCACCCTGTGATACAGGGGATCATTTCCCACAGAAATGATGGAACGCCGCAGCGAGCCGGGGAGGGTGGAAGCCCGGCGCCAGTACGGCATCGCCGAACATCACTCCTGAGCCGCAGGTCGAACCGTCTCGCGGAGCATGTTCTCCGCAGGAACGCAAGTAGACTGTGCCGGAATCCCCCGTTACAGGGAGCGCGTATAACCTTGATAAAAAGGGAGTTTCCTCCTTTTTTGCACAGGAACCGTATGCAGTAATAGGTGGTTAAACGAAGCTGGCTTTCGTCCTGTTATTGGGCGAAGGCTTTTTTGTTGAGTTGAATGGAGGTCAGGACGCAATTATGTACCGTAAAGTTCCCGCGAATATGAGTTTCCCCCAACGGGAAAAGGAAGTTCTGCAATTCTGGCAGAAGGAAAAAATCTTTGAGAAGAGCATGGAGGAGCGCCCCGGCGCCAAGCCCTATATCTTCTACGACGGCCCGCCGACTGCCAACGGCCAGCCCCACATCGGCCATGTGCTGACCCGCGTCATCAAGGACACCGTGCCACGCTACCGCACCATGAAGGGCTACACCGTCCCCCGCAAGGCGGGCTGGGATACCCACGGCCTGCCGGTGGAGCTGGAGGTGGAAAAGGCTCTGGGTCTGGACGGCAAGGAGCAGATCGAGGAATATGGTCTGGCCCAGTTTATCGACCGCTGCAAGGAAAGCGTGTGGAAATACAAGGGCATGTGGGAGGAGTTCTCCGGCATTGTCGGCTTCTGGGCCGATATGGACAATCCCTATGTCACCTATCACAACGAATACATCGAATCCGAGTGGTGGGCCCTCAAACAGATTTTTGACAAGGGCCTGCTGTACAAGGGCTTTAAAATTGTGCCCTATTGCCCCCGCTGCGGCACGCCCCTTTCCTCTCACGAGGTAGCCCAGGGCTACAAGGAGGTCAGGGAAAAAAGCGCCTATGTCAAGTTTAAGGTGAAGGACGAGGACGCCTATTTCCTGGCGTGGACGACCACACCCTGGACACTGCCGTCCAACCTGGCGCTGGCGGTCAATCCCCGGGAGGAGTACGCCAAGGTCTCCTGCGAGGGAGAAACCTACTATCTGGCCAGCGCCCTCATCGCCACCGTGCTGGAGGGGAAAGAGACCGCCGTGCTGGAAACCATGACCGGCAAGGAGCTGGAGCACCGGGAATACGAGCCCCTGTTCCGGTTTGTCAACCCCAAGGAAAAGTGCTGGTATGTGACCTGCGCCGATTATGTCACCTTGTCCGACGGCACCGGCATCGTCCACATCGCCCCTGCCTTTGGTGAGGACGACGCGGCGGTGGGCCGGCAGTACAAGCTGCCCTTTGTACAGCTGGTGGACGCCAAGGGCCAAATGACCCCGGAAACCGACTGGCCCGGCATGTTCTGCAAGGACGCCGACAAGGAAATCCTCAAGGCTCTCAGCGAAAGGGGCCTGCTGCTGGCATCGCCCAGCTTTACCCACAGCTATCCCTTCTGCTGGCGGTGCGATACCCCCCTGCTGTACTACGCCCGGGAGTCCTGGTTTATCGAGATGACCGCCGTAAAAGACAGGCTCATCGCCAACAACAACACCATCAACTGGATCCCGGAAAGCATGGGCAAGGGCCGCTTCGGCGACTGGCTGGAAAACGTGCAGGATTGGAGCATCAGCCGGGATCGTTACTGGGGAACCCCTCTCAACGTGTGGGTTTGCTCCTGCGGACACAAGCACTCGGTGGGCAGCATCGCGGAGTTGAAGGAACTGTCCCCCAACTGCCCCGACGACATCGAGCTGCACCGCCCCTACATCGACGCTGTCACCTTCCCCTGCCCCGAATGCGGCGAGGAAATGCACCGCACCCCCGAGGTCATCGACTGCTGGTTTGATTCCGGCGCCATGCCCTTTGCCCAGCACCACTATCCCTTTGAAAACAAGGATGTGTTTGAAGCCCAGTTCCCGGCCGACTTTATCTCCGAGGCGGTCGACCAGACCCGGGGCTGGTTCTATTCCCTGCTGGCCATCTCCACCCTTATCTTTGACAAGGCCCCCTTCAAAAACGTCATCGTGCTGGGCCATGTGCAGGACAAGGACGGCCAGAAGATGTCCAAATCCAAGGGCAATGCCGTCGACCCCATGGATGCCCTTTCCACCTATGGCGCCGACACCATCCGCTGGTATTTCCTGTCCAACTCGGCCCCGTGGCTGCCCAACCGCTTCCACGACAAGGTGGTCACCGACGGCCAGCGGAAGTTCCTGGGCACCCTGTGGAACACCTACGCCTTCTATGTGCTGTACGCGGAGATTTGCCAGTTTGACCCCACCAAGCACCAACTCAAGCCGGAGACCCTCTCCGTTATGGACAAATGGCTGTTGTCCCGCCTGAACCGCACGGTGGCGGAGGTGGACGCCAACCTGAACGACTACAAGCTGCCCGAGGCGGCCCGGGCGCTCCAGGCCTTTGTGGATGAACTGAGCAACTGGTATGTCCGCCGCAGCCGGGAGCGCTTCTGGACAAACGACCCGGATCAGGATTCCATCAACGCCTTCCTGACCCTGTATACGGCGCTGGTCACCACCGCCAAAACCGCCGCCCCCATGATCCCCTTTATCACCGAGGATATTTATCAAAACCTTGTCCGCTCCCTGGATAAGACAGCACCGGAGAGCATCCACCTCTGCGATTTCCCCACGGCGGACAGCAGTCTCATCGATGAGCAGCTGGAGCAGGATATGGGTCTGGTGCTGCAAATTGTGGGACTGGGCCGGGCGGCCCGCAACGGCGCGGCGCTGAAAAATCGCCAGCCGCTCCAGGCTATGTATGTGCAGGGGTCACCCGCCGAACTGCCCGAGGAGCTGCGGCAGATTGTGCTGGATGAACTGAACATCAAGGAACTGATTTTCACCGACTCCGCCGAGGCCATGGTGGACTACAGCTTCAAGCCCCAGCTGAAAACCGTAGGCCCCAAATTCGGCAAACAGGTGGGCGAGATTCGAAATGCGCTGGCCGTCATCGACGGCGCAGCCGCCAAGAAGGCTCTGGACGAAACCGGTCATCTCACCCTGGAGCTGGGCGGCGAGACCGTCACGCTGGACACCGAGGATCTCCTCATCGAGACCAAGCAGCGGGAGGGCTTTTACACCGTGGCCGACAACGGCCTGACTGTCGCCATCGACACCGCGCTCACCGACGCCCTCATTGAGGAGGGCATTGTGCGGGAGGTCATCAGCAAGGTGCAGACCATGCGCAAGGAGGCCGACTTTGAGATCACCGACCGCATTGTCGTCACCGTGGAGGGCGCGGAGGCTGTCATCGACGTCATCGCCCAGCACAGCGAGGCAATCCGCAGCGAGCTGCTGGCAGACACCCTGGTGGCAGGCACACCGGACGGCTTTGTAAAGGAATAC
>JAJDGX010000166.1 GCA_030265885.1 Ruminococcaceae bacterium OttesenSCG-928-L11 | reverse complement strand
GCCGGTAGGATAGTTCATCCAGCTGGGCGATGCGGACGCCGTTTTTGTCGGCAGCAATGTGCTTTGCCCCAATATCCATGGCCACCTTTGCCAGATACAGGTTTGTGCCGATCCCGGCTGTGGCGGTGATGCCGGTGGTGTATAGCACATCGAGGATCATCATCATGGCAAATTCGCGGGCAGTCATTTTGCACGTCCGCAGATAGCTGGTTGCGTCGATAAAGACCTCATCGATGGAGTAGACGTGGATATCCTCGGGGGCGACATATTTCAGGTAGACATTGTAAATCCGGGTGCTGCACTCCATGTAATGGGCCATCTGCGGTGGGGCGGTGATGTAGCCCAGAGCCAGTGCCGGGGATGCCTTCAGCTCATTCGCATCACAGGATGCGCCGGTGAGGGTGCGTCCGGGAGCGTCCCATTTCCGCTTGGCGTTGACCTCTTTGACCTTTTGCACAACCTCAAACAGCCTTGCCCGCCCCGAAACACCATAGCGTTTCAGCGCTGGGGAAACGGCGAGGCAGATTGTTTTTTCGGTGCGGGTGGGGTCGGCAACCACAAGGTTTGTGGTCATGGGGTCAAGGCCGCGTTCCATGCACTCAACCGAGGCATAGAAGGATTTCAGGTCTATGGCGATGTAGGTGCGGTTATCCATGCCCCGGCGGCCCCCCTTTTTTGATTGAGTAGTTAGATCAGATCGATGAGCTGGAATCTGCCATTCAATAAGAACAGAATCTAATATAGTTCACATTCGCCAGAGCCATCAAAGCTGGGGTCAGCGGTATAAGACGGGTCACAGTATTGTCTAATATATTGCGCGGCGCGTTGCTCAGCATATTTTGCGTTAATAACCGCGCCACTCTCATCCATTTCTATGTTATTTGCAAAAACCGCATATGCACACTCTAAAAGTGATGGTTCTTCTCGAAATACACTAATATAATCTATCCCCTCTAACAACGGATAACCCACAGTTCCGTTTGCAATCCAATATGAAAATTGTCTTAGAGCACCACTAAATGAATGGCTCAACTTCATGGTATCCCTCTTTCCTTAGTTCGCATTATGTTATCTCTTTTCCTAACAAAGCAATTATATCGCATTCACATCAAAAACACCACTGGCGGCATCCTTTGAGGATGCCGCATACATAGGGGACGGCGATGCCGCCCTCTTTTATTTTTCATTGACCACCACGCCGCAAATATCACATCAGATAAAGGAGTGCATGAACATGATGATGGACAACAGAAAATTCGCAGAGCAGCTTTACCATTTCCTCAAGGATAACGATGTTCACAGCTATTACGCCGACACCCCACCGGAGGATTGCATCGCGGAGCTTGAAGATTATCTCTCCGACCTCCATATAGTCAGGGAGACCATCAAGGACATCGAAAACATCTCGGATATGTTTGCAGATCATGAGGTTTATGTGGATGAGGTTAAGCCGCTTTTGAATGGCCTGCGTGAGATTCAGGGCGAATTGGAGGTCGAGCAGCGCCGGCGTATGGTGGGTGACACCGGCTACGAGGTAAAACACGCTGTCCATGTGGGGGAGAAGGAAATCGTGTTTGCCGAGGATAAAGGCGCGGAGAACGGGATGTGCTGGTTTGTAGGCGACTATACCAGCAATGACCTGCTCGGCCAATATGCCGATTGTCAGGTGAGCGATGATTATCTGGAGGCCCTTGGGGAGTTCACCGGGCGCGTTAACACACAGATTGAAGCTATGCAGAGCGAGATTGACCGCAGCAAAACCACTTGCGAGGTATTCACCACCGAGCATTGCTACCCCCATGATTACAGCAAGAGCATTGACGGTAAGATTGTTGCCATCAAAGCGGGAATTCTGCGCCCGGAGTACCGGCGCGGAGAAGTGCAGATTGTGCTGGTGAGCGGTGGCAGTGGTGCGAGAGCGAACCCAAACGGGCGGGCTGTTTTTTGCTATCACCTGAATGACGGAAAGCACACCCGCTTTGACCGCTCTGATGTGCAGGGTGAAGTGAAGTCGGAGTTTGTCCCGAAATGGGCGGCGGAGAAGGCGGCCGCAATTCAGGCAGAAAAGGCATCGCCGCAAAAAAATCCAAAGGACAGGGAGGATAGATAGCAATGGATGAGAAGATGATCCGCTTTATTGACAGCAGGTACAACGAGCTGTTCACCATCCCGGACGGCGGGAGCATCGTTGTAACCACCCCGAATGGTGAGCAGTATGTGGGTGTATGCAAATATCTGGATGAAACGCATCTTGATGTAAATGGAAGGTGCTATCATATCTGCGAATTTGCTGAAGTCTTGGAACGCAACGGCTCCAAGGTTGAACCCGAAAAAGAGCCGGAGATGGTGGGCGGATATTATCGCATTACCCACCGCATATCTGTTGGCGATAAGGTTTACGTTATGGGGCACAGCTCCACATCGCCCCAACCCTACGCAACATGGCAGGCATACCGCGACCGTCCGGGTAAGGATTGGGGCCACTATTGGTCGAACCGCTCCGATGCGTGGTCTGATTTGCTCTGCCGCGCCGATGCGGAGCGCACAGGTAAATCCTACGACCACACAAAGAAGTACAAACAGAAAAACCGCGATGACGCGAGATAGGAGAACAGTCAATGTACGAATTGCTGCCTGCACAGGATGATAAGTCACTGTTTTTCTCTATGAATGGCGAACGTGCCGAGCGCTGTGGTGTGATCGGTCATCTTCGCGCTGATTTTGACAGCGGCGAGCTATTCTATACCTCATGGACAGATAATCAGGCCCACTTAAAAACCACCGCATTCAAGCAGGAGTTTGACAGTGTGATCAATTCATTGCGCAAGGATCACGAAAAATCATCCCCCTTTGCCAGCCGCAGGAGCTTGTATGCCTTTTGCTCCACGAACCCCGGTATGGACTTATCTCCGCAAGGAAATGGCTATGTGATAAGAACGCAGGATTATTCGTATTACCTCCGCTGTAAGCCTGCCGCCGGTGAATATGATATTTATTGCTATGCTTATGATAACCGTTACCTTCTGCCCGAACTGGCCGGACAACATGAATTGCCAAATGATTGCCTCAGTATAGTACCGTCTACCGGAGAACTCGTATTCATCGTTTTCGGTGAAAAAGGATACTACCCAAGCGGCAAATCCACATCTGACCCGCATATCAATCGGCAGATTGCCACCGCTTCCAATGTACTGTTAGGCGTAACGCGGGCGCAAGAGGAGGCTATGTTAGCCGGTAGTATGTTCGGTTGGGATGCCCCTGCCGCGAAGCCGTGGCGTTACGATGCAGGCGGAAGTCCACGGCCATTGCCACCGAATAGAAATGAGCACGAACGATGAGAGGAGGTGCGCCCGATGGCGACGAAATATCAGCTTATCACCGGCGTATATGAATCCACAATAAGTAAGGTCACCGATCATCCCGCCGCGTGGACGACTTTCCTGCGCTCAGCCTGCCGCAATTACAAATGCCGGTTTGATGAGCAAATCCTCATTTACGCGCAGCGCCCCGACGCCACCGCAGTGCTGGAGATTGAAAAGTGGAACAAGCAGTTTGGGCGATGGGTCAACCGTGGTGCGACTGGCATTGCCGTATTCGACGATGAACACAACGGCAATTACCGTCTGAAGCACTATTTCGATGTTTCCGACACTCACGAAAGCCGTTTTTCACGCCCCGTTCCCATGTGGCAGATGGAGCTGCGCTATGAAGCCGAGGTCATAGAGACCCTGGGAAATTCATTTGGCGAGTTGGATGATACGGCCTCATTGGCTGACGCTATCGTCTCGGCAGCGAGGAACGCCGTCGAGGACAACATGGCGGATTACCTGGCCGATCTCAAAAACTGCCTTGATGGCAGCATACTTGAAGAATATGACAGCGATTATCTCGAAAATGAATACCGCTATGTTCTGCATCGCAGCGTGGCATATATGATGCTTGCGCGCTGTGGCATTGATGCCGATTACTATTTATCGGACTTTCGTCTCATCGTCGATTTTAACACCCCGGCTACAGTAAACGCACTCGGCGTCGCCACCAGCGACATCGCGGAATCCTGCCTGCGAGAGATTGCAGCCACAGTGCGCAGTCTGCAAAGAACAGAGCAAAGCGCAAATCGCACAATTGCAAAACAGGATGCCCCGGCGCATACTGTACCCATAGAAGAAAACGAAAGGAGTGCTGATCATGGAACTGACCTATCGGATGGAGGGCGATTACCGCATTCCGAACCTGACCGTACCGGAGGAAGCGCCCGCAGCCCATGGCAAATACGCATTGCTCCGAAAGGAATATCTGAAACAGCACCGCAGGATACTGTTCGTGAACCTGCTGACATCGGGCAAGCTGAACGAGCACCTGGCGGAGATCGAGCACACGGCCATGAGCCGGATGGAGCAGCTGACCGCACAGATGGCGGCGGCGCAAGGCGTGACGGAGCAGATGAAGGCGTCCGACCAGATGAAATGGGTGGGGCTGATGAACAACATCCGGGCGGCAGCGGAGGAATCGGTGCTGAGCGACCTGATATACAGCTAAAGCCTTTACCCACCATTGCAGAGCAGCTAACCCTTACAGGAGAAGCGGAGGAACCGGCACCGGCCGGTCATTCCTCCGCTTTTTCCATTTCTCAGCAGATCATCGACGAGGTTCTGACCAGCGGCGGCAACGAGCAAAACAGCACCCTGCGCATCGCCGCCTACTTCAAAAAAGACCATACCACTACTGAAAACGCTGCCTTTTTGCAGGATGAATACAGAAGCTCTGGAAATAACGGCAAGGGCTTTGTTTTTGGCAGCAATCATGTGTCCATTTGGTTTGATGAGCCGGGAATCCGGATCGCCACCGGCGATACCGCTCTGAATGCCAAGCATTCCACCCTTGTTGCGTGGGAACAGGCGGCGGCGCGCATTCGGGAG
>JAJDGX010000165.1 GCA_030265885.1 Ruminococcaceae bacterium OttesenSCG-928-L11 | reverse complement strand
TGCATCCCTGAACATCACAACAAGCCTCGGGCGTCGCTCGCGCCCAAGACTTGTGTAAGAAGATCTGACTCCCGGCCGGGTGGCCGGATTACAGTTACGGGATAGCGCCGGAATCGCACCGGACTTCCTCTTTTTCACTATGCAATTGTCGGCTGACTGCTACTCCGCCGAAGCCTCCTCCTGCGAACCAAAGGTCTCGTCGTAGAGCAGAATCGCCTTGCGGATGACCTCAATGGCCTCCTTTTGTCCCTTTACCTCGTTGACAGCGGTGGCCTTGCCCTCCAGCTCCTTGTAGACGCGGAAAAAGTGCTGCATCTCCGAGAAAATGTGATTGGGAAGGGCATCGATGCTCCGATAGGAGTTGTAGGTGGGATCCTCGAAGGGGATGGCGATGATTTTTTCGTCGGCGTCGTTGTCGTCAATCATGCTGATGACACCGATGGGATAGGCCCGCACCAGCACCAGGGGCTCGATGGGCTCGGAGCAGAGCACCAGCACATCCAGGGGGTCGCCGTCGTCGGCGTAGGTACGGGGAATAAAGCCGTAGTTGGTGGGGTAATGGGTGGAGGTATAGAGGATTCGATCCAAAATAATCAGACCGGTTTCCTTGTCCAGCTCATACTTCTTTTTGCTGCCCTTCTCAATTTCAATGACAGCGAGAAAATCCTCCGGATTGATGCGCTCCGGGTTGATGTCGTGCCAAATGTTCATCATGAGCGATGTCCCCCTTTCCGGGTCAGGTGTATTTGATAGAACTGCCGGTTGCCCGGCAGGTATTACCGTTTCATGCGATAGGCTGTTTGCGCCGCCTCGGCGATGGCCTTAGCCGTCAGGCCGTAGCGCCGCATCAGGTCATCGGGGCTGCCGGACTCCCCAAAGGTGTCGCGGACGCCGATTCGCAGCACAGGCACCGGGTATGTCTCGCAGACACACTCCGCGACTGCGCCGCCCAGGCCCCCTGCTATCTGGTGCTCCTCGGCGGTGACGATGGCTCCGGTGGTGCGGGCCGCCCCCTGCACAAAGGAGACATCCAGGGGCTTGACGGTGTGCATGTCGGCCACCAGGGCGGACAGCCCTTGGCTTTGCAGCAGGTCGGCGGCCTGCATGGCCTCGTACACCATGGCCCCGTTGGCCAGAATGGTCACGTCCGAGCCGTCCCGCAGAATTCGGGCCTTGCCGATGTGGAAGGGATCCCCCTCCCCTGATACAACCGGGAGAGGCTCGCGGCCAAAGCGGAGATAGCAGGGGCCCTGCCAATCCCGCACAGCCAGCACGGCCTTTTCCACCTGCACAGCGTCACAGGGGACGATGACCGTCATATTGGGCAGTGCCCGCATGGCGGCGATGTCCTCCAGCGCCTGGTGGATGGAGCCGTCGGGCCCGGTGGAAAAGCCCGCGTGGGCCCCGGCCAGCTTGACGTTCAGGTTATCGTGGCACACCGCGCGGATTTGGTCGTAGGCCCGCCCGGTGAGAAACGCGCTGTAGGTAGAGGCAAAGGGCAGCATCCCTGTCATGGCAAGACCGGCGGCGGTTCCCACCATGTCCTGCTCGGAAATCCCCATATCCAGGAAGGACTTGGGGTATTGCTCCCGCACCCAGATGGTGCGGGTGGATTTGGCTACGTCCGCGTCCAGCACAATCACTCGGGAGTCCTCCGCGCAGAGCCGCAGCAGGCCTTTTCCGTAGCCGTCCCGGGGTGGGATCTGTTCCAAGTGCGCCTTCCTCCTTTGTCAAAGTCTCCGGTGCCGGCGCACCCTCAACGATTTGCGCTGACACGATCTGTGGCAGCAGGCTGACGGCTCAGCTCCGCCAGTGCGGCGTTCAGCTCCTCCCGGGTGGGGGGATTGCTGTGCCAATCGCAGCTGTTTTCCATAAAGGATATACCCTTGCCCTTGACTGTCTCGGCGATGATGACGCTGGGCGTATCCCCACAGGCGGCGGCCTGCCGGTAGGCCGCCTCCATATCAGCCAGGTCGTGGCCGTCGGCGCCGATGACATTCCAGCCGAAGCTGCGCCATTTGTCGGCTATGGGCTCCATCTTTTTCACGGACGCGGTTGCGCCGTCCAGCTGGATGTGGTTGTTGTCCACAATGACGCATACATTGGACAGGCGCAGCTGCACAGCGGACAACGCGGCCTCCCAGATTTGCCCCTCCTGCTGCTCGCCGTCGCCGATGAGACAGTACACCCGTCCCGGCAGCTGCTGCCGCTTGAAGGCCAGGGCCATGCCGTTGGCGATGGAAAGCCCCTGCCCCAGAGAGCCGGCGGAGCAGTCGATGCCGGGGGTAATCCCCAGCCGGGGATGCCCCTGGAGCAGGCCATCCAAGGTGCGCAGAGTATCCAGCTGTTCCCGGGCAAAGAAGCCCATGCGGCACAGCACGCTATACAGGGCAGGCACGGCGTGCCCCTTGGACAAAATGAACCGATCCCGGGCCGGGTCGTCGGGCCGGGAGGGGTCACAGCGCAGCATTCCGGTCATATACAGGGCCACCAGAAGCTCCACTGCCGAAAGGGACGCGCCCGGGTGCCCCGAGCCGGCCCTGTAAATCATTTGCAGGATATCCTCCCGCACAGCCCGGCAGATCCCACTAAGGGACATTTCCATACGCGGAGCCTCCTTGCCGGTTAAATCACGCTTGCAGATGCATTGCACCAATGCACCAATGCATACACAGTAAGACAGTCGGGCTTGTCACCCGACTGTTTCCCTTCCTTACTGAATATTTATTATCACACAATTACATAACAAAGTCAAGACAAAAAGGGGATTGTGAAAAGCTAAACGAGGGGCTCACCCGGCGGCTGCAGCAGAAAGCGCCCCACCTTTTCCAGCAGCTCCCCGCTGTCGATGGGTTTGCCGATGTGGTCGTTCATTCCGGCGGCCAGGCAGCGATCCACATCCTCCCGAAAGACGTTGGCCGTCATGGCGAGAATGGGCACAGTCTTTGCGGCGGGGGAGTCCAGTGCACGGATTTGCCGGGTGGCGTCCAGGCCGTTGAGCTTGGGCATCTGGATGTCCATGAGAATCATGTCGTACCGGCCGGGGTTGGCTGCAAACAGGCGGACAGCCTCCTCCCCGTCCTCCGCCATGTCTATATCCAGGCGGGTGTCCTCCAGCTGGGCCGCGATGATCTCCCGGTTGATGGGGACATCGTCCACCACCAGTGCCCGCCTGCCGGAGAAATCGGGGGCGGCGTGGGCAGAGGCCTTGGCGGCGGCTGTCACCATGGTTCCCTTGGCCAGGGAAATGGCAAAGGCAAAGGTGCTGCCCTTGCCCGGGGCGGAGGTCAGGCGCAGCTCGCCCCCCATTTTTCCCACAATGCGGTGGGAGATGGCAAGGCCAAGGCCTGTGCCGCCGTACTGGGAGGAGATGGCGGGGCTGGCCTGCTCAAAGGCGAGGAACAGCTTCGATTGCTGCTCCGGGGGGATGCCGATGCCGGTATCCCGGACGGAAAACTCCAGCAGGCAGAGTTCGTCGGTCTGCTCCAGCAGGTGGACGGACAGGGCGATGCGCCCCTGCTCCGGCGTAAACTTTACGGCGTTGCTCAGCAGGTTGGTCAGCACCTGGGTGAGCCGCTGCCGGTCGGCCCGGAGAACCGGGGGAACGCCCTCGCCCACCGTCACGGTGTAGGATTGCTTTTTCTCGGCGGCCCGGAAGCCGATGACGCTGTCCAGCTGGGTCAGCATCTCCTCCAGGCGAAAGTCGCCGTCGACCAGCTCCAGCTTGCCGGCCTCGATTTTAGAGATGTCGAGAATGCTGTTGATGACACCCAGCAAATGGGCCGAGGCAGCGCTGATGGTGTCGAGGCAGTGGGCGATTTTGTCCGGGTCGTCGGTTTTGCGGGCGATGTCGGTCATGCCGATGATGGCGTTCATGGGGGTGCGCATTTCGTGGCTCATGCGGGAGAGAAAGTCGGTCTTGCTCTGGCTGGCCTCGGCGGCCTGCATCTGGGCGGCGCGGATGCGGATGAGCACATAGCACAGGGCAGTCATGCACACCGCCCCCAGCAAAATCAAGGTGCGCTCCATCCGGTAGACCTGGTCGTAGTAATTGCCGTAGGGCGTCAGCATGCCGATGTGCCAGCCGTCAAAGATGGTGCGGAAAAAGGCGACGCTGTCGGTGCTGTCGGCGTCCTGCACCCGCACGGCGGATACGGGCTTGCCCTCCCGCAGCAGCTGGGTTACTTTATAAAGGGTGCCCCCCGCCTCGTCCATGGAAATGCCGACCAGGGCGTTGTCCCGGTGGCTGGCAAACAGCAGGGAATCGCTGACCAGTACCCCGTAGCCGTGGCCCTCCAGCCGTTGTTGGCTCAGGAATCCCGAGACATAGGCCAGATCCATGTCCATGGCCAAAACGCCCCGAATCTCACCGTCGGCAGTCTGCACCAGCCGGGAAAAGGTGATGCAGGTTTCGCCGGTGTAGGCGTCCTGATAGGGGTCGGAGGTAAAGACACTGCCTGCGCTTTCATAGGCACCGATGTACCAGGGGCGGCCCGCAGCGGAGGAATCCGCCGGGATTTTGGCCTCCGGCCCGGCCAGGGTTTCCCCGTCGATGAGGGCGTACAGCTTGAGGAAGCCGGGCAGGCGGGTGTCATCCTGCCGGAAGTAGGCGTTCATCCCGGTTAGAAAACGGAGGATGCCCTGGTTGTCGTTCCCCGTGGAGACCATGGACTCCACCGTGCGGCTGATGTTGCTGAAGGTGAGGGCGCTTTGGGACAGATGGGCGGAGACGGTGCTCTCCACATAGTTCATCAGGGACTCGCCCAGATCCTCGGTTTGCCGGTTGACGATGCCGGACACATAGACGCAGCTGACGGCTATCATCGCGGTAAATACCAGGATGACAAAGAGGATGATCTGTAGATTTGCCTTTAAAACAGCCCGGATACGCATGCCAATCTCTCCATGATGGGAGGCAAGGGCTCCAGTCAGGGCGGAGACTTGCCGGTATATTGTGTGGGACACTCTCTGCCCTTAGTATACCGTCAAAGAATGAGCCTGAACGGGGTAAACTGTAACCGGCCGGTAAACTTTGTGTTGTATATTTGTGTCTGGGTG
>JAJDGX010000164.1 GCA_030265885.1 Ruminococcaceae bacterium OttesenSCG-928-L11 | reverse complement strand
AAACAGGAACGCGCCCCCGGTCAAGATGACGACCGGGGGCGCTGTGCGTGAACCTCCGGATCTGCACCCCTTTACCGGCCCCGTATTCATTATGGCTTTACCCAATATAAAAGCATCCTCTCCGCAACGGTGGTCGCGAAGAGGATGCTTTATATGCTCAACAAGCCTGCGGCTACAATCCGCGGAGCGGCATGTGTGCAGATTCAATCTGCCGGCATGTGTGCAGATTCAATCTGCTTCAATCTGCTTTTGGGGGGAATGCGAGGGTTAGCAGCTTGATGGCCGCCATAAACAGCAGCAGGGTGGTAAAAACGCCCAAAAGGCCATAGCCCATCAATTGAACACCCAGTTGTAATGTGGACATAATTCAGACTCCTTTATCTATTATATCTGTTTTAAGTGGATAATTGCGGTTATCCCAGCAGGATGGGCACAAGGTGCAGGATGATGCCTCCCGCCACAACCGAGCCCAGCTGGCCCGATACATTGGCGCTGACAGCGGGCATCAGGATGAAGTTGGTGGGATCCTCTTCCTTGGCCATGCGCTGCACAATGCGGCTGGACATGGGGAAGGCGGAGATACCGGCTGCGCCGATCATAGGGTTGACCTTGTTCTTGGTGAACAGGTTGAGGAACTTGGCGAACAGCACACCACCCGCGGTGTCGAAAATAAACGCCACAAGGCCCAGAGCCAGAATCAGCAGAGTCTGTACCCGCAGGAACTCGTCGGCCTTCATGGTGGCGCCGATGGTGATGCCCAGCAGCAGGGTGACAAGGTTGGCCAGCTCATTCTGGGCGGTTTTGGAAAGCCGCTCCAGCACGCCGCACTCCCGAATCAGGTTGCCGAACATCAGAGAGCCAACCAAGGACGCCGATTCAGGAGAGAGAATGCCCGCCACAATGGTGATGACAATGGGGAAGGCGATGAGAGCAGGCTTGGAGATATTGGCACTCTTGTAGTCCATGCGGATGAGCCGCTCTTTTTTGGTAGTCAGCGCCCGTATAACAGGGGGCTGGATAATAGGGACAAGGGCCATGTAGGAATAGGCGGCGACGGTGATGGCACCCAGATATTCCTCGGCGAATTGCCGCGCCACCACAATGGAGGTGGGGCCGTCGGCGGTGCCGATGATGCCGATGGCGGAAGCGACCTTCAAGTCAATGCCAAGGGACGGGAACTGGTTGCCGATGACAATAGCCACCAAAATGGTAAAGAAGATGCCGAACTGGGCAGCCGCGCCAAACAGCATCATCTTGGGGGATTTCAGCAGGTGGCTGAAATCGATCATAGCGCCTACGGCGATAAAAATCAGGATGGGGAACAGCTCGGTGATAATACCCGCGTCGTAAAAGGTTTTGAGGAAGCCACTGTGGCCGTCTGCGCTTTCCCATACGGTGGAAAGGGGCAGGTTGACCAGAATAGCCCCAAAGCCAATGGGCAGCAGCAGCATAGGCTCGTAATCCTTTTTGATGGCCAGATAGATGAGCACAAGCCCGATGGCGTACATCACAAATTCCCGCCAGCCCAGGGTCATAGCCCCGGAAAACATGGATTGCAGAATTTCCATTTTTTAATACTCCCGTTCACTCATTTTTTTCTGTGTTGCTGTGTCAGCTTGTCCGTTCGTTCCCATCAGCATTTGTCTGAATGTAGAAAAAGCAGAAATCCCCCATTTCTTATAGCGTTGCCCGAAACGACGAAAATCTTACTGAACGATGGCTTCCCTTGCGCAAAAGCACATAAAAAAAGACCTTCCGCCCATTGCAAGCAATGCAATTCAGCGTAAAAGTCTTGCCTTTTTCAGAAACCGACCGGGCTATTTGCCGGGATGACGATCGGAATCACGGCCGTGTGCCGCAAGCTACTCCCTGTTTACAAAATATCATTATAGCGCAAGCGCCAAACATTTACAATAGCCTTCGACACAAAATTTGCTTTGGCATCGCAAACTCCTGTAGAAAAGGTCTAAACGCGATGCGCAACGAATATTCTGTAAAGGTACAACAGCTGTTATAGGGAGGTTTGCACATGTTTATGATGTCGTTCCGGTTACGGAGACGGGAAATGCTTATCGGGGGCGCTGCACTGCTTCTCGTTCTGGTTTTGGGGATAACGGGAATTGGCCGCGTTTGGAAGGGATCCGACTCGGTAGCGGCGGAGGCTGCGGCAGGCACTGCGGCTGTGAAGGTATCGGAGATGAAAAAGGCATCCGGCAAGACCAATGACGACAGGCTGAAATTCATCCGCGCCTTTGGGTGGGAGGTGGAGGAGGAGCCAGCCGAGATTATGGAAGTGATCATTCCCGAGGAGTTTGACGACGTGTACACCCAATACAACGCCATTCAAAAAAAGCAGGGCTGTGATTTGGAGCAATACCAGGGGAAACGCTGCAAGCGCTACGCCTATGTCATCACCAACTACCCGGGAACGGAGGAGGCGGTGCAGCTTACCCTGCTTGTATGCAAAAACAAGGTCATCGGCGGCGATATCTCCTCGGTGAACCCCGACGGCTTTATCCACGGCTTTGAAATGCCGCAGTAAAGCATCCGATGCTTGTCCCCCAAGGCGTCCAATGCTATAATAAGCATACGACAAAGCGGCAAACAACCCAACCACCCAAGCCCAAAAGCCAGCGAGCGGAATCTCCGGCTTTACCCGGAGATGGAACGAGCGGACGGGGGCAAAGCACCTGCAAAGGACACAGAGCATGGACGAGAGCACCAGCCAAGCCGGTCGTCATCTTGACCGGCTTGGCGGACGATTTTCGCTCTGCGCCCGGCGGCAGCCACGAAGTGATGTGCGGGGTTCAAAGACCCCCTCGCGATAAATCGATTTCGGGGTTCAAAGACCCCCTCACGATAAATCGATTGCGGGGTTCAAAGACCCCCTCACGATAAATCGATTTCGGGGTTCTCAGGGGGATCATCCCCCTGGGCGGGGTATGGGGCAGCGCCCCATTACAAATGCGCCGCAGGCTCCACAAACGCGGTGCCCCATTTCAAATGCGTCGCAGGCACCACAAACGAAAGCCACTCGGAGGCCACCATGGGAAAAAAGCAAGCAAAGGAACAGGAACGGCTGGACAAGTGGGTTGCATCCCGCAGTGCACACAGCCGCAGGGAAATCCGGGACATGATCCGCGCGGGCGCAATCACGGTAAACGGCGTCCCCGCCTCCGGCCCGGAGCAGAAGGTAAGCGGGGCGGATGTGCTGCTGGTTCAGGGCCGGCAGCTGGAGGGCGGCAAGTACATCTACCTGATGATGAACAAGCCGGCGGGAGTTATTTGCGCCACAAAGGACGCCACGGAAGCCACGGTTTTGGATTTGGTTCCGGAGCCGTTGTGGCGGCCGGGGCTTTTTCCGGCGGGCCGGTTGGACAAGGATACGGAGGGCTTTGTGCTGTTGACGGACGACGGTGATTTTGCCCACCGGATTCTTTCGCCGACAAGGCACGTCCCCAAGCGGTATTACGCAAAGTTGGATGGCGCAATTGCAGAGGGACAAATGACCGCCGCCTTTGAGGAGGGCCTTGCGCTGGGCGGGGGTGATGTCTGCCTGCCTGCGCGCCTGGAGGTAGTGCGGGCGGAGGCTCCGGCGGAGGCATATGTGACGATTGAAGAGGGCATGTACCATCAAATCAAACGGATGTTTCGCCAATTTGACTTGACGGTAACCTACCTGAAACGGCTGTCCATTGGCAATTTGCAGCTGGATCCCGCACTGGCTCCCGGAGAGTGCCGTATCATCTTGCACAACGATGTTGAGGCAATTTGGTGATTTTATATATACATTTATTTTTGCATTTTTAAATTGGTCGAATAACTGGTGAAAATAAATAAAGACGTTTTTTGAACTTTGGGGATATAGCGGATTGCGCGGCCAAGCGAATTCCTGTAAAATAGGGATGTGGTAAGTACAATGTGGTTTGCTGTTAGGGCGGCAAAGCCGCATAACTTTATTAGGAGGTAAATCTTTATGGCAAATTTATCACTCAGGAATATTTACAAGAGGTATACGGGCGGTGTTACAGCCGTTACTGATTTCAGCCTTGACATCGAAGACAAGGAGTTTATTATTCTTGTAGGTCCTTCCGGTTGTGGTAAATCCACTACGCTCCGTATGATCGCTGGCCTTGAGGAAATTTCCGAAGGCGAACTGTATATCGGCGACGCTCTGGTAAACGACGTTGCTCCTAAAGATCGCGACATCGCGATGGTGTTCCAGAACTACGCTCTGTATCCTCACATGACCGTGTTTGACAACATGGCGTTCGGTCTGAAGCTCCGCAAGACCCCCAAGGACGAAATCAAACGCCGCGTGGAAGAGGCGGCTGCCATTCTCGACATCACTCACCTGCTCGACCGTAAGCCGAAGGCTCTGTCCGGCGGTCAGCGTCAGCGTGTTGCCCTGGGCCGCGCCATTGTTCGTGAGCCTAAGGTATTCCTTCTTGACGAGCCTCTGTCCAACCTGGACGCCAAACTGAGGGCCCAGATGAGGACCGAGCTTTCCAAGCTGCACCAGAGACTGGGCACTACCTTCATCTACGTTACCCATGACCAGGTCGAGGCTATGACCATGGGCGACAGGATCGTTGTTATGAAGGACGGCTTCATTCAGCAGGTTGATACTCCTAATAATCTGTATTCCAAGCCCTGCAACCTCTTTGTTGCCGGATTTATGGGATCCCCCCAGATGAACTTCATCGACGCGAAGCTGGCCCAGAAGGGCAGCGACATCGTTGTAGAGTTCGGCAAGGGCGGCGAGACCTATGAGGTTATCCTTCCCTCCGCCAAGGCTGAGGCTGCCAAGGCCTATGTGGGCAAGGAAGTTACCATGGGTATTCGTCCCGAGAACCTGCACGACGAGGAAATGTTCCTTTCCAGCGCTACCACCGGCTTTGTAGAGGCTGTTGTGGAAGTCAGCGAAATGATGGGTGCTGAGACTTATCTGTACCTCAACTGCGCCGGCCAGTCCATGGTTGCCCGTGTTGCTCCGCGCACCAACGTTAAAACCGGCGAAAAGATCAAAATGTGCATCGACGCTTCCAAGGTGCATCTCTTTGATAAAGAAACCGAAAAAACCATCACCAACTAATTTGCTTGCATTGCAGGGCAACGGCTTTGGCCGTTGCCCTTTTTTTGTAGACGAAAACCTCCGGCTTAGCCGGTGGATTTTTATTATGAACTGAAAGGGTCCAAGTCGC
>JAJDGX010000163.1 GCA_030265885.1 Ruminococcaceae bacterium OttesenSCG-928-L11 | reverse complement strand
CGCAAATGGCGCTGACCGCGGTAAGCACAGTGAGCGTAATGGTATTGTTGCGATACAGATCCTTGTTGGCAGCGACCTTGTCCGAGGCAAACTTGCCGTTGAGGACAAAGGCCTCGTCCATATAGCCGGACACATCGGAGCCCATGGAGTCCATAGCCGCAATGGCGTCGGCCATCGCCTGGGCATCGCCGGAGGCAACCGCGCTGCGGACATTGGCCTTGATCGTCGCAAACTCGCCGTAATACAGCTTTTTCATCTCATTGTAGAGCCCCTGCTCCACGGTGGTATCGTCGGTGCTGGCAAGAATATTCTCGCCATAGCTTTGGAATGCCTCGTCAAACAGTTCCTCTTTTTCGTACAGGGCCTCGCCTTCCTCTTGGGCGAAGGTGGGGTCAGCCTCGCGGAAGATCACCATGTTGTTGGCGCAAATGCGCTGGGATGCCAGGGTGTCGTACATAGTCGCCAGATATTCCATCGGCAAGGTGTTGTACAGGTACATCTCCTCGTCTTCCTCGTTCAGCCGGGACATGCCATTGCCGCCGACAGCGCCGATAATCACGCCCAGTGCCGTAATAATCAGCATAGATAGAATCAGCTTTTTCGTTAGGCTTAGATTTTTGTATGCTTGCACGATCATTCCTCCTGTATTTATTGCCGGGCAAATTACTCCCTATAGTTATATCGGATGAGAACACAGAAATTTAACCAAATCCTCAAAAATACAAAATATTTCCGTAATCAAGCGGGTCATCATTCGAATATGGCATCCAATGTCGGAATATTCCGCCCCCTTCGGGAGGGTACCATCTGGAAAGCCCGCGAAATTTTGTCATATTCCGACTTAGACAGGTGTCCATCACCGGGGCCAGGGAGGGAAGATCTTTCTAATAGATTCGCTAATAGATTAACGAATATTCAATTTCGCTAAAGGACAGTTTAGCGAAATTGGGAGGAGGGGAGCGCCTCTTCCAAACAGAGCCCCACTCCACCACGTACCTACCTGCAATTGTACATCAGCCCCCGGCTGCTTTGGTCGGCAAAGCCCGCAGCGTAAAGATGGCTGGTATCCCCCAACCCGACAACGCGGAAATTGATCTGGGAGCGATCCATCTCCTCAAACAACACCGTCGTCACCGAGGTCGGCGGCAGCCAGACCGAGCCCCACAGCACCGTGGCGGGAATCCCCATCATCACCGAAAGCAAAGACAGCCCCAGCCCATGGTGGCAGAACAGCGCCACATCGTGGCGGGGCAGCTCTTTCTCGGTAAAGGCCAGACCATTCCGGTAAGCCACCCCGTATCGGGCCAGCAAATCCTCCCAGCCCCGGCGGATCTCCCCAAATTTCTCCTCTGTTTTCGGCGGATGCATGGTGGGGGCGTTCATCCAGCCGTCGGGGTGGCTTTCGCATTCCCGCAGCAGATGGGCGGGCATATCCCAAATGGTTACCGTGGCGGGCAAAAGCTTGGTGTCCGGCTCACCGGCAGGCAGGCGCACCTCCTCGGCCCAGGGCAGCACCGTCACCGGCAAACCCAGCTTCTCCGCTGTATAGCCCCCGGTCTGCCAGGCCCTTCCCATCGGCGAGGAATAGATGGTTTTCAGGGGAAAAGCCGCCATTCGCTCCGCCAGAGCAGCGGCCTCCTTGTGTCCCTGCGGGGTCAGGGCGTCATTGGCGTAATCGGGGTCGCCGTGGCGAATGATATGTAAGCGCATGTTGTCTGTCTCCTTTGTTCCATTTGCAGCCGGCCAGTGTCGGCCGAACGCATCAAAATCACACGGAGCAATTGTATCACAGTTCCCACCCGGATACAATCCGCCGCCCGGGAAAAATCCCCAGCTATTGCCTCCCGCCGCCACCTGTGATATTCTAATACCAACCTTCCTGGAAGGAGTCGGAAAAAATCTTCACAAAACCATGGGATGATAGGTGTTTGCTCGATTTTTCCTCGACCCTTCAACAGGAGATTGGTATATGTTGACTTTACTACGATAATACAGGAGGACACGGCAATGGCTCACAAGGACGACCAATGGGTATTCGGCGCGGATATCGCTGCCCAGCCGGCAGGAGACGGCGTCACCCGCAAGATACTGGCCTACTGCGACCAGCTCATGTGCGTGGAAAACACCTTCGAGACTGGGGCGGAGGGGGCGCTCCACAGCCATCCCCACACCCAGATCACCTATGTGGCGGAGGGTCGCTTTGCCTTCACCATCGACGGCGTCACCCGGGAGGTTGCAAAAGGCGACTCCCTATGCAAGCAGGACAGCGTCCCCCACGGCTGTGTCTGCCTCGAAGCGGGCATCCTGCTGGACTTTTTCACCCCCATGCGAAAGGACTTCCTCTAAACCTCCCCATTCGTTGTGCTTCTATGGTATAATAACCACAAGGACAGTGGTTATTATATCGATTCAAACGGCCCGCCTATCGGCGATGGCCAATTATACCATATCCGCTGCGCTTCTATGGTATAATAGAACCACAGAACCACCACCCCAACCCCTGCCAAACGGGCCTTGGCTGGGATGGGCCCATGTACGGTACGGGATTCTGCGACCAGACTCCCGCCATTTTCTCTCGGAACGATCGACGCGGCGCGTTTTCGGTGAAACGAGGAGGTTTCATTGTGAACCAAGCCCCCGGGATTCGCCTCGGGGAGGTTCATTTCCCTGTTCGGATGAAAGGAAATGGAAAAGCCAATGGAAAAGCTGAGAAAAAATGTATTCGCCCAGTATATCATCTCCTACTGCCTCATTCTGGTGATCCCCCTTGCGGTCATTGCGGTCATCAGCACCGGCAGCCTGCGGGATAAGCAGCGGGATTCCCTGGAGATCGCCAACCGCTCCCTGGCCCAAAGCATGGGGAACCTGGAGGTGCGCTTTGCCGAGCTGGAAAACGTCACCATGCTCCTCTCCACCAATTCGGATGTGGAAAAGCTGCTGAAGCCCGGCCCCTTCAATTTCTTTTCCTACTACTCCGTCTACCAGACCCTGTCACAGTTTCGCTTTACAAACTCCTTTATCCAGAGCGCGTACATCGTGTTCCGGGACGAGGATATGGTTGCGGGCAGTGACGGGGTAATCGCCAATTCCGATTTTTTCTACCGCATCCGCTACAACAAATCCCGGGAGGACTACGACACCTGGTGGAGCGGCCTGTGGACACGCCAGCACGGCGGCAGCATCTTTCGCGACTCCATCAAGGTCAACGGCATTTACGAGGACACCGTGGTCTACATGCAGTCCATCCCCATGGATTCCCGCACCAGCGGCGAGGCGGTGGCCATCCTCTTCATCCGCCAGCAGGATCTGCTGCCCCTGGTGACCCATTACAACGACGGCGCCAACAGCTTCACCCTCTTCGACCCGGAGGGCCGGGAGATCCTCGGCGCTACATCCGGCATGGAGGGCATCGACCTCATCCCCGAATCGGAGCGTGGCATCGTCACCGTGGAGGGCACCGCCGCCAGCGGCCGCCACTACCGCTACCGCTTTGACGAGCGCTACCTCCTCAGCGGCTGGTACGACCAGCTGTACCTGACCCTGGCCTTCATCCTCATCGCCTGTCTCACCGGCGGGCTGCTGTCTGTGGTCATGGCCCGGCGCAACAGCACCCCCATCACCAACATCATCCGCCTGCTGGACAACGAAATCCCCAGCGGCTACCAGAACGCCCAAAAGGGTGTGTTCGACTATCTCCAGGGCACCGTCTCCTCCCTGCTGTACGACAATACCCTCATGCGCCAGGAGCTGGTGCGCCGCCTCCCCCTGCTGCAGGTCACCTTTACCGAGCGGCTGCTGGGCGGCACCCTCACCGACTACAGCGACATCCACGAGCAGCTGGACAGCGTGGGCATCCACCTCAACGGCGACATGTACAGTGTGGCGGCCTTTCGCATCACCGGCTACGGCGAAACCCCCGTCACCGATGTGGACAGGGAGTTGACCGCCGCCCGCATCATTGTGGAGGAGGTCATCTGGCAGTACGCGGTGCGCAATGTGTGGGTCTACTCCATGCACGACAATCTGGTGGCCGTCATCTTCCCCATCACCGACCGCCGCCGCATGGCCGACATCGAGACCATCTGCGAGGCCGCCATCGGCCACCTGGCCTCCGCCAACCAGATTCACATACAGGTGGGCATCGGCCGCAGCTACGAATCCATTGCCGATGTGGCCATCTCCTACCTCCAGGCCCGCCGCGCCCTGGAAAGCGCCGCCGGCACCCAGGACTCCGGCGTCATCCTCTACGAAACGTATCTGGACGACCGGGCCTACTTCCACTACCCTGTGGAACTGGAACTGAAGCTGATCCGCACCACCCAGGCCGGCAACTCCCGCATTGTGGAGGACATCTTCGCCGAGCTCCATCAGGAAAACATCCAGAACGGCCGCCTGTCCCCCACCATGTATCGGTATTTCATCAGCGAACTCAACGGCACCTACCTCAAGGTGCTCTCCGGCCTGCGGGACAACAACACCATCTCCACCGAGCATCTGGACGAGCTCATCAGCCAGGCCCCCTACACCGAGCCCTTTCTGGACGCCTTCCCCCTCATCAAGTCCCTGTTTTTGGAGGTCTGCTCCCTGGTGAAGCACAGCAAAAGCCAGAAGGCCGCCCAAATGGAGGCCCGCATCGCCGACTACATGCGGGAGCACTTCACCGACCCCTCTCTCAACCTGGCCCGCATCGCCCACGACTTCGGCGTGTCCGAGGTGCACATGTCCCGCCTGTTCAAGGACAACATGAAATACACCTTCACCCAGTACATGGAAAACCTGCGCCTGGAGTATGCCAGCCATCTGCTCTCCACCACCGCCACCTCCATTTCCGACATCGCCGAGGCCTGCGGCTACTCCAGCCACCACGCCTTCCGCCGGGCCTACAAGCGCCACTTCGGCGCCCTGCCCAGCGACGACCGCACCCCCAAACCCGCCCCCCTGATGCCATTTTCCGGCATTTCGACGGCAAAGGTACCCTGTGTAAGAGCGGTACCTCCTCCGCCCGTTGTCCGGCCTCGCCGGGTATTCCCCGACATGCTATGGAAGATCCTCACTGAAAGAAGAGTACCCCGCAGAACGATATGCGGAGTACTCTTCTTTTTCAACTGTCCCTTTTCAAACAGTTACAGATCCTTCATACTAAGTTCAGACGCAAAAACTATGTAAAACTACCGAAATATACTATTAATACGCTGAGGGAGCCGGTCTCGACGGCGATGGCCTTG
>JAJDGX010000162.1 GCA_030265885.1 Ruminococcaceae bacterium OttesenSCG-928-L11 | reverse complement strand
TCACCCTCATCTTTGAAAAAGAGGGCGGCGCAGATACATCAGGCGGAGGTGCATCCGACGTGGACTACTTTGTCATATCCTCCTTTGACGACGGCACCAAAACATACGGCGGCGACGAACTTGCAACGCTTGGCATGGACACCTTCTACATCCTGCTATACAAGGACGGCAAGGCTGAGATGTTTATGGGCCAGCTTTCCAGCGGCACCTGGAAGGACGGAACGCTCGACATCGAAGGAATTGGCGCCCTCGAATACACCATCAAGGGCGACGAGCTGACGCTTGATATGGCGGGTACCAAGGCGATCTTCACCCGCAGCAAGGACAAACCACCCGCTTCCCCCGCAGGAGCATCGGACAGCACTGCGGCAGGAACATCGGGCGCAGGCGATTCCGACGCGGACTATTTTGTTATCTCCTCCATGAGCGACGGCACCACTACATACAGCGGCGAAATCCTTGCGACACTTGGAATGGACACCCTCTACATCCTGCTGCACAAGGACGGCACGGCAGAGATGTTTATGGGTCAGCTTGTCAGCGGCACCTGGACAGAGGAGACGCTTGAGATTGAAGGGATGGGCACGCTCGAATACACCATCAGCGGCGATGAGATGACGGTTGATATGGCGGGCTCGGAGCTGGTTCTCATCCGCAGCAGCGATACACCGCCCGGATCCCCCGCTGCCACAGCAGTGTTTTCAGGCGGCGCAACCACCAGCGCAAGGCAGTTTAACACCCCCGCCCAGTGGTGGATCGGCGACTGGTACGGTTACTGGGAGGCCTACGCCGCCAGCGGCGACTGGGGCCACCTGGAAAGCGAAAAGTGGGATTGCTACGCCAAAATCATTATGGACGACAACGGAATCGGTCAAATCTACGCGTGGGACGACGATATCGACGTGCTGCTCGCGGATATCGAGCTCTCACATGAAAGCGGCGCGGGCGAGATGGGCATAGCGCTTCCCACAGGCGGCTGGTTCTGGGACGACGAGCTTGAGTACTCGGAATGGGCCATTGACCCAAGCATTTTCGACTACGGGGACTACATGGTCATCAGCGGCCTCTACGAGGCCACTGAGAACGCGGGGGGCTTTTACTATACATTCTACCTGCGCCCATGGGGGATGCTCTGGGATGAGTTCCCCGACGACCTCCGCCCGCCCAATTACGACTGGTACCTTGAGAATTACGAGCTTGATATGCCCCCCTCCGCAACCATGTTGAACCAATAAAGGGGCGCATCAGAAAAGGGGAATCAGCATGAAGCTACACAGGATTATTGCGATATGCCTTCTGGCGTGTTTGCTGAGCGGCTGCGCCATGATCGGACTTTTGTCCGACATGGCGGCGGATGACGAAAGCAGCAAACCGGAATCATCCAAAAGCGAAAGCAGCGGCAAAGGCGAAGGCTGCGGGATGCAGTTGCTGGAATCTGTCCGTTCCCACATCGGGGCAGGGAAACGGTATCTCGCCGATTTAACGATGCGGGAGGATCTGCGGGTGTTCTTCATCCGAAGGTTGGACGGCCTGTTTTACACAAATGAGCGCAGCGCCATCATCTTCCTCGACCATCTCGACATCCGCCGCTTCCATGCCCTGCAAATGATGATCCCC
Organism: Ruminococcaceae bacterium OttesenSCG-928-L11; assembly: GCA_030265885.1. Taxonomy (GTDB): domain Bacteria; phylum Bacillota; class Clostridia; order Oscillospirales; family Ruminococcaceae; genus WRAV01. The sequence goes on along the minus strand of JAJDGX010000162.1, from coordinate 3,620 downwards.
AGGTATCTGCCAACGCTGTTTGAGAGCAGCCCGCTATCCGATGAGGAAACGGCGCTGCTGAAAAGCCTTGGCAGCAGAGCCTCCGGCGAGTATGAGCGGCTGATTGAACAGTTTGCCCGGCGGCTTGATATGCGCGGAGAGATGATCCGAACCCGGCTGCGGGGCTTTGAGAAATCGTTTGAGCGGGAACGGGCCCATCAAATTGAAGAGGTTATTGCGCGATTCGAGCGGGATTACAAATCGATGCTGGAGGACCTTCGCCGTACCGCCAACGCCATACAGGATCAGCAGATCATCCTTGCCGGATTGCGGTGCAGGATGGACGGCGAAGAGCAAGGGGAATCCGAGCTGATGGAATACTTCCTTTGCAACAAAAGCCTGAGCATCATTCGTGTAGCCGGCACCGAGCTGGAATTTGTAGCCCACGGTTATGCCGATGTATTCGATGAGGATGCCTTTGACGCCTACGCCAGAAATCACGGCAGCGCCCTTTATCGCAGCCTTCGCAGTGACATCAGCAAGGACAGCATGGAGCGGCTTTACCGGGCCATCTTTGAATCTGGGATATACAAGCTACGTGTTTGCGCCGCTTACCGGGCGGATATGAGAAACAGTCTGACCCCCATCAGGGAGTACAATTTCCCGCCCGAGAGCCGGGATTACCTTCCCAACCCCCATATTCAGCGATATGGCTGCATCGGGGGATATGCCACCCGATTCGCGGAATACATGTACAACCGGGACTATGTCGGCGCCATCGATCAAGCGGCGGTATCGGCCCGGAACCTCAACTTTCACGATTCCACCGTGATGGAAACCCTGGCCCACACCCTGTCCCACACCGCCATCAGGTGCATTGAGGATACCACGGGAACCCTTATGACGCCACGGCAGGCAATCAAAAAACTGGAGGAGGAAGTGGCAGCATGTCCAAACCAATCCGAATTACCGATGAGATGAAAACAGAAGCACAGGCTGAATTTGCAAAGCTTCTCAGCGGCCTCAAAATGGCAGACGGGGAGATCAATTACTCGAAAGCCTACACCTGCAAGGACGCCGCTGCCATCCTCTGGCTTACACCTATCACCTATAGCAAGACGGTCGCCCTTGTCACCGCGTTTTCGGACGAGGTCGCGTGGCACGGTACAGTTACAAGAAAATCCGCCAGCGAATTTATCCTCGAAGACATATTCGTGTACCCGCAGGAGGTCACCGGCAGCACAGTGGGCACCGACCAGACCCGATATACCCAGTGGCTCTATGGGTTTGACGATGATGCCTTCAGCAAAATTCGGATGCAGGGCCACAGCCATGGAAACATGGGCGTCTCTCCCTCCGGGGTTGACAGCGGTCACCGGGAGAAAATCCTCGGCCAGCTGGACGACGACATGTTCTACATCTTCATGATCTGGAACAAGTCGCTCAAAACCCACACCCTGATTTACGATATGGAGAACAATATCCTGTACGACGACAAGGATGTCACGGTGAAAATTCTTGGGGATGATTCCATGGACATCTTTCTGGCCGATGCACAAGAGAAGGTGCAGAAAAAGAAATCACCGGCATACAAGGTGAAGCCCCAAAAGCACAAGAATACAGTGCCGGAGCCTGACCCGCTAGCGGACTATTTCCAGAGGCGCGGCCTGTACGACATATATGACCCATATACGCTTTGAGGAGGGTAGCGGATGAGTGTGTTAGACTTAGCAAAATCCTACGACTATTTCAAGCCGGAATCCTGTCGGGAACGGCTTCACATCATTGGCTGCGGCTCGGTCGGCTCCACGCTGGCCGAGCTGCTTGCGCGTTTTGGGCTGACCAACCTGACGCTGTACGACTTCGACACCGTAGAGCCCCACAACCTGGCGAACCAGATGTTCACCCAGAAGCATGTGGGGATGGCGAAGGTGGATGCCCTGGCGCAGATGCTGGCCGAAATCAATCCGGAGAGCAGGAGCGGATTAAAGCTTGCTACAGAGGGTTACATGGATCAGCGGCTTTCCGGCTACGTGTTTCTGTGCGTGGACAACATCGACCTGCGCAGGGAGATTGCCACCAAGAACAAGGACAATCCCCACATCAAAGCTATGTTCGACTTTCGCACCCGCCTCACCGACGCTCAGCACTACGCCGCCGACTGGTCGAAGCTCGACATGGTGGGCGACTTCCTCCGCTCGATGGATTTCTCCCACGACGAGGCCACCGCAGAGACACCCGTTTCCGCCTGCAATGTAGCGCTGTCGGTTGCGCCCACGGTAAGGCTGATCTGCTCCCTCGGTGTGATGAACTTCGTCAATTTTGCCAAGGGGGACGATCTCAAAAAGTTTATCCAACTCGATGCGACCAACTTTCTGCTGGACGCATTCTAACCGGCGTGACGCTGGACGGTTTCCAAAAAAGTCTGTAATGGATAGCTTGTCTTTGATAAGCGCTTTGAGGTCACATCCAAAGCTTCATTTTGCGGGAGAAAAGGAAGTGCGGGCTGCCTGAAGGGAGGAGCTGGAGAGGTGAATCTTCAGAAACTTTCAGTAGAAAGTTATCATCTCGGAATCCATTTTACTTGGGGTCGAGAATACTTCCGACGATTTCATCAGGAAAACTGCACGCGATTCCTCTATCTCGAATTGTCGGCGAGCCCCACACTCATCTGGCGCCAGGCTGCCGGCCACCTCGTCCCGCTGTGCAGATTACAGACCAAAATCACAGAAAGGCTGATATTTATGCCATATATCACAGTAAAGCAGTCGCCCTCCTATCATCAAATCAGCTTTGAGGAGATGATGGCGGGCGTGGAAGACTTGAGCAAATACGTCCATCAGAATACATCCAACACCCGAACCTGTTTCGTGGAGCAGGTGAATCCGCGGCTGCTGGCCAATACGGACGTCGGCCACATGATATCTTTGCTGCACTCTTTTAATCAAGCACATGAAGCCCTGTTCCGTGCGGACAGGGCCTCGCTCTATCACACCTTCCACATTCCCAAAAGCAGCGGCGGCTTGCGGCGAATTGACGCGCCGGAGCAGGAACTGATGAACGCTCTGCGGCAGCTAAAGGCACTGCTGGAGGAAAACATGTTTGCGCTGTACCACACCTCTGCCTTCGCCTATGTCCGGGGCCGCTGCACAGTGGATGCGGTGAAGCGTCATCAGCAGAATGAAAGCAGGTGGTTTCTCAAGCTGGATTTCAGCAACTTTTTCGGCAGCACGACCCCTGCGTTTGTGCTGTCCATGCTGTCGATGATCTTCCCCTTCAGCGAGATCGTGAAGAGTGAAATCGGCAAAGCGGAATTGATGAAGGCGTTGGGGCTGTGTTTCCTTAACGGCGGTCTGCCCCAGGGGACGCCCATATCACCGCTTATTACCAATGTGATGATGATTCCCATCGACCACAGGCTTAGCAACACTCTGAGGAATTTTGAGAAGCACCGATTTGTGTACACACGTTATGCCGACGATCTGCTCATCTCCTGCAAGCACGATTTTGAGAAGGAAAAAGTGCAGCAATTTGTAGTTGATACCCTGCGCGAGTTCTGTGCACCTTTTTCCATCAAGCCGGAGAAGACCCGGTATGGCTCCAGTGCAGGCCGCAACTGGAATCTGGGGGTGATGCTCAAC
>JAJDGX010000161.1 GCA_030265885.1 Ruminococcaceae bacterium OttesenSCG-928-L11 | reverse complement strand
ATCTCGCAGGTGGCGGGAAGGCGGGCGCGCAGTGCCGCCACCTCGGCCGCGCTCAGGGGATTGCCGGTAAGGGAGACCTTGCGCAGATCCTCCAGACCGATGAGGGGAGACAGATCCTTCACCTGATTCAAATCCAGGGCGACCATCCGCATTTCGCTCAAACCGCGAAAGGCCGAAATATCGGAGATGCGGTTGGCCTCCAGCTTTACCTTAAACAGCTTGGGGAACTTGGAAAAGACGCTGATATCCTCCACCAGATTGGCGTGGAGATCCAATTCCTGCAGGTTGGTGCAGTTTTCCAGGGGGGAGATATCGGTAATCAGGTTGTTGTGGAGGGACACCACCTTCAGCATGGTCAGGGGCTCCAAAAATGCGATATCCTCCAGGCCGCACAGGTGGAGATCCAGTTCCCGCAGGGTGGAAATCTCGCCGAGAGGCGTAAAATCCTTCAAATTGCGATTGCTGTGGATGACCAGGGTAGTCAGCTTGCTCAGAGTAGAAAGGGCGCTGATGTCGGTCAGATTTTCGTTTTGAATCAGCACAACCCGTGTTAGGCCGGTCATGTCGGTTAGAATATCCACATTTTCGATGGCGCGGCCATAAAACATCACGCCGGTCAGATTTTTAAAGTGGAGCAGGTCGTCGTAGGCCTCCACCTCCATGCCGCTGGGCAGGGCGATGGTGTCCACACCGTTAAACTCCACCTTATCGGGCCAGATGTGCACAATTTTCAGGCCGTTCAGTTCGCGGGCCTCCAGGTCGCCGGAGTGCTTTTGCAGCTGCTGACGCACTGCGTATTCCATTGCCGAATCCGCCCATTCCACTGTGTAGCTTGGTTCATCGGCGGACGCTGCACCGCCGGCACACCCGCACAGAGACAGAACGAGGGCAATCGCCATATATAGAAAAACCAGTCTGTTTCGCACCGGATTGTCACCACTTTCCGTTCAAATCCCAGCCATCGGGAGAGCGGGCCCCACACGGCACCGCAATATGATAAACAGGCATACTGCACATATGCCCACAAAAATACTACTTTAAATAAGTATCGCGCAATGGGGATGAAAACTTTAGGATTTACAACTTTTTCCACAAAAACTCAGCAAAAAAGCACAGATATCCAGTCTTGCGGGAAACCTGTGCTGTTCCGTTGGACAGGGGCTATACCCGATGAATGGAGCGGGTGTAGGAAATCAAAAATGCAAACGCATACACGCTGGCGGCGAATGCATACACCACCTCCGGCAGGCTGAGCAGCCGGGCAGGCTGCCAAACGCCCTCCATGGCCATGTAGATGAAGTTGGGGATGGACAGGAGGAAGCCGCACACGGTCATGCCCATGGCGGAGGAGATGATGTAGTTGCGGCCGTCCCGCCGACCAAAGCCACACACCGTGCGGCCGTGGGCCATGTAAAAGAGGGTGGCAAAGCCCATAAACAGGATAGCCAGCAGATAATCGCCAATATACAGAACCGAGTAGTACCCGTTGTATCGGCTGAGAAGCAGCATAATCTGCCAGATGGAGGGGACAATCAGCAGAATGGAGGGCGGTGTCTTGCGCAGAAAGCCCGCAATCCCGGTAACCAGGAAGGAAAGGGCCGCCAGACTGCCCAGTCCATAGTTGACATACAGCACAATCTGGGCGAATTGAGCGTTTTCGCGGGTAGGCGCTTGCCCCAGGGGGGAGGGGAGTCCCTGCCAGACATACCAGGCAATGGACAATCCGGTCAAAATGGCCAGCACCGGCAAAATGCCGGTTTGCACCTGCAGGCGGATTTCGTCCTTGCCCCGATACAGCATATTGATGGCCAGCAGCGCCAGCAGCCCTACCAGCAGCACCACATTGAGCAGCGTAGCCAGAGGTGTGCCGTCTGCGGCAAAGCCTGTCGCGTGATCGGTGAAAAACAGCTTCAAAATCAGGCGGACAACGCCGCCAATCGCCAATGTACAGAAATAAATCGCGTATATCAGCTTGTAGTAAGCTTTCTCCATGAATTTCCCGGCTGTATGCGCAGCCGTTCCTCCTCTTTCCATTATGCCGAAAGGAGCCTTGCCCAGGGTCGGTTGACAGGAGGCAAACGGCCCTAACAAACAGCCCCGACACTGTTGTGCCGGGGTTTTGCTTTGTTTATGCGGAAGCCGCCGAACCTTGGCCGGCAGCGCCATACCCAGCAACAACTCCCAGAAACTAGGATATCGCAGAGATTACCGTTTGTCAAGCGGGACATAGTCGGTTCTGGGAGAAATGGCCTTGTAGGCGGGGCGCATAATTTTGCCGCCTGTTGTAAAGATTTCCTCGATGCGGTGGGCGCACCAGCCTACGGTGCGGGCTACGGCGAACATCGGGGTCATCAGCTCCGGCGGAATTTTCAGCATGGTATACACCATGCCGGAGTACAAGTCCACGTTGGCGCAGAGGGGCCCGTCGATGCCCTTCTTTTCCCGGAAGATATCGGGCGTCAGCTTTTCTACCAGCTGAATCAGGTTGTATTCCGCCTCATATTCCGTGCCGACCACCATGGATTCCGCGCAGGACTTGAGCATGATGGCGCGGGGGTCACTGAGGGTATACACCGCGTGGCCCATGCCGTAAATCAGCCCGGAGCCGTCGCCGGCTGTCTTGTCCATCAGCTTGCGCAGGAAGCGGGCTACCTCGGTTTCGTCCTGCCAGTTGGAGACATTTTCCTTAATATGGCCCATCATCTCCAGCACCTTGGCGTTGGCGCCGCCGTGGCGGGGGCCCTTGAGCGAGCCGATGCCGGCGGAGATGGCGGAGTATGTATCCGTGGCGGAGGAGGTCAGCACACGGGTGGCAAAGGTGGAGTTGTTGCCTCCGCCGTGCTCCACGTGGAGCATCAGGCAGAGATCCAGCATCTTGGCCTCCTGATCGGTGAACTGCTTGTCGGAGCGCATGGTGCGCAGGATGTTTTCGGCCACGGTGAGCTTTTTATCGGGGTTGTGGAAGTACATGCTCTTGTGGTCAAAATTCCGGCGCTTGACCTGATAGGCCGCCACCATCATAGAGGGCATCTTGGCGATGAGGGACATGGACTGGCGCATGACGTTTTCCATGGACATGCCGTCGGGATCCTCATCGTAGGTATATAGGGCCAGAGTCGCCCGCTGCAGGGCGTTCATTATATTGGCGCTGGGGGCCTTCATAATGACATCGTCCACAAACTGGGGGGGCAGCTCCCGCTGGTTGGACAGGGAGCGATCAAAGATATCCAGCTGGTGGCGGGTGGGAAGCTGGCCGTACAGCAGCAGCCATGCCACCTCCTCGTAGCCAAAGCGATCCTCGGCGCGGCAGGCGGCGATAATATCCATGAGATTGACGCCCCGATAGGTGATGCGTCCCTCTACCGGCGATTTTTCGCCTTCATCCATCACATAGCCGTGAACGTTGCAGATGCGAGTGATTCCGGCCACAACGCCGGAGCCGTCGTCGTTGCGGAGCCCCCGCTTTACCCGGTAACGCTTATACTCGGAGGGATCGATGTTGTTATACTTCCGGCTTTCCGCGCATAGAAATGAAATATCCTTGTCCGGGTCGTATTTCCGGGCAGAACTGGTATCCAGTGGTTCCTGCAAAGCCTCATTTACAGACATGCTCGGTCGCTCCTCTCGCGAAAATTTGCAAATTCAAAATTAGAAAGATTCAAAAGATGTAAGTTCCATTATAGCGAGTTGTTTGGGAAAAGTCAATCTATTTCGCTTTATTCTGTGGTTATTTCGAGATTATTCATTTTGGCAGAATTTGAAGGAGTTTGAAATTATGAAAGCGGGAGCCTTGTATATTGCAATTTTCATGCTGGCGTTGTTGACCTTACCCATGGTGGCGATGCACTGGGGCCCCTCCGACGGTGTGGATACCCGGGAGGCGGTTGTTCACACGCCGGTGGTGCCGGACATGCAGCCTCAGCCGGCGGAGCAATACGGAGAAGCGGAGTTGACCCTTGCGCTCGAGCCGGAGGGCAGCCCCGGCCTTGCCGACACGCCGCCGGCAACCCCTGCCGATTCCGGCGATGAGGAGGAGATCACAGTGTCGGAGGCAGTCCCCGCCAATACGGCACACGGTGTGCTGTCCTTCCGCATATACGATCAAACCACGGGGACGGTCAGCGAAGTGGGCCTGCGGGATTATGTCCGGGGGGCGGTGGCGTCGGAGATGCCTGTCACCTTTCACGAGGAGGCTCTCAAGGCCCAGGCGGTGGCGGCCCACACCTATGCCCTACGCCACCACACCCTCCAGCAGGAAAACCCGGATCCTACATTATACGGAGCGGACTTTGCCGCCGATCCCTCCCAGATGAAGGGCTACATCACCGAGGAAAAGGCAAAACAATTCTACGGCGAGACCTACGGCGAGGTATACTGGGAGAAAATTTGCAGCGCGACGGACAGTGTCCTCAGCTATATTCTGGAGTACGACGGCGAGCCCATTGTGGCGGCGTATCACGCCATGTCGGCCGGGCGTACCGAGGCCGCGGACAACGTCTGGAACGGCGGTGCCGGGTACCTTGTCCCGGCGGACAGCGAGGGGGACTATCTGGCGCCCGATTACGAGATGGTCACGACCCTCTCGGTGGAGGCGGTGCGAGAGGCCATTGCCACGGCGTATCCGGCGGCTGTACTGGCCGGTGACCCCTCCGGCTGGTTTTCCGACATCGCCCGGTCGGAGTCCGGGTACATCACCGGCGTCAATGTAGGCGGGCTGGAGCTGCACGGCAAGGACATCCGCACCCTCTTTGACCTGCGCAGCCACAATATGGATATCGCCTGTACCGGCACCGGGTTTACCTTCACCGTTCGCGGCCACGGCCATGGGGTGGGGATGTCTCAATACGGCGCGGATTTTCTGGCGCGGCAGGGTTACAGCTTTGACGAGATTTTGGAGCATTACTATCAGGGGGCGTCGCTGCGCATTGTGGATTTTGATGCCCTGGCATAGGGAGAGGCTTTTGCTTGCTTTTCTATGATACTACTTTACCTTGCTAATTGACTACTGTGATAAAATGTTGTATAATGGGGGTAAGATTGTTACAATAGGAGGGCAATGTGCCCTCATCGTTGGCTATGGTTGTAGCACAGCCTTGTCGCAAGGGGCAAAGCACCTAAGCACGGTTCGGATAAATGGGTTCATCTTACCCCGAGGGGCAAAGCACCTAAGCACAGTTCGGATAAATGGGTTTATCTTACCCCGAGGGGCAAAGCACCTAAGCACAGTTCGGATAAATG
>JAJDGX010000160.1 GCA_030265885.1 Ruminococcaceae bacterium OttesenSCG-928-L11 | reverse complement strand
TTTGCGCCTGTGCCGCCGGGGGCTTTGTGTGGTGGGGGTGCTTTAGGGCTATAGGGCTTTGTGCTGGGGGCTTGGGTGTTTGGGGGAAAGAAAAAGAAGGGCCGGATGGTTCCGGCCCTTCTCGTTCGGCTATTCACAGGGGCTTGCTAGTTGGCGCGCTGCACCAAATCAGAGCGCAAGCAGCGGGTGCAGGCGTGGATGTGGCGGGGTGAGCCGTCAACAATTGCCTTGACACGCTGTACGTTGGGTTTCCATTTCCGATTGCTCCTGCGGTGGGAGTGGGAAACCTTGATGCCGAAAGTGACGCCTTTTCCGCAGATGTCGCATTTAGCCATAGTCTGCACCTCCTTCATATGGCGGTAACTAGATGAGCTGTATGCAAAACGGGCACGCCCGATACATATCGATTCATCCGAAAAGTCAACATTGCTATTTTATCAGATTAATACCGGCATTGCAAGCATTTTCTTTGCTGATTTTTGTGTTTTCCCGAAAAAAATCCCCAAACCATGGCGGTTTTCGGCTTTCTACACTTGTAATCGAGGGCTTTTTCAAGTAAAATATTCCATATGGCGCTTCCCCCTCAAACCAATACAAAGGAACCTCGATGCCAATATGACAACCAATATCTGGACACTCGTAGCCCGCGTCATCGTACTGCTGCTGACTCTGCCGTTCCACGAAAGCGCCCACGCGCTGGCGGCGGACAAGCTGGGCGATCCCACCCCCCGCTCGGAGGGCCGCATCTCCCTCAACCCCTTCCGTCATCTCAGCTTTGTCGGCACAATGGCGCTGCTGCTATTGGGCTTTGGCTGGGCCAAGCCTGTCGGCATCGATTCCCGCTACTTCAAAAAGCCCCGCCGGGATATGGCCCTGGTGGCGTTGGCAGGCCCCATGGCCAATGTCCTGCTGGCTTTTGTGTGGTACTGCATCTACAAGGTCGCCATCTACACATCATTTCTGGCCGACGTGGCAACCACCCCGTTTATGGACAACGCCTTTACCGTCATCAGCATGATCATCCTCATCAATATCCAGCTGGCTGTATTCAATCTCCTGCCCATCCCGCCGCTGGACGGCTCCAAGATCCTGGGCTTTTTCCTGCCCGCAAAGATTCAATATTATATGCTGCGGTACGAGCGGTACATCATGCTTTTGGTGTTCGCGCTGCTGTACCTGAATGTGCTGAACAAGCCCATTTCCTTCCTGTCCAACGGGCTGCTGACGGCCCTGGATTTCCTCACCCGACCCATCGACCTGCTGTTTCGCGCGCTGTAATAAATGAAAGGGGCAACCGATTTATCCCATGGAAAAGCTGTCGTTTAAAGTGGCGGATTTTGACGCGCCCCTGGATTTGATTCTCCACCTCATCACCAAACACAAGCTGAATATCATTGATATCGATATTTCCTCCCTGCTGGAGCAATACATGGCCATCATCCGGGACTGGCAGCAGCAAAACATGGATGTGCAAAGCGAGTTTCTGGAAATGGCGAGCCGCCTTGTCCACATGAAAACCGTCAGCCTGCTGCCCCGCCACGAGGAGGAGAGCGAAAAACTCCGGGAGGAATTGACCGGGCAGCTGGTGGAGTACAGCATCTGCAAGCTGGCCGCCCAGCAGCTGGGCCAATGGAGCATGGTCGGCGACATTTTTGTACGCACCCCCGCCGAAATGGAGATCGACCCCACCTATACCCTGACCCACGAAGCGGCCATCCTCTACGCCGCGTTGATGGATGCCCAGGGCAAGGGTGCACGCCGCCTCCCGCCCCCAAGGGAAACCTTTGATCCCCTTGTCACACGGCCCTTTGTGTCGGTGACAGCCAAGATTTTTTCTGTGCTGAAACGACTGCGCCGGGCCGGAGCCATCCCCCTGAATGCCGTCTTTGACCCGGAACAGGGCCGCAGCGGCATGGTCGCAACCTTCCTGGCCATACTGGAGCTGGTCAAATCCAAAAAGATTGTGCTGGAGCACGACGAAATCCTGCTCAACCCCGGCGCAGCCCGTTAATTTTGGTTTAGATAAAGACTACATTTCAACTAAGGATGTTTTGCCAAGCATGCAAACACTGGATAGCCTGGAACGAAAAATAGAAGCCATCCTATTTGCCAGCGGGGAGCCTGTGGAGGTCGCCCGGCTGGCCGAAGTGCTGGAGATAGAGGAAAAGACAATCCGCAGCCTGGTAGAGCGCATCCGCGACCGCTACCTGGAGCAGCGCAGCCCCCTGGATATCCTCAGCTTATCCGGTGCCTATCAAATGGGCACCCTGCCCGAATATGCCGATGTCATCCGACAAACCCTGACCATCCGCCGCAATGTGCCCCTGTCGGCGGCAGCGCTGGAGGTTCTGGCTGTCATTGCCTACAACCAGCCCGTCACCCGCGCCTTTGTGGAGCAGGTGCGGGGCGTGGATTGCTCCTCCATTGTCCGCAATCTGGTGGATAAGGGCCTGGTGGAGGAAGCGGGCCGCCTCAATATCCCCGGCAAGCCCATCGCCTACCAGACCACCCCCAACTTCCTGCGCAGCTTTGGCATGGAAAGTCTGGAGCAGCTTCCCACCCTCCCCGCCGGCACAACCGATACAGACACACCCACCCCCAGTGACGACGAAGAAGAGCAACTCGAAGGCCAAATCGACTTTTTCGACCCAGCCTGAAGCTGCCCACATCCCGCCAGCTTGAAGCTGGACACATGCCGCTCCGCGGATTGCCGATATTGGTCTTGTGGAAAATATAAGCCGGTGCCAATGGCGGGGCGGCGTAAGCCGACCCACGGGCCGCAGGGACGCGGCCATTGGCGCCGGCAAGGTGCAAGGGCTGTGATATGGCCCTGCCCAAAACCCAGCGAGCGGTTTGTGGCCTTTCTGCCACAATTAGCGAGCGGACGGGCAAAGGGCGCCGGTAAAAGGACACGGGACACAGATGACCGCACCAGCCAAGCCGGTCGTCATCTTGACCGGCTTGGCGGATGGATTTGACCCGGTGCCTGGCGGCAGCCACGAAGTGATTTGCGGAGTCCAGAGGGGTTCAACCCCTTTGGTGGGGTTTGGGGTGAAACCCCATTTCAAATGCAACCCAGGCACCAAACCCAGGCACCAAACCCAGGCACCCAACACAGGAAGCAGGTGGAACATGCTAGCGCTCTGGATAATCCTCGGTCTGATTGGCCTATTGTTCCTGCTGCTGTGTTTCCCGGTATCGGTGCGGGTGGAGCACGGCGGGGAGACCACTGTGCACATCCGGTATCTCTTTCTCCGTTTTCGGGTATTCCCCATGCAGGACAAGCCCCGCAAGAAGCGGACAGACTCCCAAAAACGCAAGCGAAAGTCCCGCAAGAAAGAAAAACCGGCAGAGGAAACGGCCTCTCTCACCCAGACCATTGACATGGTGCTTTCCCTGCTAAAATCCTCACGGTGGAGCCTGGGCCTGCTGCGAAGGCACCTGGTATTCTCCGATGTCAAGCTGTTTATCCTCATTGGCGGCGAGGACGCAGCCGATGTGGCCATACAATACGGTAAATTCTGCGCAGTCTGTTACCCTGCGCTGGGCACAATTTGCAGCTGGTTTACGGTCAAGTCCCCCGCCATCTGCATCGTCCCGGGATTTACCCGCACCCGCAACGAATACGACGTCGGCGTCACCGCCCGAATCATCCCCCATTTCGCTATTTTGGCGGCATTGGGGCTGGCAGTCCGGTTCCTGGTGCTGCTGGCGAAATCCCAATCGAAGCGCTCCAACCCCCCACAACCCAAATCAAAAAAAGGTGGTCGCAACTATGAATCAGCCAAATCATCCTCTCAGTGAGTTTACATCCGCCGTAATGAACGGCCTCAACACCCTGGTGGACGTCAACACCATCATCGGCGAGCCCATCACCACCCCCGGCGGTGTCGTCATTATCCCCGTGTCCAAGGTATCCTTTGGCTACGGTTCCGGTGCCACCGACCTGCCCACCAACCGCCCGGATCTCTTTGGCGGCGGCTCCGGCGGCGGTGTCACCATCCAGCCTCTGGCCTTCCTGGTGGTGGACGGCAACGACGTCAAGCTGCTCCAGATGCAGACCGCCGACAACACCAACGACCGCATCGTCAACGCCGTCCCCGGCGTCCTGGACAAAATCTTGGATCTCATCCCCAAAAAGGAGAAGGAGGGGCCGACCGCCGCTCATGGGCCGGAGCCTGTCGAATAACCCTTTTCCCATGCATTCTATTCCCCCTTTCTGCACAATATATTGATACTAGCAGGCCAAAGTGCCAATTATCGTATCGGGGGAATGGGAATGAAGCTGTTTGTCAAAATCATCGCCGCTGCTTTGCTGTGGGGGCTTCTGCTGGGAACTCCTGTCCACGCGGCGGATAAAGCCGTGGAGCCAGGAACCGTCAACGCCAAGGCCGTTGTTGTGATGGAGGCCTACACCGGGCGGATCCTGTTTGCACAAAATGAACACGAGCAGCTGCCCATCGCCAGCACCACCAAGATTATGACCGCCCTGCTGGCGCTGGAGCAGACCGATATCGACGCCATGTTCCAGGTGGACGGCGACGCCATCCGGGTGGAGGGATCCTCCATGGGCCTGCAGGAGGGGGACTCAGCGTCCCTGCGTGCCCTGGCCACCGGTATGCTGCTGGCCAGCGGCAATGACGGGGCCAACGCCGCCGCTGTCCGCATTGCGGGAACCATCCCCGCCTTTGCCGAACAGATGAACCGGCGCGCCGCTCAAATTGGCATGGAGCACACCTCCTTTGCCACGCCCTCCGGTCTGGATGCCGCCGACCACTACTCCACCGCCTATGACATGGCCCTGTTGACCCGGGAGGCCCTGCGCAACGAGCAATTCCGCGACATCTGCTCCCAGTACAAGATGCGAGCCACCTACGGCGATCCCCCCTATGAGCGGTGGCTGACCAACCACAACAAGCTTCTCAATTCCTACGAGGGTTGCATCGGCGTCAAGACCGGCTTCACCAAGAAGGCGGGCCGCTGCCTTGTCACCGCCGCCACCCGCAACGGCGTGACGCTGATCTGCGTCACTCTCAGCTGCCCCGACGACTGGAACGTCCACGCGACACTCTACGACAGCCTCTTCGATGCGGTGCAGGTCGAGGATCTGGCCCGGGGCTTGGGGGATATCTGCATCCCCGTCACCGGCGGCACGCTGCCGGAGGTAGCCGCCGTCCCCTATGAACAGGCGCAGATTCCCGTTCCCGCAGGCGCGGCGGTGGAATACCGCCTGACCGCCCCCCGCTTTCTCTATGCCCCCATCACCGCCGGTCAGTACCTGGGGGAGGTGGGCATCTATCTGGATGGCCAGCCGGTGGCGGCCCTGACCCTGATTGCGGACAGGGATGTGCCGCTGCTCCATCCCTACGTGGAAACGGAAAGCCTGTGGGAGAAAATCACGGGCCTGT
>JAJDGX010000016.1 GCA_030265885.1 Ruminococcaceae bacterium OttesenSCG-928-L11 | reverse complement strand
CCTTTTCGTAAAATCGCAGGGTGCTTTCCTGGCGGGAGCCTGTCAGCAGCATGATCTTGTAGCAGTTTTGCCCGGATGCAATGGCTCCGGCTGCCTCCAGTATTTGGGAGGCATATCCTCTGCCCCGGTACGCTGCATGGGTCACCACATTCTCGATTAGGGCATAGGGGCGCTGGCCTCGGGTCAGGTTGGGGATGATCACCAGCACACAGGACGACACGATTCGCCCGTCCTTCTCCCCCACCAGAATATGGTGATTGGGATCTTGCAGGATGTTGGCCCACAGCGCCCAGATGCTGTCGTCAATCTCGGGTACGCTGTCCTCGTGCAGGAAGGTGTACAACTCCAGCAGGCCCGGCAAATCGTTGGTGCAAATGGTACGTATGTGCATGCAATCTCCCCCTGTTCTGATCAGTCAAAGTAGATATGTGGAATCGGCAAACAGCCCTTGTAACAAAGAAGCGCTTTTCCCGTTTGAGAAAAGCGCTTTTGTTGTTTTGCGATTACTCTTCCACAGACTCGCCGGCGTCGGCTTCCTCTGCTTGCCGAGCAGACTCCAGTGTCGTGGACTCCTGGGTGGTTTCCGTCTCTGTGGCTTCGCCCTCGGCGTCGGCGGATTCCTCCGATTCCTCTTCCTTGGGGGAGCGGGCCAGGGTGACGACTCTGTGATCCTCTTCCAGGCGCATGACGCGGACACCGCTGCCATACCGGGATTGGACGTTGATCTGATCCACCGGGATGCGGATGATGATGCCGTTGTCGCTGATGAGGATGACATCGTCCTCGTCGTCCACAATCTTGATTCCGGCCACGTAGCCGTTTTTCTCGGTGTCGTAGTTTTTGATGCCCTTGCCGCCGCGGCTTTGGAGGCGGTACTGATCAATCTCGGAGCGGCGGCCCTTGCCCCGTTCGGAGACGGTGAGCAGGGTGCCGTTTTCCCGCACCTTGGCAAGGCCGATGACCTCGTCGCCGTTTTTCAGGCGGATGGCCCGTACGCCCCGGGCTGTACGCCCCAGTTCCCGGGCATCCTGCTCGTTAAAGCGGATGGCCATGCCGTTGCGGGTGGCCAGGATCAGCTCGTTTTCGCCGGTTGTCAGCCGCACGCCCCGCAGCTCGTCCCCTTCCATCAGATGGATGGCGTTGAGGCCGTTTTTGCGGACATTGCGATAAGCGGACAAATGGGTGCGCTTGATGATGCCGCTGCGGGTTACCATAACAAGGTAGGCGTCGTCGTCGTACTGGCTGACTTTGATCATGGCCGTGATCTTTTCCTCGCTGTCAATGGGCAGCAGATTGACCACATTGGTTCCCCGGGCAGCCCGACTGGATTCGCCTATTTCATAGGCCTTGATGCGGAAGCAGCGGCCCCGGCTGGTAAAGAACATGATATAGTCGTGGGTGGAGGCGATGAACAACTCCTCGACAAAGTCCTCCTCCCGCTGGCTCATGCCGGATATGCCCCGGCCGCCCCGACGCTGGGTCTTGTAGGTATCCACCGGCTGGGACTTGAGATAGCCGTAGTGGGTCAGGGTGATGACGCAGTCCTCAACGGGGATGAGATCCTCGATGTCCACCTCGCCGCTGACTGTGGCGATTTCGGTGCGGCGCTCGTCGCCAAACCGCTTGCGGATGACCTCCAGTTCCTCCCGAATGACGGCGAGAACCCGGGAGTGATCCCGAAGGATCTCCTCGTACTCGGCAATTTTGACCTTCAGCTCCGCCAACTCGGTTTCCAGCTTTTCCCGCTCCAGGCCGGTCAGACGACTCATAGTCATCATGGCGATGGCCTGGGCCTGCTCTTCGGACAAGCTGAACCGCTCGATGAGGCGATCCTTGGCGATGGGGGTAGTGGCGGAGGTGCGGAATATGTTTATGACCTCGTCGATGTTGTCCTGAGCGATGAGAAGGCCATCCAGGATATGGGCCCGCTCCTTTGCCTTGCGCAGATCGTATCTGGTTCGGCGCTCGATGACCTCGCACTGGAAGTCGATGTAATGCTGGAGCATTTGCTGCAAGCTCATGATCTTGGGCTTGCCGTCGTGAAGGGCCAGCATGATGACGCCCTCGGTGGATTGCAGCTGGCTGAAGGTATACAGCTGATTCAATACCACCTGAGCATTGGCGTCCCGCTTCAAATCGATGAGGATTTCCATGCCGTTTCGGTCGGAGTGGTCGGCGATGTTGGAGATGCCCTCGATGCGCTTATCCTTGACCAGGTCGGCAATGTGCTCGATCAATCGGGCCTTGTTTACGTTGTAGGGAAGCTCCGTCACCACGATCTGGCTGCGGCCGGATTTTTCGTTTTCCTTGATTTCCGCGCGGCCCCGCAGGATGATTTTACCCCGGCCGGTGGCGTAGGCCGAGCGAATGCCCGCCCTGCCCATAATGATGCCCGCTGTGGGGAAGTCGGGGCCCTTGATGCACTCCATCAGTTCCTCCAGAGTGGCATCCGGGTTGTCCATCAGCAGATTGACGCCGTCGATGACCTCCCCCAAATTGTGGGGAGGAATGTTGGTGGCCATACCCACCGCGATGCCCATGGATCCGTTGACCAACAGATTGGGGAACCGGGAGGGCAATACCACAGGCTCCTGCAGGCGGTCGTCGTAGTTGGGTCGGTAGTCGACGGTTTCCTTATCGATATCGGTAAGCATGTTGACGGACATGCGGGTCATCTTGGCTTCGGTGTATCGATAGGCGGCTGCGGGGTCACCGTCGATGGAGCCGAAGTTGCCGTGGCCGTCTACCAGAGGGTACCGCAGGGAGAAGTCCTGCGCCAGACGCACCAGGGCGTCGTACACAGAGGCGTCGCCGTGGGGATGGTACCGGCCCAGCACTGACCCGACGGTGTCGGCGCACTTGCGGTATGCCCGTTCCGGGGTCAGATTGTTTTCGTGCATGGTGTACAGAATGCGCCGGTGCACCGGCTTGAGGCCGTCCCGCACATCGGGAAGGGCCCGGGATACAATGACGGACATGGAATAGTCCAAAAAGGACTTTTTCATTTCGTCCTCTATATCAACCTGTATAATTCGCTCTTCATCATTTATCATGTGTCTGATCCGCTCCTACTTCTATGTGTCATTCCAATTGGCCGCTGGGGTTGTGGTGCCGACTGTGGTGTCTCGGAAAGTGGGTTACACGTCCAGATTGCGGACTTTGTCGGCGTTTTGCTCGATGAATTCCCGGCGAGGCTGAACCTTGTCGCCCATCAGGATGGTGAAGATTTCATCGGCAGCGGCGGCATCGCTGAGAGTAACCTGCAGGATGATGCGGTTTTCGGGGTTCATAGTGGTGTCCCACAGCTGCTCGGAGTCCATTTCACCGAGACCCTTGTATCGCTGGATTTCCAGCTTGGAGTTGCCGTCGGGGTTTAGCTCGGCCATGTAGCGATCCCGCTCCCGGTCGGTGTAGGCATACCGGATCTGCTTACCCTTGATGAGGCGGTACAGAGGCGGCTGGGCGATGTAGATGTGGCCGGCCTCTACCAGAGGCTTCATAAAGCGGAAGAAAAAAGTCAACAGCAGGGTGCGGATGTGGGAGCCGTCGACGTCGGCGTCGGCCATGATGATGACCTTGCCGTAGCGCAGCTTGGTCAGATCAAAATCGTCGCCCATGCCGCAGCCCAGCGCCGTGATGACCGGCATCAGCTTGTCGTTGCCGTATACCCTGTCCAGCCGGGATTTTTCCACGTTGAGCATCTTGCCCCACAGGGGGAGGATGGCCTGGAAGGTGCGGTCACGCCCGCCCTTGGCAGAGCCGCCGGCGGAGTCACCCTCGACGATGTAGATTTCGGTGGTGACGTTGTCTTTGTTGATGCAGTCGGCCAGCTTGCCCGGCAGGGAGGAGGATTCCAGCGCGGATTTGCGGCGGGTCATATCCCGGGCTTTTTTGGCGGCCTCTCTGGCACGGGAGGCGCTGAGCGCCTTTTCGATGATAATCTTGGCGGTGGCGGGGTTTTCCTCGAAGTAGGTGGACATTTTGTCGTAGGTCATGCTCTCCACCAGGGTGCGGATTTCCGTGTTGCCCAGCTTGCCCTTTGTCTGGCCCTCAAACTGGGCGTTCTGCAGCTTGACGGAGATGATGGCGGTCAGGCCCTCCTGCACGTCCTCGCCCTTGAAGTTGTCGTCCTTTTCCTTGAGGAGGTTGTTTTTGCGGGCATAGTCGTTGAGCACCCTTGTCATGGCGGCTTTGAATCCGGTTTCGTGGGTGCCGCCGTCGGCGGTGTGGATGTTGTTGGCGAAGCTGAGCATGACGCTGTTGTAAGAATCGTTGTATTGGAGGGCAACCTCGGCGTCGCCCTTGTCTGTTTTGGAGGAGAAGTGGATGATGTCCTCGTGGAGGACGGTTTTCTGGGATTTTTTGTGGAGGTGGTCGACGAAGCTGACGATGCCGCCGTCGTATTTCAACTGGGTGACAATGGGGTCGCCGCTTTCCCGTTCGTCGGAGATGATGATGTTGATGCCGGCGTTGAGGAATGCCTGCTCCCGCAGACGGTTCAGCAGGATCTGGTAGTCAAATACGGTTTCCTCGAAGATTTCCGGGTCGGGCTTGAAGGCGATTTTGGTGCCGACATCGGTGGTTTCACCGGTGATGGCCAGGTCATCGACCTGGGTGCCACGCTCAAACCGCTGGTAATAGCGGTGCTTGCCGTCGCAGACCTCGACCTCCAGCCATTCGGACAGCGCGTTTACCACCGACGCACCGACGCCGTGAAGGCCGCCGGAGTAGTTGTAGCCGCCGCCGCCGAACTTGCCGCCGGCATGCAGCACCGTAAAGACAACCGTAACAGCGGGAAGCCCTGTTTGCTGCTGAATGCCCACAGGGATGCCCCGGCCGTTGTCGGAGACGACGACGATGTCTCCCGGACAGATTTTTGCTTCTATTTTATCGCAGTACCCGGCCAAAGCCTCGTCAATGGCGTTGTCTACAATTTCGTATACCAGGTGATGCAAGCCCCTTGGCCCCGTACTGCCAATATACATGCCGGGCCGCTTCCGTACGGCCTCCAGCCCTTCCAGTACCTGGATATCGCTTTCGTCGTAATGGTCCAGATTGTTTTGCTCCAATTCAGGGTTATGCTCCATGGCTTCTGTATCATCCTTTCACTCTTGGAAACAAAGACCCTTCTTTTCTTTCGCGAGAAAGAAAAGAAGCAAAAGAAAGCGCCTGCGCTTCGCCCACCCTGACAGCAAATCATAAAAAACTATCTTTTTATTATAGCTTCCTACGGATGCGCGGAGCGATTATTTTTTCTTTGTTACTTTCTTTTTTGATTCAAAAAGAAAGTAAGACCTTTTCCGTTAGATGTTGCTGATGTCCTTGATGAATGATGTGCGCTTTTTGAGGGTGGAGGGGGAAATCTGGGACAGGTAGACTTTGATTTTCCCCTTATTTTCACAGACTACAAAGCTTTTGGGCAGCTCGTGGGATACCTCTACGATGTTGCCGCTTTTTTGCGCCTGGGAAAGATATAGTTTTGTGATGCGGGAGGTGGAGGTATTGTCCAGATCAAAGATCCCGATAATATCCGCGGTGTTGACCACTGTTTCCTGCCCTAGATATAAATACATCCGTCAGGCTCCTTTGCGGGCGTATTGTTGCATCGATATATTGCTATCTGCCTGCTTGATTACAGGGCAGTACCGCTGTTTTGCACCGGCTCCGCCGATGAAATCAGCCGGGGCTCCTCCAGCAAGGCACCGTTTGAGATGTGGTACACGGCCCCTTCCCGCAGTCCCCGGAACAGGCCCACATCGCAGCAGGTGATGAGAATCTGCTTGCCCTCCAGCCGGTTTAGCAAATACCCCCGCCTGGATTCGTCCAACTCGCTCATGACGTCGTCCAGCAGTACAACGGGGGGCTCTCCGTTTCGCTGCTCCAGCAGGGCACATTCCGCCAGCTTCAGCGCCAGCACACAGCTACGCTGCTGCCCCTGCGAGCCAAAGCTGCGGGCAGAGCTGCCGTCGATGGTGATGTCGATGTCGTCCCGGTGAGGGCCTGCCATGGTGCTGCCGTGAGCGATGTCCTCGCCGCGGTTGCGCCGGACAGCCAGCCGATAGGCATCGGTAAACTCCTGTCGGGTGGCGGGCTCTCCGCCCAATTCATAGCTGGTTCGATAGCAGACACCCAGGGTCTCCCGTCCGTCGGAGATACCGGCGTATACCTCCCGGGCCTCCTCTGCCAGCCGCTTGACGTACCCGGCCCGGACGGCTGTGATATAGCCACCATATTCCACCAGGCTGTTGTCCCAGACGTCCAGCATATCCAATAAAGACGCGCTGCGGGGGATATCCCGCAGCAGGCTGGCCCGCTGCCTGAGAATCTTCTGGTAGGAATCGAGGATTTTGGCGTACTTGGGGTATGCCTGACACAGGGAGGTGTCAATGAGGCGGCGGCGGTATTCGGGGCCCTGCTTGACCAGCAGAAGGTGATCGGGGGAAAAGAATACGGCGCAGAATTCCCCCATCAGCTTGCCGATGCTGGGCTGCTTGATCTCGTTGAGAAAGGCGTTTTTCCTGCCCTCCCCCAGATAGACAGCCGCTGTTTGGGGACGGCCTCCGGCGGAGAATTCCAGCTGCAGGGAGGTATTTTCCTCGCCAAAGCGGATGAAGTCGCTGTCCTTTCCGCCCCGGAAGCTTTTCCCGCCGGTAAACAGCCACACAGCCTCCAGAATATTGGTTTTTCCCTGGGCGTTGTCGCCATAGATCACATTGGCACCCGGCACCGGGGAAAACTCCAGCTGCCGGATATTGCGGAAGCGCTCCAGCTTCAATGCCTGAATGTTCATCGATACCCCCCATCCCAAGCCGGATCGTCAGATACGTTGCATGATGCAGTGCCTCATCCGGTTGGCATGGCATGCATAGATTGGATTTCATCGAAGGAGATGTAATTTATTCCGCCGCTTATTCTGCTGTTACAGTGTAGGCGGTGTCCCCCACTGTAACTACGGCGCCGGGGTACAGCTTTTTTCCCCGCTGCAGACAGGGCTGGCCGTCGACCAGCACCTGGCCGGCGGCGATCACTTCCTTGGCGGCTCCACCGGTTACGGAAGCGCCGCAAAACTTGAGGAAGGAATCCAGCTTGATAAACTCTGTGCGGATAGAAACGGACTCACATTTCATTTTTCAGCCTCACAGGCAGAACCAGGAACAGGTATTCCTCTCCCTGAATGGGGAGTACCTTGATGGGAGAAAGGGCGCCGCTGATCTGGATGCGAACCTCGTCGCTTCCGGAGGCTTTGAGGGCATCCAGCAGATATTTGTTGTTGAAGCCCATCTCCACAGTAGGGCCGCTCAATTCGCATTCCACCTCGTCCTGGAATTTACCGATGGAGGTGGAGCAGGAGATGCGGATCTTGCCGGAATCAAACACCACACGCAGAGGGCTGCGCAGCTTGTCGGAAATAAGAAGGGATGCCCGTTCCACGCTGTCGATCAATGCCCGGGTAGACACGATGACCTGGGTGTCTCCGCCGGAGGGGATGGAGGAGTGGTAGTCCAGGAATTCACCCTCCAGCAGGCGGGATACCACGGAGTAGCGGCCGATGTGGAATACAATGTGACGGCCCGCCACCATCAGAGAGGCCTCTTCCTCCTCGTCGTCCTTGAGAAGCTTGGAGATCTCGGACAATACCTTCCCGGGTACGACAAAGCTGGTGTCGACGCCGTCCTTCAGGGCGGTGTTTCGCAGGGCAAGGCGGTAGCCGTCTACAGAAACCAAAGTGAGGCTGTCGCTTTTCATGTCAAAGAGGGATCCGGTGTGGACAGGCTTGGTGTCGGTAGTGGCGACGGCGAATAAGGTTTGATCGATCATGGATTTCATAACAGACTGGGTCATGCTGATGCCGTTGCCGCCCTGAACATCGGGGAGTTCCGGAAATTCATCGGCGGGGATGCCGAGGATGGTGAATTCCGTCAGGCCGCTTTTGACCTCGGTCAAATATTTATCGCCCACAGACACGCTGACGTCCTCTCCTGCCATTTTGCGGATCATTTCGGAGAAGAGCCGGGCGGATAATACAATCTCGCCCTCCTGCTCTACAGCGGCCTCTATGGTTGTGGTGATGCCGGATTCCATATCGTAGCCGGTCAGCATCAATTCACCCGTCCGGGCCTTGATCTGAATGCCCTCCAGCGCCGGTATGCTGCTTTTGGATGGAATTACCCGGGATACGTTGGTCACTGCGTCGGAAAGCAGCGTTTTGTTGCAGATGAATTTCATGTTTCGGTTGACACTCCTTTTATATGTAGTGTTTTTCTTTTTTTAGGGAGCCTGCGGCGCATTTAGAAGGGCTCTGCCCTTGCCCCGCCTAAGGGGTTGAACCCCTTAGGAATCCCGCAAACTACTCCGTAGATTTCAGCCGGATGCTGGGCGGAAACCATCCGCCAAACCGGTCAGGATGACGACCGGCTTGGCTGGTGCGAATCGTCCGGACTTTGTGTCCTTTTACCGGCATGCACTTCCGTAGGCTCATGGATAGATGTGATGGCAGATCTGTAGTTTCGGATTCTTAGGAATCCCCGGCTGCAATCCGCGGAGCGGTCTGTGTGCAGCTTCAAGCTGCATTCTAGAGGATCAGAGGGGATAAGATTAATGTAGTAGTAGTAATAGAGGGTGCTTAAAAGTTGGAAGATGGATTAATTGCGATTGGAACCAGAAAAAGTGAGAGTGGATGGAATGGCAAAACATGTGAAGAGATTGGATGAAATATTTATGGATAAATTTGGATGTTTGAGGCTGTGGAGAAAACGGCCGGAATGTGCAATAAATGTGGAAAACCTTGTGGAAAAGGTTTAAAACCTCTGTTCGCTTTGATTTTTGGTGGAAAACGTGGAATGTGAAATGGTGCAATTGTGGAAAACTTCGTCTAAACTGTTAAATACCTGCATGGAAATAGGGTTGCAAAAAACCTGCTTTAAAGGGATAAATTTAAGGTAATTCATATGTGAACGAATTGTATCCTAGTTATTTCGTATGTTTTTGATGATGTCCTCAATGGTTTCCCGGTAATGGGAATCCTTTTTGATGTTCTTTTCCACCTGCTGAATGGCGTATACCACCGTGGAGTGATCCCGGCCCCCAAATTCCTCGCCGATGGAGGACATGGAGATCTGGGTGATCTCCCGGACGACGTACATGGCCACCTGGCGGGCGCTGGAGATAGCGGCGCTGCGCTTGTTGGAGCGGATGTCGGTGGGCATAATGGAGAAGGTGCGCCCGACCTCGGATATGATGCGGTCAACGGTGACGGGCACAGGCTGGTTGTCGTTGAGAATGTCGCGGATGGCGTTCTGGGCCACCATAATCGAGGGAGGCGAGCCCTCCAGCTGGTAATAGGCTTTCAGCTTTCGCACGGTGCCCTCCAGCTGGCGGATGTTCTTTTTCAGCCGGTTGGCGATGTATTCCGCCACTTCCGTGGGCACATCGAAGTTCATCATTTCGGCCTTGCGCTTGATGATGGCGGTGCGGGTTTCGAAATCCGGCGGCTGAATGTCGGCCAGGAGCCCCCACTCAAAGCGGGTGCGGAGCCTGTCCTCCAGGGTTTTTATCTCCTTGGGGGGACGGTCGGAGGTGAGGATGATCTGCTTGCCGTCCTGATACAGGGTATTGAAGGTGTGGAAAAACTCCTCCTGGGTGGATTCCTTGCCGCCGATAAACTGGATGTCATCCACCAGCAAAATGTCGGCGTGGCGGTATTTGTCGTGGAAATTGCGGGTGGAGGACTGCTGAATGGCTTCCACCAGCTCATTGGTGAACTCCTCGCCCTTGACGAATATCAGCTTTTGATTGGCGATGTTCTTGGAGACCTCGGCGCAGATGGCGTAGAGCAGGTGGGTTTTTCCCAGCCCTGAGGGCCCGTAGATGAAGAGGGGGTTGTAGGCCTTGGCGGGATTGGCCGCGACGGCCAAAGAGGCCGCGTGGGCGAATTTGTTGGAGTTTCCCACGATGAAGGTGTCGAAGGTATACTCGTACTCGTCGTGGATGCCGTCGTCGCTCTCCACCTTCTCCACAATGGGGTAGGTGGTCTTTTCACCGGAGGTATCGGCCTCCAGGGAGATGGCGACCTCAAAGCCCATGATGTTTTCAAAGGCTTTTTTGAGCATGGGGATGTACTTTTCCTCGATGACGTTCTTTTTAAACTCGGATTTGACCCTCAAAAAAGCTGTGGAATCCTCAAACTTTACCGGCTCTATCACCTTTATCCAAAGGGAAAAGGCAATGTCGGAAAGCTGATCCCTACAGCTGTTTTTTACCATATCAAACAGTTGATCAAACGATTCCAATGTGTCCATGTATGCTGCTTTCTCCTATTCCTGGGCTGTGGCGGGCGGTGTGGGGGAAAACTATGTAGAAACCGCAATGGTTCCACCAAATATTAACACATCTATTTTACCACGGACAGGGGGATTATTCAAGATTTTCCACCGCCAAAAATAGATACATTATATATAGTATACTTGTGCAGTTTCATTCTTGACGGATTTCTGGCGAAATATGCGAAATCAGTTGACAGATTCCGTGCCGATAGGATATAATGTTAATTCGTAAGGTTTTCCCCGAAAGGAGGGTTACAACGATGAAAAGAACGTATCAGCCCAAAAAGCTTCACCGGAAAAAGGTTCACGGCTTCCGCAAGAGAATGGCGACCCGCAACGGCCGGAACGTGCTGGCTTCCAGGAGGTCTAAGGGCAGGGCCCGGCTGACCCACTAATTGGTGTTCAGCCGCAGGCTACCCTGCCGGTACCCCCCGGTTCGGCCTTGGTTTTGAGAGGGGCCGGATCCCCATTGCAGCGCCGTTTTGCATGGCGCGCATAAAAATGGAATGCAGCTTGTGAACGGCCACAGGTAAGTTGTGGTCTTTATTGTTGTCCGGCTGTTTTCCTGCTTTTCCGCTGTAGGGAGAAGCATCGAAACTGATTGGGAAAAGAGCGCCCGGCCATGAAGCATACCGAAGCAATGAATGAAAACTACCTGTTCCGCAGGCTGTATCGAATCGGAACCTGTAAGGTGACGCCCCATATTGCGGTGTATTACCGCGGCAATAAGCTGGGGCACAACAGGCTGGGCATTACTACCACTAAAAAAATCGGAAATGCGGTGCAGAGAAACAGGGCCCGCAGATTGATTGCCGAAGCGTATCGATTATTGGAAACGGACTTGCCCTCGGGGCTGGATATCGTGATTGTAGCAAGAAAAAAGGCGGTATATGCCAAGATGCAAGATGTGCGTTCCAGCCTCCGGCAGGCATTTGGAAGCGCGAATGCCTGATTGCGGGCATTGGTTCCGAAAAAGGCTGTCTGCCGAAACGCTGTTTGTATGGGTGTTTGCTTGCGTTTTACCCCAAAGGAAATGCAAGGAGGTAGCACGATTTACCTCTCGGCTGTCACCTCGGCTTCCCACGGCCGGCAAAGCCGGCACTGGCGATGGCCTATTCAATCAGGCTGATGTCTGCCATTTTCATCGCTGTGTAGACAGCTTGATGGGAATGGGAGGTTTTTTATGAAGCATGTTATCATTGCACTGATAAAAATATACAGGCGCTTTCTTTCTCCGTTGAAGCCGGCCTGCTGCAGATTTTATCCAACCTGTTCCGCCTATGCCCTGGAGGCTGTTTCCAGCTATGGCGCGGTCAAGGGTGGATTTCTTGCGCTTAAACGGATTTTGAAATGCCATCCCTTTCATCCCGGCGGATTCGACCCTGTTCCGAAGCCGCCGGAATTTCATACCTGCGGGTCTCATGTAACGCGGTAGTGACAGTATCACATCTTATTTCTTTCCTGGAGGTTATTGACTAGATGAATGCATTCAACCAGATCCTGGGGTACCCCCTCGGCTGGGTTATGTGGGCGCTGTATGGGATTATCCGCAACTATGGTGTGGCGCTTCTGGTATTTACGCTGTTAATTAAGGCGTGCTTGCTTCCCCTGACATTGAAGCAACAAAAATCATCGGCCAAGATGATGATGATTCAGCCCCTGATCAACGATGTGCAGAACCGCTATAAGAACGACAAGGAAAAGCTCAACGAAGAGCTGATGAAGCTGTACCAAAAGGAAGGCTACAATCCGATGTCGGGCTGTCTGCCTCTTTTGATTCAGATGCCGGTGCTCTTTGGTTTGATTGACGTCATCTACAAGCCTCTGTATCACATTCTGCGGCTGCCCAAGGAAACCATCGCGGTGGGCAAGGAGATTTTGGCGGGGATTTCTACCACGCCGGTGGCGGATCACATTGCGGAGCTGTCCATCATACGCAGTGTCAAGCAGGATCCCACCCCTTTTATGGCGCTGGGCCAGGATATCATCGATAAAATTCAGGCGCTGAACCTGAATTTGTTTGGGATGGATCTGACCATGCAGCCCTCCATGAGCATGTTCGGGGAGATTTTCACCAACTTTAACCCGGTTATTTTGATTCCCATTTTGTCCGGTGTATCGGCGCTGGCCTCTTCTCTGCAGTCTATGCGGCAGCAATCCGTCCAAGCGACGGAGGGTAGCCCCAACAACAGCAGCATGAAGGGCATGATGCTGATGATGCCCATTTTCTCCACGTGGATTGCCTTTAGTGTGCCTGCCGGTGTGGGTCTGTACTGGTTTTACTCCAACATTACCGGTATTGTGGAGCGTCTGATTGTAAACCGGATTTATAACCCCAAGGAAATCGCGAAAAAGGCCAAGCTGGAGCACGCCGAGCGCCTGGAAAAGGAACGGCTGGAGCGCATTGAAGCCAAGAAGCAGCTGAAGGAAGCGGTGAAGAAGGGCGAGATTTCGCCGGAGGCCTTGCCGAAGAATCTTCCGGCAAAGGAAGTCAATCGCAAGAAGCTGGCGGAGGCCAGAAAGCGGGACGCCGAGAAATACGGCGAGGAATATGTGGAAGTAACGGACGAGGATTTGGTATAATAGGATAGGAAAACCCGATTAAGGAGGGAAAACCATTGCCGGTAAATGAAATCATCGAAACAGGGAAATCAGTGGAAGCTGCCATTGAGTCGGCCTGTGAAAAGCTGGGGTGTCCCCGAGAAGAATGCCAATGGGAAATTATTGACTTGCCGAAGCGGGGTTTTTTGGGACTGAAAAACATACCCGCAAAGGTGAAGGTATGGCTGGAGGTACCGGAGGAGACGAAACCGGCTCCTGTACAGGAGAAGCCGGCTGCTCCGGCGAAGCCTGCCCGTGCCCCTGCCCCGGCAAAATCGCCTGAGGTGAAAAAAGAGCCTCGGCGCAGCGAATCCCCCAGGCCGGCAGCGGCTCCGGAAAAGCGGGAGAGATCCGAGGAGAGACCGCCCCGGAAGCGGCAGGAATCGGTCTCGGTTATCAATACCCAAAAGATCGGACTGGCTGAGGATTACCTGAAGGGGATTCTCAAGGAGCTTGGGCTGGAGGCGGAGCTCTCTACCCGGGAAGAGGATGGCGGAATCTGCATCAACATCGAGGGCAAGGGTCTGGGCGCTATGATTGGGCGCCGAGGTGAGACGCTGGATGCCATTCAATATCTGACCAGCCTGGTGGCAAACCGAATCGACGGCGATTATATGCGAATCACCATTGATTGCGGCGATTACCGAATGAAGCGCAAGGAAACCCTGGAGGCTTTGGCACGGAAGCTGGCCTCTCAGGTTTTGAAAACCAATGTCAGCCGCACCTTGGAGCCGATGAATCCCTTTGAGCGCCGGATCATCCATGCGACCATCTCGGAGATTGAGGGCGTGTCCTCTACCTCTACCGGTGAGGAGCCCAATCGTCGGGTTGTGATTACGACACCTACGGCGAAGTCCTCCCGCGGGCCTCGCAGCGGAAGCGGCCCCCGAGACAGGGGCGACCGGAACGATCGCGGCGGCCGTGGCGGCAGAGACAATCGTGACAGTCGCGGTGGCAGAGGCAGCGGCCCTCGTCGGGATTCCGGCGGTTCAAGACGGCCTGCTCCCTCCTCTCCCCCCAAGGCTAAGGATGAGCCGCCCAAGCAGACGCCGGAAGCCGCTATTGGCGATGAAAAGGCGCTGTATTCAAAGATTGATCTGGAATAATGCCAAAGGAGGCTTCTGCACATTGCAGGAGCCTCCTTTTTCGTGTAAAATAGGGGATACGGGTTATGATGCTTTCAGGGAATCCTGTGATTCTGGTGGGATGGAGGAATGCTGTGTGAAGGGCACTACCATTGCGGCGATTTCTACGCCGGTGGGCTCCGGAGGGATTGGGATGATCCGGATATCCGGCGAGGAAGCCATTGCCGTGGCAGAGCGGGTATTTCATCCCTATGGAGGCAAGGAACTGGACAAGCAGAAGGGCTATACGGGGTGCTTGGGAAAAATATGGGACGGCGATGAGCCGGTCGATGAAGCCATCGCCTTTGTGTACAGGGCGCCCAAAAGCTATACCGGTGAAAATGTGGTGGAGCTTTCGTGCCATGGCGGTGTGTATGTGATGCAGCGGGTGCTTCGGCTGTGCTTGAAGCATGGGGCGCGGCCTGCGGAGCCCGGGGAGTTTACGAAACGGGCATTCCTGAATGGAAAGATGGATCTGGTGCAGGCGGAATCGGTGATGCAGCTGATTCAGGCACAGGGGGATGCCGCCATGCGGGCGGCGTTGTCTACCCGGGACGGCGCGGTTTCGAGGGAGATCGAGGCGGTGTCCGATGTGCTGCTGGAGCAGGCGGCTCATTTGGCGGCGTGGGCGGATTATCCGGAGGAGGATTTGATTCCTGTGGATGAGACGGCACTGCAGGCGGCTCTGGCACAGGTGGAGCAGCGATTGCAGAAGCTGCTGGCCACCTGCGATGGGGGCAGAGTCGTAAAGGAGGGCGTGCGGACGGCCATTGTAGGCAAGCCCAATGTGGGGAAATCCACCCTGATGAACCTGCTGGCCGGTGAGGAAAAGAGCATTGTCACAGATATTCCCGGTACAACCCGGGATGTGGTGGAGGACAGTGTGCGCATGGGGGATCTGGTGCTGCATCTGTACGATACGGCGGGCATTCGGGATACGGAGGATGTCATTGAGCAAATTGGTGTGGAGAAGGCCCGCAATGTGCTGGAATCGACGGATTTGGTGCTGGCAGTGTTTGACAGCTCCCAGGAGTTGGGCACTTATGACTGGGAGATTATGGAGACTCTGCGGGAGAAGCCTGTCATCGCCATTGTGAATAAAATCGATATGCCCCGGCAGCTGGATATGGATGCCATCGAACAGCGGTTTTCTGATGTGGTGGCGCTGTCCGCCCGCAGCGGGGATGGCATGTCCCGGCTGGAGGAGCGGATTCGGGAGAAGATTCACGTGGACAAGCTGGATGCCTCTCAGCCGATTTTGAGCAATGAACGGCAGCGGGCGGCGGTGGCGGCGGCGCTGGAATCTGTGACATTGGCTCGGGGCGCGCTGCAGGGCGGCATGACCTATGACGCCATCAACGTCGAACTGGATTTTGCCCTGGAGGCCTTGATGGAGCTGGTGGGAAAACGGGTGACGGATGCGGTGGTGGATCAGGTGTTCCATCAATTTTGTGTGGGAAAATAGGAGATGGATCAATTATATGGAGCAGCAGGCTATCAAGGAGTACATCGCGGAGTCGGTGGATGTGGCGGTAATCGGCGCGGGACATGCCGGCGTTGAGGCGGCGTTGGCTGCGGCAAGGCTGGGGAAAAAGGCTGTGATTTTTTCCGTATCCATGGATGCGGTGGCAAATTTGCCCTGCAATCCCTCCATTGGAGGAACGGCAAAGGGACATTTGGTGCGGGAAATTGATGCATTGGGCGGAGAAATGGGCAAAGCGGCCGACGCGGTGACCATACAGAGCCGTATGCTGAATCGGGGCAAGGGGCCTGCGGTACACAGTCTGCGGGCGCAGGTGGACAGAACCCGGTATCACAGCTATATGAAACGGGCCCTGGAGAATCAGGAGAATCTCTTGCTGAAACAGGCGGAGATCGTGGATATACGGGTGGAGAATCAGGCGGTAAGGGCGGTTGTGACGGCTATGGGAGCGGTGTATCCCTGCAAAACCGTGATTATCTGCACGGGAACCTTTTTGGGCGGCAAAATATTCGTGGGGGAATTCAGTCAGGCCAGCGGCCCGGACGGTCTGCACGCCCCTACCCGGCTCAGTGAGAGTCTGAAACAGCTGGGGATGCCCTTGCGGCGGTTCAAGACCGGTACCCCCGCCCGTGTGCATCGGGATTCCATCGATTTCTCTCAGTTGGAGGTGCAAAAGGGTGAGGATCCTATTATTCCCTTTTCCTATGCAACGCATATACCGCCGGAAAATGCAGTGGATTGCCACATTGCCTATACCAACGCCGATACCCATCGGGTGATACGGGAGCATTTGCACCGCTCCCCTCTTTATAGTGGCGTGATTGAGGGAATCGGCCCCCGGTATTGCCCCAGCATTGAGGATAAGGTGGTTCGCTTTCAGGACAAGGAGCGGCATCAGGTATTTGTGGAGCCTATGGGTCTGGATACCAAGGAAATGTATTTGCAGGGAATGTCCTCCTCTTTGCCGGAGGAGGCGCAGATTCAGCTGTATCGGACGGTAAAGGGCTTTGAGAAGCTGCAAATCATTCGAAATGCCTATGCAATTGAATACGACTGTGTGGATCCCACCGGATTGAAGCCGACATTGGAATTCAAGCACATCAGCGGCCTGTATGGGGCCGGTCAGTTCAACGGTACTTCCGGCTATGAGGAGGCTGCCGCACAGGGCCTGATGGCGGGAATCAATGCCTCCCGACTGATAGACGGACAGGAAGGCGTGGTGCTGGAGCGCTCCAGTTCTTATATAGGTACGTTGATTGATGATTTGGTGACAAAGGGCTGCCAGGATCCCTACCGGATGATGACCTCCCGGTCGGAATATCGGCTGTTGCTGCGCCAGGACAATGCCGACAGCCGATTGACTCCCCTGGGATATGAAATCGGCTTGATTTCGGAGGAGCGCTGGAAAATGTTCCACGTGAAACAATTGATGCTGGAACAAGAGGAAAAACGGCTGCGAACTGCGACGATTGCACCGTCGGAAGCGCTGAATGAGCGACTGAGGCAGCTGGGAACAGCGGAACTGCGCACGGGAATCAAGCTGGCGGAGCTCATTAAGCGGCCACAGGTCGGGTATGGGGATATCCGGGAGTTTGACAGCAGCCGAGATGATGCGGTTGGGGCGGACATTGTGGAGCAGGTGGAAATCAACATCAAATATGAGGGGTACATCCAAAAGCAGTTGGCACAGGTGCAGCAGATGAAAAAGATGGAGCAGACGTTGATTCCGGAGGATATTGTCTATCAGCAGCTGGATGGAATTCGTCTGGAGGCCCGGGAAAAGCTAAATCGGATTCGGCCCTGCAGCCTGGGGCAGGCATCGCGGATATCGGGAGTAAGCCCGTCGGATATATCGGTGCTGATGATATATTTGGCGCAACAAAAGGGACAAGCAGAGGGAATGCAGTGAAACAGTTACAGGAATATGCGGCTGGGTATGGATTGGAACTGACAGCGGAGATGCTGGAGCAGTTTGAGTTGTACTATGCAATGCTTGTAGAGTGGAATGGACGAATGAATCTGACCACCATTACAGAGCGCCATGATGTGATAATCAAGCATTTTTTGGACAGCATCGCTGTATTGGCCCACTATCCCCTGCCCTACCAGGCAAGATTGATTGACGTGGGCCCCGGAGCGGGATTTCCGTCGATTCCCATCAAGATTGTGCGGCCGGATCTGGAGATTTCCCTGCTGGACAGCTTGCAGAAGCGAACGGTCTTTTTGCAGGCGGTGTCGGATGCGCTGGGACAGAAGAATCAGGTGGTTCACGGCCGGGCGGAGGAGTTTGGTCATAATCCGGAGTGGCGGGGGCAATATGATTTTGCCATAGCGCGGGCGGTGTCTCGGTTGAATGTGCTGTTGGAATATTGTATACCCTTTGTAAAATGCGGCGGGGTGTTTCTCGCGATGAAGGGGCCGGAGGGTGACCGGGAATGCGAAGATGCCGCTAATGCAATGGAGAAGCTGGGATGTGCGATTGTAGAAAAGAGGGGCTACCTGCTTCCCGGCCATCAGGCTCGTCAGCTGATTTGCATTGAAAATCGATCGCAGACTTCCCCTCTTTACCCCAGAAAGCAAAAAAAGATTACAAATTCGCCGCTGTAGTCCTTCGCATTGTGGCGAATGGGCGGGATTTTCGCGATGGGAAATTATGGAACCCACATATGCCATGTGTTATACTCAAAGTAATATTTACTTGAGAGTGTGAAACATGAAAAATAAGAAGCATATGAAATTGTCTCTGTTTGGCGGCGGCAAACGACATGAAGAAATCAATGCGGTTGTGCTGCTGGATGTTGAGAAAATTCGGCCCAATCCCCATCAGCCTCGGGAATATTTTGATGAGAGATACATACAGGATTTGGCGGAGAGCATTGAGCGAAATGGCCTGCTGCAGCCCATTACTGTGCGGGAACTGGATCAGGACGCCTATGAGCTCATATCGGGAGAGCGGCGGTTGACTGCGTATCGCCTGCTGCAGAGAGAGAGCATCCCGGCTATTATTGAGGAGTATACAGAGCGACAATCGGCTATTTTGGCTGTGATTGAAAATTTGCAGCGGAAGGATCTTAACTTTATTGAGGAAGCCAATGGCATCCGAAATTTGATGGAGATTACCGGGCTGAATCAACAGCAAATCAGTTTGCAGCTGGGACAGGCACAGTCTACCATCGCCAATAAGCTGCGACTGATGCGGTTTTCCAAAGAGATTCAAAGTCAGATGATCGAAAATGGTTTGACGGAACGCCACGCAAGGGCGTTGCTGGCACTAACGGAGGACAGATTGTTGTCCGGCGCCATTGAGACCATTCGACAAAATGACATGACTGTGATAGAAACCGAGGAAATGGTCAGGCGGCTGAATGCGGGGGTTCCTGGCGGAGAGGTCGATGGGGAAAAGCGAAAACGAAAAATCGTTGTGAAGGATTTGCGGATTTTCCAGAATTCCATCAATAAGGCCATATCGGTTATGAACCTGTCGGGGATTCCGGCGGAGACAGTCAAGCGGGAGACGGAGGAATATCTGGAATATACAATCCGTATTCCCAAGGAAAGCGCCTATCAAAATTCCATACTGCAAAAGCAGCCGGGATCGTAAGATTCCGGCTGCTTTTGTTCCACATGGAACATTGATTTCTCTGTATACTTAATGCTATAATAGAGATATTCCGAAAAAAGCGGAAATTTGTCGATTTGCTTCAGCGAAATGTGAGTGGTTTGGGGCAGAATCAGCATCAAAATCAGAGATAGCATGAATACGGAAGGTTGATTGAATTTGGGCAAAGTGATTGCTGTTGCAAATCAAAAAGGCGGAGTCGGCAAGACGACTACGGCTATCAATCTGGCTTGTGCATTGGGAATACAGAGAAAAAAAGTGCTGATTGTCGACATTGATCCCCAGGGAAACTGCACCAGCGGATTGGGGATCAATAAGCGGGAAAGCGAAAAATCAACCTATAATTTGCTGATCGCCAATGAGAAGATTGAGGATATCGTGGTCACCACACAATACAAGAATCTATGGCTTATCCCCTCCAACATTGACTTGGCCGGGGTGGAAATTGAACTGGTGGAGATGAAGGAGCGCTCCTATAAATTGAAGCAGGGCCTCTCCCCTGTTCGGGATCAGTACGACTTTATTATCATCGACTGCCCCCCGTCCCTGGGGCTGATTACATTGAATGCCTTTGCCGCCGCAGACAGTGTGTTGGTGCCCATTCAATGTGAATACTATGCGCTGGAGGGTCTGACGCAGCTGATATCGACCATTCGGCAGGTAAAACGGATGTACAACGATGCCCTGGAGATTGAGGGCGTGCTGCTCACCATGTATGACAGTCGGCTTAATCTGACAATGCAGGTTGCGGAAGAAGTAAAAAAATACTTCAAGGAAAAGCTGTTCAAGACGGTTATCCCCCGCAGTGTCCGGCTTTCGGAGGCGCCCAGCTACGGGCAGCCCATCCAGCACTATGAGCAAAGCTCCAAGGGCGCGGAGGCTTACAACAAGTTGGCAAAAGAGATTATACATAATAATAAGGCGGGCAGATAACAGATTATGGTGCGGCAAACTCACCGGTGGAAATGAGGATTGGATTATGGCGAAACGGACAGGCTTGGGAAAAGGCTTGGATGCCCTTTTTATCGATAATCACACAGAGGATGGCAATGTATCGCAGCTGAAAATTACACAAATTGAGCCCAATCACGATCAGCCGCGAAGAGAATTTGACGACGGGGCGCTGCGGGAATTGGCAGATTCCATCCGCGAGCATGGCGTCATTCAGCCGCTGGTAGTGCGGGCCATGGAAAATGGGATGTATCAAATTGTGGCGGGGGAAAGACGCTGGCGTGCGGCGCGTATGGCGGGACTCACAGATGTCCCGGTAGTGGTGCGGGAGTTGACCGATGAGCAAACGCTGGAAATAGCAATCATTGAAAATCTGCAAAGAGAAGATCTCAACATTGTGGAACTGGCCAATGGCTACAAAACGCTGATGGAAAGCTACGACATGACGCAGGAGCAGGTTGCGGAGCGAATGGGGAAATCTCGGCCGGTTATCGCCAACACCATTCGCATCCTCTCTCTGCCGGCCCCTGTATTGGATAAAATCCGGGAGGGCAAAATATCCAAGGGGCATGCAAAAGCACTGTTGTCACTGGAGGATGACGCATTGATTCAGGAGGTCGCCTCTAAGGTGGTATCCGGTTCAGTTTTGGTGCGGGACATTGAAAAGCTGGCGAGAAAACGTAAGCAGGAAAGCAGAACCTCGGGGAACATACAAAAAGAAGTGGATGAAGCGACGACGATTGATCCGATTTGGGGCGATAATTATTACAAGGAAATGGAAATTGCCTTGTCGACAGAGCTGGGACGAAAAGTAAAAATTACAGACATGGGCAAGAAGGCGTCCATTGAATTGGAGTTTTACAGCCATGAAGAACTGGCGGACATCGCCGCAAGGCTCACGAAATCCCATTGGTAAGCATCGACACCTCCAAACGTTCCACATGGAACATTGGCGCAAAACTTGAAATGGAATCATAGGAGAAACAAATGTTTTTCAAAAAAGAGATGACAGCTACCGATTATGACTGTGACTGTATGAATCGCCTGCGGATATCGGCAGCTATGCGATATATGCAACAAACCTCCAGCGAGCACCTGGATTCGCTGGGACTCCCCTACGAGAAGCTGTATCAGGAGAAAATGGTGTTTCTCCTGTCTCAGGGCTATATCAAGGTGTATGAGATGCCTGTGGCCGGACAGAAAATTGTGGTGGGCACAGCGGCCGTCGCCACTAAGGGTGCGCGATTTGTGCGGGAATTTACCATAGAGGATCGACTGGGGAATCGCCTGTTGTCGTCCCTGACTATGTGGTTGCTGGTGGATCCTTTTTCCAGGCGAATTTTGCGGCCATCCAGCTTCCCCTATGCGTTGGATTTTGAGGAGTCACTGGTCTCCAACGAAATCGAGGATGTGGCCTTCCCCCGCCTGCTGGAGGGGAGAAATCGAACAGAATGGGAGGTTCCCATCCGCTACTCCCACATTGACTGCAACAATCACGTGAATAACAGCATATATGCCGACTTTGTCTGCGACATGCTTCCCCTGGATAAGCTGACTCAAAAGGGCCTGGATACCCTTGTCATCAGCTATCATCAGGAGGCCAAATACGGCAATACCATTCATATGGCCGCCACTGCCATGTCGGACAGCGAATACTACATTGTCGGCAACCGAGAGGATGCCCAAATGTGCTTTGAGGCCCTTGCCATCTTGAATGAAAAAAGCCTGCAACGGCAAAAATAGACGCAAATTCTGTGGCAAAAACCGGGACAGCAATTCGCAGCCCCAAAGGATGTATATTTTTCGATAAAAACACAGAAAATAGGTTGACAAACAATACTCCCTTGCGATATAATATAATTCGCTGATGAAAAATCAGCGGTTGTGGCGGCATAGCTCAGTTGGCTAGAGCATTCGGTTCATACCCGGAGTGTCGTTGGTTCAAATCCGACTGCCGCTATTTTCCCGGCCCGTTGGTCAAGCGGTTAAGACACCGCCCTTTCACGGCGGTAACACGGGTTCGATTCCCGTACGGGTCACCATTTTTTTATCCTCTTATGCGATATAAAACTGCGTCAGAGCGATATTTCCGGATTGTGCTATTCTTTGATATAGCAAGAGGATAACACAAAAAGCCAACCCACTTTACTGTTGAATGACAGTAAAGTGGGTTTTTCCGTTTTATCCCCTTAGCTGCACCTTCGACAGGCCCTAATCCCCAAGCAAATGCAGCAGTTCGGGTTTGGGGTTTCGGCCCGCTGCGCGTGCTTTGTATTGACTAGGCGTTACTCCTGCCAGCCGTTTGAAGGTGTTGCTGAAGTAATAGACATCTCCGAAGCCGCACATGTCCGCGACCTCTGTAACCGTGTGAACCCCTTCCTGCAACAGCGATTTTGCCGATTGAATTCGGATGCGGTTGGCATATTCCGCCACACTGACCCCTTGCTTTTCGCGGAACAAAGCGCCGCAATACACAGGGTTGAGCCCCTCTCGCAGCGCAAGATCCCGGATGCGGATGGGCTCGGTGTAGTGCTCGACGATATAGCGCTTCATGCGCTCGACATGAAAGTTCGCATCGGCATTCTGCCCGGTGTACAGCAGCGCGTGCAAAATCAGCTGGAACAGCGCTGTACACCTGAGTTCCCGCCCGGGATTTTTTTGCAGCCATTCGTAGGAAAACTCGCGAATCAGGCGGGTAAGTTCCTCGGTCTGCACAAAAGGCGTAATAACCGGAAGGGAAAGCGTGCCGCGCAAAAGCTCGAAGTCAAATGCGGCGCAGAGCATCCCCGTGGTAGTGGCCTCGCGCATGCTGCCCGACTGCACATAGACAAGGTTGCCGTCCCCTACCTCACAATCCACGCCGTTGATGCGATAGTGGGCGCTTCCCTCCAATACAAGAACCATCCCGTGAGGGCGCATGACATGTGGCTCAATTCGCCAGGAAGGTGTACATTCTTTATAGACAAAATAGGTCATACGCAAATTGTTGAGCGAATCCATCGCCAACCTCCTCTCCCTGTCACACATTGTAGCATATTGCCTTTACTTTTTGCAAAATATGTGGGATTCCTTTATTCCCATCCCATGGCCCTCGTGCTATAGTAAGGGCAACCACAAAAAAGGAGGCAAAGCCTATGCTCAACATCGCGATTATCGGCACCGGTACTATTTCGCAGATGCATATCGAGGGCTACCAAACATTCCCGGAGCGCTGTCAGATCACCGCGCTGGTTGATATCTATCCGGAAAAGGCACAGCAAAAGAAAGAAAGCCATGCACTTTCCGACGCACAGGTCTATGATTCGCACAAAAAGATTTTGGAGGATTCGTCCATCGATCTGGTCAGTATTTGTACGCCGCCGTACTGTCACGCGGAAATCGCCATCGACTTTCTGAACGCCGGCAAGCATGTGATTGTCGAAAAGCCAATGGCAGCTTCGCTTGAGGAATGCGACCGGATGATCGAAGCCGCAGAAAAAAGCGGCAAGGTATTCTCGGTCATTGCACAGAACCGGTTCCGCGATCCGATCATGAATCTGAAAAGGACGCTGGATTCCGGTTTGATCGGCAAGGTTGTGCATGCCCAGATCGATTCGCACTGGTGGCGCGGCCATTGCTACTACGACCTGTGGTGGCGTGGCTTGTGGGAAAAGGAGGGCGGCGGCTGCACTCTCAACCATGCGGTGCACCACATCGATATGCTGGGCTGGATGCTCGGCGAGCCGACGAAGGTAAGCGCCATGATGAGCAATGCCTCCCACGACAACGCCGAGGTTGAGGATATCTCGGTGGCTGTTATGCAGTACAGCGGCGGGGCGCTCGCACAGGTGACAAGCTCGGTCATTCACCACGGCGAGGAGCAGCAGGTGATTTTCCAGGGCGAGCATGCGCGCATTTCGGCGCCGTGGAAGGTATATGCCTCCGTCTCACAGCCGAACGGTTTTCCGACCCGCCACGAAGCGCTGGAGCAGGAACTGGAGGCGTTCCATCAGTCGCAGCCGTCGCTCCCCTACACCGCGCATACCGGCCAGCTCGACGACGTGATGACCGCAATCGAGCAGGGCGGCGCGCCATCCATCACCGGACAGGATGGCCGCAAGACGATCGAACTGATTACCGCCATCTACAAGGCCGGCACCGAACAGTGCACCGTCGATTATCCGATCGCAAAGGACGACCCGTTCTATACCGTTGCGGGGATTATGGCGAGCGTACCGCATTTTTACAAGAAGAGCGCCTCTGTAACCGAGCTTTCGGGAGAGATCACTGTCGGCGCGGATTACGCGAACAAATAGGAGGAGTTACGATGGCAAATGTATCGGATGGAATGAACTATGCCCCAAAAGGGATTCCAAGCCCGGTTGTAAAGCCCGGCGAATTCGCATTCGCGGCGATTGCCCTCGATCACGGGCACATCTATGGGATGTGCAACGGTCTGACAGAGGCAGGCGCGACATTGAAACGCGTATATGACCCGAACCCTGCAAAGGTGGCCGCGTTTTGCCAACAGTTCCCCGGTGTGACACCGGCAAAAAGCGAGCAGGAAATTCTTGCGGATCCGGAGATCCGGCTTGTCGCGGGAGCGGCCGTTCCCTCCGAGCGCTGTGCGCTTGGTCTGCGTGTGCTGGATGCCGGCAAGGACTACTTCACCGACAAAGCCCCGCTGACTACGCTGGAACAGCTGGTCGCCGCAAAGGCCAAGGTGAAGGCGACCGGCAACAAGTACATGGTCTATTACTCCGAGCGCATTCACGTCGAGACAGCCATATTCGCCGGACAGCTGATCGAAGAGGGCGCCATCAGGCGGGTGGTTCAGGTGATTGGACTTGGCCCGCACCGCCTGAGCGCGCCGACGCGTCCCGACTGGTTTTTTGAGAAGGAGAAATACGGCGGAATCCTCTGCGACATCGGCAGCCACCAGATCGAGCAGATTCTCTTTTATGCCGGCGCGAAGGACGCGACCGTCACCCACAGCCAGATCGCCAACTACAACCACCCGGATGCCCCCGGTCTCGATGATTTTGGCGATGCCGCGCTTGTGACAGACAACGGTGTGGCCGGTTACTTCCGCGTGGACTGGTTCACCCCGGACGGTCTGCAAACCTGGGGCGATGGCCGCATCATCATTCTGGGCACCGAGGGCTTCATCGAGCAGCGCAAGTACATGAATCTTGCCACAAACGATGGCCCGGGCCATCTCTTCCTCGCAAACGGCAAGGGCGAGACGCATTATCATGTCGCCGGCAAGGTGGGATACCCCTTCTTTGGCGAATTGATTCTCGATTGTCTGAACCGCACCGAAAACGCCATGACGCAGGAGCACGCCTTCAAAGCGGCCGAGCTTTGCGTGAAGGCTCAGCTGCAGGCGGTCGAACTGACGCCGGCCCCCGGACGGTAAAAGGCCCCCAATGGTGCGTATCGTTCGCGTCAACGCCATCCAAACCTATGGCTGTGCGGCTTCATTATGAACCGAAAGGGTCTGATTCCGCCTCTTGGGGCGATCCATATTCCCCTTTCGCCCAGTGCGCTGGGCGATTGCCCCTTGCAGGGCGGTATGTCCTTTTTTAAAGGACTTGTGATCTTGATACCATTGCGCCGTTCCGGCGCGTTGGGCAAGCCCCGGGGAGGTTCATTGGCAGACATCTCTTGTTGACAGGCCTTTTGTAATTTAATATAGTATCTATAGAAATCTGGTTTGGGGGAGGGCGCTTTTTGGGAAAGAGGACTTTTCTGCCGTATCTGAACTATGCCGCATCAGCCTTTATTGTATTGCTGCTGACCACTCTGATTACGCTGTGGGGATACCTGAAAACACAGGACAACCTGATTGTGGACAAAATTGACGAAACAGCCCTGTCTCTCCACCAGACCGAGACCCGGATTAACAACGAACTGTTGCGGATGCGTGCACAGGTGAGCAATCTCGCGGCGGAAACGGAAATCATCGAGGTCGCAAAAGCAAATGCCAGGCTCCCCAACCACATTATTACGCTGTTGAGCGGGCGTACAAGGCTTTTGCACTATGGCTTTGTGCGGGATTCCGTGTCGGAATGCGCAATTGTAATTCCGGCAAGCGATATGCTCACACTTACACCGACCCACATTGTCACCGATCTGGAGCTTTATTACGAATCGGGGTTGATGACATGCCCCGGGCTTACATATGCGGACTTTGGGACGATGATTTCACGGATGGATGTGACAGGCGGCATCTACTACAACTATCTGCCGTCGCGGCAAATGGAACTGTTTAACACCGGCGTCGGGGAGATGATCATCTTCCGGGCCAACATGCCGATTGCCGGTGTGCGGGAGCAGCCGGTTTTTCTTGCGTTCCTGGATGCGGAGCTGATTCGGGAGAACCTGGCGGGTCTATTGCCAAATGAGGGCGGTTGGTATTGTGTCACAGACAGCTCCGGAAACGTCCTGCTGGAGAACGGTGTGCTGCCCGAGGAACTGACCATCCGGGATGTTCCGGCTGAGGGCCGTCGCACCGGGAAGGACGGCGTCATCCTCGGGGCATTGTCCGAATATTCGGCGGGGATAAACTTCTACGTATATCTCCCCGACAGCTGGGTGAAGGAGGGCATTGCACCGATCAACCGCTCGCTCGTCATTCACCTTGTCATGGCTGTTCTGCTGGGAATTGTCACATCGCTGATGGCCGCCGTGTACCACAGCTACCCGATACGCCGCATCGCATCCCAGATGCCGCTCGATGACGGCTACACCGGTCGCAGCCAGCTGCAGGCGATCGAACAGGGGGTAAACCGGCTCTATCATTCAAACCTGGAAATGCGCGAAACACTGACCGACTGGAGGCCGATTCTACGGTCGGGGCTGTTGGAGCGCTTGTACAAGGGCGGGGTGGTACTCCCGGATGAACTTGCCTCCGCGCCGGAAATCCGCGACAATATTCCGGAGCGCTTCTGTGTGGTGATGCTATCCGGCAAGAACATCGATGCGGGAAATCCGGATGATAACGGGGAAATCATCGATGAGCTGGCACAGCTGCTGTCCAGGCATTTCAACCCCCTGCTGATTCATCCCTTCAGCGCTTTGCAGGTCGCGCTGGTTTGCGATGCCGACGAATACGACGAAAGAGGCCTGTTTGACACAATTTCCGGCATTATTGCACAGCTTTCCGCCAAAGGCTATGTGTTCTCCGCCGGAATCGGCGGTGTTTTCACCGGCACCGCTTCGATTTTTGATTCGACCATGCAGGCGCGCAGCGCCCTTGCCCGCATTACGGACTGGACCAAGGATCGGATCGGCTGGTACCGGCAAACAGAGGACGAGCATAAGCCGTACGATTTGCCGTACGAGCTGATGAGCCGCCTGATCGCCTGTGTTACCAGCGGAAGCGCCGCAATGGCCACACGCTTCCTTGACAAGTGTTGACGATGAAACGGGAAGATTGGCTGGCGGCGCTTCAGCGTCTGGCCGGCCCGGTGCTGGACACCGCCGCAGAGGGACGACTTCGCGCAGCGATGACCCTGGAGCGGCGGCCCGGCTCTGAGGTGGCGCGGAACGGCCGCACCTACAAACGGGAATGCTTTTCCCCGTTTGAGGCTGTGGCCCGCCTGATCTGCGGGCTTTCGCCATGGCTGTCCCTTGCCCCCGATGCGCTGGATCAGCAGGAGCGCCGGTTACAGGAAAAAGCTTCTGCCCTGGCGGCCCGGGCGATCGCACAGCAGCTTGCCCCCGATTCGGACGACTGTGCCGGCTTTTCGGAACTGAATTTTGATCACAGCCCGCTGCTTGTGAATGCGGCGTTTCTTGCACTGGCGCTGGTGCGGTCGAAACGCTGGTGCATGACCCTGCCCCACGAGGTGCGCGACGCGTTGCTGGGGGCCTTTCAGTCGGCGCGATCCTGCCTGCCGCCGCAGAGCAACTGGCTCTTGTTCTCCTGCATGCTGGAGGCTGGTATCCGCCTGCTTGGGGGTGACGCCGACCGCCTGCGAGTGGATTACGGCTTTCGCCAGTTCGACCGGTGGTACCTGGGCGACGGCATATACGGCGACGGTGCGCAGTTTGCAGCCGATTATTACAACAGCTATGTCATCCAGCCAATGCTGCTTGCGCTTTGTGACAGCTTTCCGGATGTGGCCGGCGAACTGCATGGGGCGATTCGCGCGCGGGCCCGCACCTGTGGGGAGCACCTTGAGCGCATGATAGCACCGGACGGCAGCTTTCCCGCGCTGGGGCGATCCATCACCTACCGCTGCGGCGCGTTTCACCTGCTGGCGGCTCTTGCGCTGCGCGGCGAGTTGCCGCCAGCCCTTTCGATCGGCGGCGTGCGCGAAGCGCTTGGCCGGACGATTTGCACAACGCTGGCACCGGAGTCCTATCGCGCCGACGGCTTCCTGTCCATCGGGCTCCGGGGGAGCCAGCCGGAACTTGGCGAGCACTACATTACCACAGGCAGCCTGTATCTGTGCGCCACCGCCTTCCTGCCGATGGGCCTTGGGCCAGAGGATCCGTTCTGGACTGCGCCGGCGGCGGACTGGACACAGAAG
Source organism: Ruminococcaceae bacterium OttesenSCG-928-L11 (assembly GCA_030265885.1). Classification (GTDB taxonomy): domain Bacteria; phylum Bacillota; class Clostridia; order Oscillospirales; family Ruminococcaceae; genus WRAV01. The sequence continues at coordinate 6,588 of JAJDGX010000016.1, read as the reverse complement.
CGGCTGTGGAAGTAAGCCAGGACAGCCGGCTCGCTGTTGCTTGGTGTCAGCGATGCTGACACAACCGTTCGACACTTCGCAAGCGAAGCCATACGACCGGGCGCCAAGCTTGCCGGTTTTCAGGGCCTGTTGACAGAAAGTTGACGGCCCTAGTACGCTGACCAGCCAGTTCTCAAGTTAAAATTTCTAGCTGGTTAGAGTACAGGTTTGTGCCCGGTCGAGATGGGGGTTCATATGAATATTGTATACCTGCACACCCATGACAGCGGCCGTTATCTCGAGCCCTACGGCTATGGGATTTCGACCCCGAATCTGATGGCGCTGGCGAAGGAATCCACGCTGTTCCGCCACTGCTATTGCGCCGGGCCCACCTGTTCGCCCAGCCGCGCGGCACTGCTGACCGGGACGTGGCCGCATGTGAACGGCATGCTCGGCCTGACTCATCGCGGATTTGGCCTGCGCGACTACGACATGCACCTTGCGCGCTATCTGACCGGCTTCGGGTACGAGACTGTTTTGAGCGGCATCCAGCACGAGGCCGCCGATGGAAATGACATTGGCTACACACGAATTTTGCAGGACACCTGGGGCGGTGACATGAAAAACGACCACGCCGCGGAGCGCGACCGCACAAGTGCGGAGCTTGCCGCAGGCTATCTCACTGAGAAGGCGAAACAGGGCGGCAGGTTTTTCCTGTCCGTCGGGCTGCTCAATACGCACCGGCCCTTCCCGGAGGAAACCGACCCTGTCCGGGCTGATTATGCAATGCCGCCGCACACCATGTATGATTGCGCCGCGACCCGCCGCGATATGGCGGGCTACTGCAAAAGCGCCGCGATCGCGGACGAATGCTTCGGCATCGTTCTGGATGCGATCCGCACGGCCGGCCTTGCGGACGACACCATCGTGATGTTCACAACCGACCACGGGATCGCTTTCCCGCATATGAAGTGCAACCTCTACGATACCGGCACCGGTGTTGCGCTGATGATCCGCTATCCGGGGAATCCCACCGCCGGAACGGCGACCGACGCGCTTGTCTCGCAAATCGACATCTTCCCGACACTGTGCGAACTCTGCGATGTGCCGATTCCGGAATGGGTGGACGGCACATCTGTCGTGCAGGTTTTGTCCGGCCGCGACCAAACAGGCAGCGACGCCGTTTTCTCCGAGGTCACCTATCATGGCTCATACGAGCCGGCGCGCAGCATCCGCACCGAACGCTACAAGCTGATCCGGCGCTTCGATTTCCACCTGGGCGTTGTGCCCTGCAACATCGACAACGGCCCGTCCAAGCGCTTCCTGCTGGACAGCGGGCTTATGAAGCAGACGGTCGCGCGGGAGATATTGATCGATTTGCACCTCGACCCGATGGAGCGGGAAAACCGGGTGGGTGACAGCGGGTATCTGGACATTTACAATGACCTGTCGGCGCGCCTGTCCGCCTGGATGGAGCAAACAGGCGACCCGCTGGTTCAGGTGACACATCGTGTCCCCCTGCCGGATGGCGCGCGCATCAACCGCCTTGAAAGCATCCACGCGGAAAATCCGGAGTATGAATGACCGCCATAGCCGGGCTTCCACAAGGGATTGACATCCGAAACAGGAAATAGTATAATTATTTAATTAAGTACAAACAGCAGACGTCCCGCGGGTTCGATTCCCATTTGGGTTATTTCTACCGACATATATTGGTGCGACGAAACCTTCGGTTATGCCGGAGGTTTCCTTGTTTTAAGCGATTTTCAACGAAAAAGAAAGGGACAATCATGCAATTTCGCGATTTACGGGGGACATGTTATTCCCAGCAGGATTTTCAGCTGCTGCACGATGCCGGCTTTGGCATTGAAATTCAGCATTATATGAACCCCAATGGCCTGGATAGCTTTGATATGCTGCGGGAGCCCATTCAGCAGCACATCCGGCGGTTTGCGGGCCAGGTTTCGATGCACGGCATCTGCTTTGACATGCTCTACTCCAGCCCCGACCCGCTGATTCGCAAGGTGGTGCTGAAGCGGTTTATGCAGACCCTATCGGTGGCGGAATATCACAATATCGACGCCATCGTGCTCCATTCCACAGGGGCGCGTCACACGGTGGGAACCGACGCGGCGGCGGCCGACTGGATCAACCGCAGCGTGGAATTTTGGCGGAGCTTTGCTGTCAATATACCGGACGGCATGACAATCTATCTGGAAAATGCGGACGATCCGGATCCGGCCATATTTGGGGAGATGATTCGCGCCATTGATCTGCCCAATGTTCGGTGCTGCCTGGATATCGGCCACGCCAACGTATACTCCGACGTCTCCCCTCTCAACTGGATTCGGGAACTGGGCGATGCCGTCGAGTATGTCCATCTCCACGACAACAACGGGGAGCACGACGCTCACCTGCCGCTGGGAGAAGGCGATATGCCGATGGGCTCCATTGTGGAACTGCTGTGGGAGCAGCTTCCCCAGCAGGTTCCCATTGTGCTGGAATGCGAGAAGGCGGAATCCATTCTTTGGCTGAAGGAACGGGGCTTTTTGGATCCCCAGGAGGGATAACTGGATCAGGGCCCGCCCCTGCTGCACAGGAATGCCAATAAACCCGCAAAAAAAACAGGCGTTATGCCTGTTTTTCCTTTTTAGAGGAAGGGGATTCCTCCGATTTTCGATTTTTGCCGGATTCCTCATGATCCTGCTTTTGGGGTGCTTTGCCTTTGTCCCGCAGCAGATTCACCTGGCTTTTGTGGAAGCTGGAAACCGTTTGACCGTTGCCATTGCCGTTTTCCACCGCCACCTTCAGCATACCGGTGAGAAGGGCAACCTCTGTAACCGTGCCGACGCCGTCGGGGGTTTTCACCTTGGAGCCGTGGCGCGGTGTGGTGCGAATCAAATCCTCATAGGCGTTTTGCTCGTATTTCAGGCAGCACATCAGTCGGCCGCAGGTGCCGGAGATCTTGGTCGGGTTCAGGCTGAGCCCCTGTTCCTTCGCCATTTTGATGGATACCGGCTGAAATTCTCCCAGGAAGGTGGCGCAGCAAAAGGGACGGCCGCATATGCCCAGTCCCCCCAGCATCTTGGCCTCGTCCCGGACGCCGATTTGCCGCAGTTCAATGCGGGTGCGCAGCACAGACGCCAAATCCTTGACCAGATCCCGGAAATCCACCCGTCCATCCGCTGTAAAATAGAACAGGATCTTGTTGTTGTCAAAGGTGTATTCCGCACCGATGAGCTTCATATCCAGCTTGTGTTTTTTGATTTTCTCCGCACAGACCTTCAGGGCATAGGCTTCCTTTTCCTGATTCTTGCGGATTTGCTCCAGGTCGTCCTCACTGGCGGGGCGGAGCACCTTTTTCAGGGGCTGGGAAAATTCGTCATCGCCGATCAAGCGGTTGGCTATGACAACCTCGCCGCACTCCACACCCCGGGCAGTCTCTACAATCACATGGCTGTATTTCGCCACCTGATGGCCGTCCGGATCAAAATAATATACTTTTCCCGCGTTCTTAAAGCGAACGCCAACAATTTCGGGCATCTATGTTCCGTCCTCCCCAAAGGGAAAACGTGCCTCCTCACTCTTCGACTTACCGGCTTTTTCGAATTACAGTCTCCACCCGGGCGCACAGCAGAGAGCCCAACAGGGAGACACTGCCGTTTCCGGCGGCGGAAACCGCCATTTCATCTATTATATCAACTATTTGCATCAATCGCAAGGGCGCCAGAGTCTCTCGGACAGACAGGCTGGGGTTTGCCGTGTCGGAGAGCAGCCTGGCCTCCAAAAGAGAGCGGATGGCACCCAGCAGTTCGATGAAGCCCTGCCTGTCCCGCTCATAGGCGGAAAAGGCAGCCAGGGCGTCCAGTTCCCGGCCCGAAAGCAGGGCCTCCCAGATTTGCCCGGCCTCCACCTCCCGCTCATCGGAAATGGCCTCTACCCCTTCCAGGCTGAGGAGGGTGACCCGGGACAGAATCGTCTCCAGCAGGGCGGATTTGTTCTCACAGGTCAGGATAAAGACAACGGTTTCCGGCGGCTCCTCCAAAATTTTCAGCAGGGCGTTTTGGGCCTGCACCGACATATCCTGCACGTTTTTCAGCAGGAACACCTTTTTCAGGGCCTCGTTGGGGAATAAATAGGCCCGTGTGCGGATGTCGCGAACCGTTTCGATGTGAAAGGAGCGGGAGCGGCCCTCCCCTTCAAAGGTAAGGTAATCCGGGTGGATTTCCTTGTCCATCTTCACGCAATGGCGGCAGCCTTCACAGGGAATGACGTCGCCCTCCGCCTCGCACAGAACAGCCTTGGCAATGCGGGCCGAAAAGGCCGTGTTGGCCCCGTTGTTCTGCCCCTCAATCAGGATGGCATGAGGGAAACGCCCGCTGCCATTCCATGCAGCGAGCGTCTGCTCTGCTTTGGTGTATTTCTGTGGTTCCTGCAAATAGCATCCCTTCATTTCCGGGCAAGCTGCGCCGCGCGGGCAGCTTTGCCGGTGTAGTGGATCGTGACGCGATACGCTTACAGCTTAATAAACTGCTCCACATCCAGAATAAAGACGGTGGCGCCGCCAACCTGTACCTCAATGGGCATGGAGGAAAACATCCCCACACCGTAGGAGGCGGAGGTAGGCACCATCTGCTTGCGGGTCTTGGAGTTTTTGCGGAGGATATCCAGCACCTCGTCCACCTTTTCCTCCTCGGTTCCCACAATGAAGGTGGTGTTGCCCGCCATGAGGAATCCGCCGGTGGTGGCAAGCTTGGTGACGGAGAAATTGCTCTTTGTCAGGGCACGGGCAACCTTGGAACTGTCATCTCCGGATACGATAGCCATAATCAACTTCATGTCCTGCACTCCTTTTCGTTGGCAAAATCGATCTATGGGATCAAGCGACAGCGATTCCCATGGTGCGGGGGTTCAATCGCTGTGAAGAGTTTCCGCACCTTTATTTTACCACATTTATATGGAAAATACCATAACTTTTCAGTGACGAAGCGATGTCGTCGGAAATTCCTTCCCCCGGTATGACAAGGGGAATCCCCGGCGGGCACGGGCATACCAGAGAGGATGCTGTTCGCCCGACGGAATTTTCCACCGAAACCCGCTCCGCTGTGGAAAAAACAGCCTCCCGAACCGAGCACTGCCGCCGGGGCACGGGGATGGCTGCGGCGGGTCGGGGCAAGGGCTCCTTTAGGGGAAGCTCCGTCAACATCCGCTCCATAGCGGCAAAGTCGGCCTCGCCTGTATGGGGGCTGCCCAGAAAAACACAGTGGGAATCGCTGCGGTATTCCGGCTCGATGCCATTGGCCCGCAGGTATTCGCCGAACTCCGGGCCGGTATAACCCACCGCCGAAAAATCCAGGGTAAGGCGCAGGGGGTCACACAGCCCCTCCGGCATGGGAATGCCCCGGGCCGCCGCCAGCTGCCGCAGCCGGTCATAGCCGCCGCAAACCCGGGCCAGCTCGCCGGGAAGCTGCTCCCTGCAATAAGCCAAAGCCATATCGCAGGACAGCATAATCAAATAGCTGGGGCTGGTGGAGCCAAACAGCGCCAGCTTTCGTTTGGCGTCCGGCACAAACCGGGGATTGCCCACATGGAGCAGCGCGCCGCCGGTCAAAACAGGCAGCGTCTTGTGCAGGGAATCGGCGCAGAGATCAGCCCCCTGCTCCATGGGATGGGCGATCCCATAGGCCTCCGGCAAAAACTTCAGGTGAGAGCCGTGGGCGTTGTCCACCAGCAACGGAACGCCGTGGGAATGACAGACCTGTGCCAGCCCGCCAATGTCGCTGATGACGCCGAAATAAGTGGGCGACGTGACATACACGGCGCGAATGGCCGCATCGGCGCTCAGGGCCTCATCCACCGCCGCGGGAGAAAGCTGGGACAGCAGACCGTCGCCGCCCGCCTCCGGGACAATCCACACAGGATCCAGATCCAGCAGCGCCATGGCGTTGACAGTGGCGGTGTGCACCCCACGGGCGCAGAGAATCCGCTGGCCGGGCTGGGTAGCCAGGGCCAGCATGGCCTGGATGCACAAGGTGGAGCCTCCCGCGCTGAGAAAGGATGCGGCGGAGCCATACAGGGCGGTGTACTGCCGCTCCATTTCGGCGATGGCGCCGTCGGCCTCGTAGAGGGAATCTGTGCCGGTTACCTCCGTCAGGTCATAGACGGCGGCGGTGTCCAGGGGCCAGGGCAGCCGCCCCTTGTGCCCCGGCATATGCTGCCGGGACACATTGCTGTGGATATAGGCCTCCAACGCCGCCAGCAGCGGTGTTTGTCCGGTTGCATTCATTGGCACCACTCCCTGTCTCGGCTATTCTGCGCTCATTCATATTCCTTCTTAACAGAAAACAGATGATAGAAGCTGCCCTTTGCGCTCAAATTCAGCATGGACATATATTCTGCGGCAACCGGATCCTCCCGCGACGCCTCCATGGCGTTCAGGTGGTCGGCCTCTGTCTCCCAGAACACCAGATCGGCCCACATATCGCCCTTTGCAAGCAGCTGCCGGGAAATGTACCCCTTCTGCCGGGTGAGAAACTCACGGGTGAACTTGTCGGACACCGGCAAAAACGCAGCCTCCGACACACTTTTTTTCAGCTTGAACGCGACAAA
>JAJDGX010000159.1 GCA_030265885.1 Ruminococcaceae bacterium OttesenSCG-928-L11 | reverse complement strand
GGGGCGCAGCTGCGACAGCAGATGTTAGCCCCTATTTCAAATGCAACCCAGGCTCCAAAACGCCCCCGCAAAGCCACCTCAAATCATACCACGTTTCCATCGTCAAGTAAATGGCGAAGGCGGGGGCAGTTGTCGCGCACCAGAGGGATTTTCGCCAGACGCGGCAGCAGGAAGCCGACAGCGATTCCGACGATGACACCGGTGATGATTCCGGACACCATCAGCACCGGCAAATAGGCCCAGACATATCGGGTTCCCATCACGACGGACGCCGCCGCCAGCTGCCCCAGATTATGGAACACAGCCCCTGCCGCACTGACCCCGACGGGGCTCAGTCGCTTCCCCAGCCCCCGCAGCAGGCACGCCATGGCAAGCAGGCTCAACAGGGAGCCGGACACACTGTAAACTAAGGAGGGAAAGGAGCCAAAGGTCATGGCCACCAGCACACATTTCAGCAGGGCGATGCCCAGCACCTCCCGAAAGGGAAAGAGGTAGAGGGCAGTCAAAACCACGACATTGCCCAGCCCCAGCTTTACGCCGGGCACGGCAAAGTCAAAGGAAATCAGCCGTTCCATGGCACCCACAGCCCATGCCGCCGTGAGAAACAGGGCCATCAGCACCAGTCGGCCGGTGCGCTTATCCCGCAACGACATCCACCTCCTCTGGGGCGTCCTTGGTGGACAGGTTGCCGCTCAGCCGCACCAGCAGCCGGTGTGGCAGGCATGCAATCGCCCCGTCGGCGCGAGTGAGGGGGGCGGTGTGCACACAGTCCCGGGAGGCACAGTCGGCCTCTGCCATGGCAACGCCCTCCGGCCCGATGTGGAGGAGGTTGACGCCGTACGCCGTCTCAATCCGAACCTCCTCCTTGTGGCTGGGGATGGGCACTGTGCGCATCAACTGGCCGTCCACATAAATCTCCACGGCAGGAGGCGTGCCAAGGGAGGCGCCATCCTTTTGCCACAGGGCAAAGAAAACAGCCGCCGCCAGCAGCAAGAGGGCGACGACGATTCCGTCCCATGGTTTCAGATGCAGTTTGGTTGTTGCCATTGGATGCTCCTGTTTATGGTTTCCCCCGGGTGAAGGTCTCATCCGTCAGGGTGAAGGCCGTTTGCAGGCCGTCTGTCACAATAACCTCCCGGGCAGTCGTCACAAAAATGGCCTCCACGCCGTCCAGCCCGGCAATGAGGGCCAGCCCCTCCTCCACCCCCAGCACAAAGCAGGCGGTGGAAAGGGCGTCGGCGTTGGTGGCGCTGTCGGTGACAATGGTGGCGGACAGCAGGCCGCTGTCTGCCGGGTACCCGGTGGCGGGATCCAGTATGTGGTGGTAGGTGACGCCGTTTTCCTCAAACCAACGCTCGTACCCGCCGGAGGTGACGATGGCCTTGTCCGCGCAAGTGATGTGCCCGATGATGCCGCCGGCCCCCGCCACAGGGGTCTGCAGCCCCACCTTCCACAGGGAGCCATCCGGCTTGTTGCCCAGGGCGTATACGTTGCCGCCAAAATCCAGGATGGCGGAGGTCACGCCTTGCTGCCGCAGCAGGGCGGCGGCCTCGTCGCAGGCGTAGCCCTTGGCGATGCCGCCCAGGTCGATGGCCATACCGGGCGAAGCGGTGCGGACGGCACGGTCGCGGGTCTCCAGCCGGGTGTAGTCCACCTGTGCCAGCGCCTCCCGGATGGCGGCAGGCTCCGGCAGAGAGGGCATGCCGGAGGGAAAGCCCCACAGCGTTGTCACCGGCGCAATGGTGCAGTCAAAGGCCCCGTCGGACAGCCGGGCGTAGCGCAGCGCCGTTTCCACCAGAGAGACTGTCACCGGATCCACCTCTGTCCATCGGCCGGGGTTTTGGTTGATTCGGCCCACGTCGCTGTCGACGGCATTGACCGTCAGCAGGGCATGGAGTTTGTCCATCCGCTCAAACACGGCATCCAAAACGTCCTCCGCCTCATAGGCGTGGAGCGTAATTTGGATGACAGTGCCGAACACATCTGTTTTTGTGCGAAACACCGGCTCGGACTGCCCCGAGGTGCACCCCGGCAGCAGTCCGGCCAACAGAATTCCGCATATAAGCAAGGCGCCAATTCGGTATTTCAACAGCACATCTCCCGATGCAAATTATTGAGGCTCAGACTCCCCCTCAGAGTCACCGGACTCCACCGGCTCCGCAGGAGCGTCGGCGGCTTCCTCCTGAGAGACCGCCCCGTCCTCTGCTATGTCCCCGGCTGTCTCGCCACCGGTCTCGTCGGCGGCCTCCTCCTCGCTTTCAAAGGAGATCTCCGCCATGCGGGTAAGGGCCTCCGCCTCCTTTTGCAGCTTGCGGCGCAGGCGTTCCAGCTTGGCCTTTTCCACCGGCACCTTAAACAGAGAGCGCTTCTCCGACAGGTATTCCACATACAGCTCCCGCAGGCCAATGTCGTTGGGGTACAGCTTGATGCCGCCGGCCAGATAGCTGATGGCCTCCTCCAGCATAGGCGGCTCCGGGATTTCCCGGTAAATTTTTGCCTTTAGCAATACCGCGCTGATGGTGTCGGGGATGGACTCCATAGCCTTGAGAGCCTGGGGGCTTCTCTGGCGGTACAGCAGCTCCACGGCCTTCTCCTGGAAATTGCCCTCCTTTACGCCGAGGGACATGGCCTTGTCGAAATATCGACCCGCCGTCTCCAGTTCATCCCGCTCCAGATAGCGGCTGCCGCACAGGAAGTGGTAGTCGCCGTTTTCCGGCTTCTTTTCCACGGCGATGAGCCCAAAGCGAAGGGATTGCTCCGGGTATTCCTCCCCATAGGCTTTGGCCAGAGCATAATAGACCTCGGCAGAGCCCTTGCCCAGTTCAATGGCGTACTGGGCGTCGGCCTCCGATTCCTCAGCCTTGCCCCGGGCGGCCTGAATCCGCGCCCGGACAATGTAGTGCCAGCCGGTTTCCGGATCCAGCAGCACTGCCTGGTTGCAGTAGGCCAGGGCGGCGTCCGGGTTGCGGTCGATGAGCAGCTCGCCCATTCGGGCCGTGGCGGGCAGACAGTTGTGGTTGATGAGAAGCGCCCGCCGGTAGCTGTCCATAGCGCCATAGATGTCGCCGTGGGCGTCCATCAGCCGCGCCTTTTCCAGCGACGGCGTGGCGTCCCAGGTATCCAGCGGGATGGCGGCATCATAGCTGGCCAGGGCCTGGTCGTATTTGTCCGGATCCCGCCCCAGGAACAGGGCCTTTTCCGTGTGATACCGGGCAATGTCCGGCGCGATGGAGATGGCCTTGTCCAGATACTCCAGCGCCTTTTTATCCTTTTGGGCCGACAAAATGCAGCCCAAGCCATACAGGGCCTCGTGATTGCGGGGGTCGGCCTTCAGCAGACGCTGGTATTCCTCCAGGGCCTTGTTTTGCTGGCCCATGCGGTAAAAGAGGTTGGCCCGCTCGCACAGGTAGGATGTGTTGGCGGGGGCCAGTTCAATGGCGCGGTTGCAGTGGATGAGGGCTACCTTCAGGCAGCCGCCCCCCAGCATTTCCTCCAGTTCGTCATAGGAGCCGGAGCCGTCGTCCTCCATTCCCACCGATCGCAGTCGCAGCTGCTCCAGCGCCCGGGTATTGCCCAGAAACTGGGAGATGATCCGGCTTTTGAGGAAGTAGTGGGATGGGTTGGCCACGTCGATGCCGATGGCGGTGTTGATGGCGTCCAGGGCGGTTTCCGGTTCGGAGTACAGCAGCATCTCGGCGATGTTGCGGTGGGCGGGCACCATGGTGGGGGATAGGTGGACGGCCTCCCGGTAGTTTTTCAGGGCCGAGGCCCGGTTGCCGGCCTTTTGCAGCAGCACGGCCAAATCGTAGTGGAGAACCGCGTTGCCGGGGTCGTACCGGCAGGCGGTGTTAAAGCTTTCCATGGCCTCCTGCTCTTTGCCCTGCCGCAGCAGCAGTTTGGCCTTCTCCGCGTGGTATTCGGCGTTTTCGAGATCCAGGGCGATGGCCTTTTCAAAGTAGCCCAGAGCGGCGGGGATGTCCGTTTCCTTGTGCAGTTCCCCCAACCGGCCATAGGGCTTGTGGTTGTTTTTGTCCAGGCCGGTGACGATTTTGTACGCCTCAATGGCCTGGGCGGTTTGGGCAAGGCCCTCGTGGGCGCGGCCCTTGCCCATGTGATAGGCGGCATTGCGGGAATCCAGCTCCACGGCCCGGGTATAGCATTCCAGCGCCTTCTCCGGGTCGGTGCGCAGGTAGCAGTAGGCAATGCCGGACAAGGCGGCAAGTCGCTTGGGATCCGCCTCCAAAACCACTTGGTACTGGTCGATGGCCCCGGCGAAATCCCCCTTGCGCCGCAGCAGATGGGCCCGCAGCAGCGCGGCGTCCCAGTTGGCGGGCTCCATGGCGACTACGGTGGTGATGTATTCCAGCGCGGCGGTGGGCTGGGTGCGCTCGTTGAGGATGGCGAGGCAATACAGGGAGGGGCAGTGCCGCTCGTTGAGGGCGACAGCCCGCTTAAACAGGACAACCGCCTGGGCCTCCTTGTTGTCGGCCAGCAACAGTTCCCCTTTGCGGTAGACATATTCCGGGTTGTAGGGATCCAGCTCGGCGGCCTTGTCGTAGCATTCGATGGCGGCCTCCCGCTTGCCGTCCTTTTCCAGCACGGCGGCCTTTTCCGCCTGAAAGCCCGGCTCCGCCGGATGCTTGTCAATAGCCTCGTTGAGGAAGGTCAGGGCTTTGTTGAGGTTGGAGGCCGCGTATTGCCGGGCAATGCCCTGGCTGGCCTTGTAGTTGGATTCGTTCAGATCCAGGGCCCGCTCAAAGGCGGTCACCGCGTCGGGGCCACGCTCCAGATCCTCCAAAATCCAGCCCCGCAGCAAAAACAGGTTGGAGCTGAGGTGATCCACCTTGATGGCAAGGTCGCACCAGGCCAGAGCCTCCTCAAATTTTCCGCCGGTTTTGCAGTCGATGGCCTGCTCGCGAAAATAATCGCCACTCCACTTTTCCGGCGGGGTTTTAAAGAAGCGGGCAAACACAAAGGGGAGCCCCTTTTTCTTTAGCAGGGACTCCATATACTCCTCCAAGGGCTCCGAGTGGTTCAGGGCCGGATAGCACCGCTGGTAGGATTTCAGCGTGGAAAAAAAGTTTTCCGGCCACCGCTCATAGTCGTAGAGGGCCGCCATATTGTCCTCCAGCAGCTTGGCACATTCGGTGTAGCGACCCCGCATTACCAGGGAGCTGCACTGCTGGCGCAGGAACCCCAGCTCCTCGTCTCGCTCGGCGTTGGATTTGGTGGTGACTTTCGCCATGGGAATCCCTCCTTTTTGTAGAGAAAAGCAACGGATTTTGAATGGGGTTTCACCCCAAACCCCATTTAAGGGGTTGAACCCCTTAAAAATCCCACAATTGATTTATCATGTGGGGTTTTTTAGAATCCCGCAAATGGTGTTTATTGGTTTGGAATTTGAAGTCTCGTACC
>JAJDGX010000158.1 GCA_030265885.1 Ruminococcaceae bacterium OttesenSCG-928-L11 | reverse complement strand
GGAACGGACAACCTCCTCGCCCTGTGAGCGGAGGAAGTCCACAAGATCGACATTATTGGCGCGTAGCTTTTGTTCTTCTGTGAATGGGATGTATTTATTAATAATTACACCTCCTGCTTGGGTTCGCGATCATCAAATGCGTGACCTTGAGCCATTTTCTTGCGTTGCAGCTCTCGCAGACGCTTGCGGTCAATCTGGGTGGTCTGGCTCTGCATCTGCCTGTGTTGATCCTCGAAGATTTTCCCGAGCTGCCGCAGCAAATTGGTGGATGCCATGAACAGATCGGGATCGTGGTTGCCGATTTCATCGAAGTGATCCAGAAAAAACTGGGCGTACTCATTCCCCTGGGCGGCGGATAACTCCAACCAGCGGTGGGATAGATCACGATCCTGCTCTATCTCGTTGCCCATAAGATACAGTTTGCCCAGAACATATTGGGAGAACTGGTTGCCCTGCTCCGCAGAGCGTGTCAAGAAATCCATGGCGACCTGCACATTCTTGGGAAACAGCTCGCCGGTGAGATGTGTTTTCCCCAAGGTGTATTGCGCGAACTGATTGCCCTGCTCTGCCGAGCGAGTCAAATAATCCACGGCGGTCAGCACATCCTTGGGAAGCAGTTCGCCGGTGAGACATGCTTTACCCAGCGCGTACTGTGCAAACTGATTGTTCTGACCGGCTGATTTTTTCAACCAATACATGGCAGCGGGAATGTTTTGTGGGATTCTCTCTCCATCCAGATACACTCTACCGAGGGCGTAGGCGGCAAGGTCGTTTTCCTGTGCGGCAGCTTTGGTGAAATACTCGATTGCTTTGGAGATATCCGGCTCAATGGCACTGTCCACACCATCACGATAGAGCTTGCCCAAGGCATACTGCGCCATAGGATTCTCCGCCGCCGCTGATTTTTGGAGCAGTCCCAGCGCGGCCAGTACCTTTTCCAGCTCTGATGCTGTGAGATACTGCTTTGCAAGAGCGTATTGTGCATGAGGATTACCCAATGCTGACGAACGCTCGAAATAAAAAATAGCCTCATTGGTGTTGGGCTCGGTACCAACACCATCCCGCAGCATCTGACCGATGCGATATTGGAGACGATCATCGCTGCCCTCCATCTCCATCGCCACAAAGCTGTTGAAGGCGATCTGAAAATTGGATTGAGATTCCTTTTCGTTTCTTTGTGCGCCAACCCCATCCCGTTGCATCTTGCCCAGTTCATAGTTGGCATAGGCGTTGCCTTGGGCTGCTGATTTGCTGTACAGATCAAACGCTGCGGCAAAGTCCTGCTCCACGCCCTGGCCGCGATAGTACAATGACCCCAGGGAATACTGCGCGTACTTGTGCTCATCGTCTGCGGCTTGCTCCAGCCATGAGGCGGCCTTGGAATAATCCTGCTCTGTGCCAAACCCCGCCATATACATCTTGCCGATGCGGTAGCGCAGGTAGATGGCGCCGCACTCATCATCGTCCATGGCGGATTCGATTTGGTGAAAACCATCCAACGCCTGCTTATACCACTGATGTGAGATAGCGCTGTCAGCATCCACGTTGAGACCATCTGCGTACATCCTGCCGATATCGTGCATGGCGAAAGCGTTGCCCCTCTGAGCCTCATGTAGCAGCAATTCATGTGCCTGCACAAAATCCGGCTCAACCTCTTTTGAACCAAAAAGAAAAGACCGGGCCTTTTTGTAATCAGCAGTCCAACTGGCATGAGGGGTTCCCTCTTCAAATTGTGTCTCTGCATCCGGCGATGGTAATTCCGGCTCGATTTCTGGGTGGGATTGCTCCAATATTGGCATAGCGGAAAACATATCCCTGACCGCAATCACTTGCTGAATAAGCAGATTCTTGATGGGCCTGAATTCCTTTTGCTGCGAAAGCGGTAGCTTAGGCGGCGGATTATCAGTGTAGGTGTGATAAACCTCATTGCGCATCGCATGCCACGCATCGTAACAAGATGCCACCCGCTCATCCTTAACCAGTTCATCCACCGCCGCGTCAATGAGGTTCTTCACTGAGGGCTGCATAAAACCGTACTGCATTTTGCCTTTGCTGGGCAGCTTCTCAGATATTTCCCGCAGCAGTGTCTCCAGTACAGGATTATCGCAGGTTCCCACCGCAATCTCTTTGCACATCGAGGAAAGAACAGCGCTGCTCTGTTGACGCAGTTCATCCCGCCTGATTGTCTGCTCCTGATATATGCTGATTAAATCCTGCTCGAAGATATCCCGCGCCAATACAGACTTGAGCTTTTCGATCCTGTCTACGGTGAGAAAGCCCTCGGAGGGATCAGTGGACCAACAAATCATGTGGCAGTGCGGATGGTGGCTCTCGTTATGAAACGCGGCATACCAGCGGAAATGCTCTGGTGCGATTTTCATCTGCTTTGCAAAGTCGACCGCATGGAGCCGCAACAGATCCTGCCATGCCGCCGCGTTGTCAACACCGAGGCGTGCTGCATCCTCCCGCCGCAGAGAAATAATCGGTGTCCAGACATTTCCGGTGTGAGCAGACACCTCGGCTTTTACCTGTGAGAGCACGATTCGATCATCCTTTGCACCGAACAATCCATGTGAGCCAAGCCTTTCCACGCGGGGGCGCTCGGCAATATACTTCACATAGTAGTCATTGCCACTGACCATTTGCAGATTTTGTTCCAGTGCTTGCGTGATAAAATCTGATGCATTGCCAGTGGTGGGGGCTGCAACATAATCAGCATATTCATGCAGCGATTTAACATCCGGTATGTCGCGTAGGATATCCGTAATCAGATTCTGTTGCTTAGGGGTAGCGGGCTTATCCAAATCAGCGGCGGGGATTTCAACGCCGTCGCGGGTTGCAATATATCGGGTGTAGTTTTCGAGGTGCGCAGAGGCGTTCTTGCCCTTGAGATATGGACACTTGAGAATCAGCCTTGGCATTATTCAGCCTGCTTCTGGAACTTGACCGCATCCTCAAAAGATACAGAGCCGTTCGATTTTTTTACATCCTCCACGCACTTCGCGCGCAGTCGGCGCAGTGTAGGCTCATCCACATCGGCAACAGCGGCCAACACGTTCATCATGATGGACAGCTCCACCGCCTGCTTGAACAGCAGACGAGCAAGACGCTTTTCGCTGATGCCAACTGCACCGGAGATTGCCGCAGTGATATATTCAGCCAGATACTGCTGAGAGTCCTGCGCTTCCATTGAACCAACAAATTGACGGATGGCCTCATTGACAAACTCGTTGCGCGAATTCACTCCTGCCGGTTTCAGCAGAGCATCGCACTTTTTTAGCAGATCGGTTTCGATATAGAATCCGGTGCGTATTTTGGGCGTTTTCTCAGACATAGCTAACCTTCTTTCTTCTGTTGATATATTTTATCCATAGGGGATACTTCACTTTCCCATGCCAATATGACACGGGGCCTGTGCCAACAAGCGGGCAGAATAACGCCTTGTAAGAGGGCAATTTTACGATGGCATACATTCTACATTCACAACAAACAGCCACACTGTGGGAATATCCCACAGTGTGGCATCAAAATGTTGTGCAAAACCGAAATCGTTATGTCACTTTCGCAGCCCCGACCGGCGTTGCCGGACGGTGTTTTCCGGCCTTATGACGCCCGTGGCGACATAAGGTCTTTATCCTGCATCCAAATCATATGGGCAACTAGCCCGAACCCGTATGGCAATCAGCTTTCCGAATCTCGCCCACAAAGGGGCCTTGTTGGGCTTGACCTCTGCACAGGGGTACGGATGTCACTCCCATCCGAAAAGGCCTACACGAGGGAAACATGACGCGTCACACGCTGGGATTGTGGACAGCTCCACGCATGAAAGCGAATGACGCGCGAAGTCTCCCCGCCGTTGGGAGGATGTTTTACCTGACCGGGTTGTGCTGGTATCAGGATGCCAGTGCTCGATAGCGGCGGCGCTATTCCTCCGCGCTTGGGGAACTTTGCAGCCGCTCTCGGAATCTGCGAGCGTTCTCCATTGACACCTGCTGTTGCTTTTCGGATCGAGGCTTGCGAAAAAGGATGCGTAATTTCGTCTTTGGGAGCATGGCGTGTAAGGCGCCGTGCTCATCAACACTGCTGTGTGTCATCACATCGGGATATTGTCGTGTATATTCCGCAAACTGAGCCTTCAGTTTTTCGTTGTGGGTGTAGATGGTGGCGGTGGGTTCCCCCTCATTAAAGAGGATGATTGTCTCTTTTTCGATCTGCGTCAGGTTCATTCAGATTGTCCTCCTTGAGAATAATCATTACCGGAACTGGCGGCAGACGGTGCCGGGCGGTGTGTCCGAGGCGGCTTTGTAGGTGTAGCCTGCGCTTTCACCTCAAGATAAGCGCGCACTTCCTTGGGCACAATCCGATCGTAGATTCTCTGGAGAGCATCCTCCATTTCGCCGTTCAGGTCGCCGCCTTTTTCGGCCATGTAGTGCTGAATGGCCCCCATCTTTTCGGCGGGAAAACTGATTTGAACAGTCGCTTTTTTCATCGGTGATTCCTCCTCACATGCCCATCATCGGGCCAATTTCCTGTGTCGGTTCCGGCGGCTCGACCTCTTGCTGTGGGGAAAGATTCTGCTCTGCTTGAGCCTGCATCCCGGCCCGGTACGCTTCTTCAAGAGCAGATTTCAGCCCCCAGACGGAGACGTCATGAAAGTCAAGGCTGTCTCTGTTCTGGATGGCAAGTGAATCCACAAAGCAGTTTCGGCGGGCGATATCCTCGATCAGTTTCTCATGCATTTCGGGTGCGATTGCATCGGGAACCGACTGTTGGTGAGCGGTATCCGGCTGTCGCAAAAGCTCATTGGCAGGAGCGGTGGCAAGGTATTCGAGATGCCCACGGCAGTAATCGATGTCGCTTTGCTCGATCATATGACCGAAGGAAATGGAGTCAAAGCGGTGCCAGGTATCACCATCATGCTTGAGCGACAGCCACTCATCACCGCCGCCAATTTGCTCAATGAACGCGAGATCACCCAACACAAAGCCTGTGCGAACAGACCAGTTTCCGTGCTCGAATTTCTCCAACAGTTCCTGTGTATTCGCCACCCGGCGCACACCCCACTCCTGATCGCTGGGTGCCACCAACGGGTCAAATGGGATTCTATTTTTGCAGGTTTCTATGATATTCTGGATGTCATAATCGACTGCCACAAACATGTTCTTGTCTACCTCAAAATCTAAATCCCACTCATCGAGGCGTTCAGCTACCATGCGGGAGGCCGTATCCCACATCGTTTTGTTGTCATATAAATCAAGATCAAAGCGATGGCTCATGTCGGCGAGGGGCAGTTCCGCGCGGCCTGTTTGGGAAAGCTGCCGATCCACTTCCATGGCGGCATGTTCGGCGAAGGTCATCAATTTTTGGTTTATTTCCGCGAGGGCGGGGGACATATTTTGCTGTGCCAGAATGCTCCGGGCATGAGGCAGTAATGCGGAATATCTGGCG
>JAJDGX010000157.1 GCA_030265885.1 Ruminococcaceae bacterium OttesenSCG-928-L11 | reverse complement strand
CGTGAAAACATGTTACAATAATGTTACGTTTTGTTAGATAAAACAATACTTCTCATAAACGGAAGGGGCACAGGGTAAATGGACGGCATGAATCGGTTGGTGGAGCTATCCCGCAAGTACGGGCAGGATCCGGCGTATGTGCTGGCGGGGGGCGGCAACACCTCCTACAAAAAAGACGGCGTTATGGCGGTGAAGGGATCCGGCACCAGCCTGGCGACAATCGGGGCAGAGCAGTTTGTGTGCATGGATATGGGCAAGCTGTCCGCCATGCTGGAGCGGGACTACCCCGCCGACGACGCGGAGCGGGAGGCTCTGGCTCTGGCGGATATGATGGCGGCCCGCCTGCCGGGAGAGGAATCCAAGCGCCCCAGTGTGGAGGCGATTTTGCACGCGATTTTCCCGTTCCGGTTTGTGCTGCACCTCCATCCGGCGCTGGTCAACGGCCTCACCTGCGGCACCGGCGGCGAGGCCCTGTGCAGGGAGCTTCTGGGCGAGGAGGCGGTGTGGATCCCCATCACCAAGCCCGGCTACATACTGGCGCTGGTGTGCAAACAGGCCTTTGACGCCTACAAGGCCAAAACCGGCAAGGCAGCCCAGATCTTGGTCATGCAAAACCACGGCATTTTTGTGGCGGCCGACGACACTGCCGACATCGACGCCATGATGGCCTCCGTTATGGAAAAGCTGGCGGCCCGGGTGGAGCGGCAGCCCGACTTTACCCCGGTGGAATTTGACCGGCAGCTGGCCTGCTCCATCGCCCCCGCCCTGCGGATGATCTACGCCGGGGACGGCAAGGCAGTCGGCTTGTTTTTGGCCAACCGGGAAACCCAGCGCCTGACAGCCGACGCCCACTCCATGGATGTGCTGCTGACCCCCTTCACCCCCGACCACATCGTCTACTGTAAGGCAAAGCCCCTGTACCTGTCCGCAGGGGACGACTACAAGGCGAAATTTGACGCCTTTGTATCGGAAAACGGCTACAAGCCCAAGGTAATGGCGGTGCAGGGACTGGGCTTCTTTGTGTTCGGAGCCACCAAAAAGGAAGCGGAGATCGCAAAGCTGCTGTTGCTGGACGCCATCAAAATCGCGGTGTACAGCCAGTCCTTTGGCGGGGCCCTGCCTATGGCAAGGGAATATGTGGACTTCATCCTCAGCTGGGAGGTGGAAAACTACCGGCAGAAGGTGTCCCTGTCCGGTGGCGGCGACAAACGGCTGGAGGGCAAAATCGCCGTTGTCACCGGCAGCGCCCAGGGCTTTGGCCAGGGGATTGCCCGCTCCATGGCGGCCCAGGGGGCCTATGTTGTCATCGCCGACCTCAACGCCGACGGCGCGAAAGCCTGTGCGGATGGGCTGAACAGCGAATACGGCGCGGGAACAGCCGTCTCCGTGGCGGCCAATGTGGCCGACGAGGCCTCGGTCAAGGCCATGGTGGAGACCTGCGTGCTGGAATACGGCGGGCTGGATGTGTTTGTCTCCAACGCCGGCATCGCCATAGCGGGCAGCCTGGAGGAGATGACCCGGGAGAGGTTCGAGCTTGTCACCTCCGTCAATTACACCGGCTATTTCCTCTGCGCCAAATACGCCAGCGCCGTCATGAAAATCCAGCGGCAATACAACCCGGAGTACCTGATGGACATCATCGAAATTAACTCCAAATCCGGGCTGGAGGGCTCCAACAAAAACTTCGCCTACGCGGGGTCCAAATTCGGCGGCGTGGGCCTGACCCAAAGCTTTGCCCTGGAGCTTGTCCCCTACGGCATCAAGGTCAACGCTATCTGCCCCGGCAACCTGCTGGACGGCCCCCTGTGGTCAGATCCGGAAAAGGGCCTCTTCAAGCAGTATTTTGAGGCCGGCAAGGTACCGGGCGCCCAATCCATCGCCGATGTCCGCAAGTTCTACGAATCCAAGGTGCCCATGAACCGGGGCTGCACCACCGACGATGTGGCTGTAGCCATCCTCTATGTAATCGAGCAGAAATACGAAACCGGCCAGGCCATCCCCGTAACCGGCGGCCAGATAATGCTGAAATAACCCAACGGAAAGGAGCCCAACGGACATGGCTCAAATCGAAGCGCTCATCGAGCGGCTGAACGCCCCCACCGCCGAGGAACGGCTGGCCGCGCTGGAACAGCTGAAGCAGGAAGTGCCGCCCCCCGCCCCCACCGGTGACGTCAACAACCACATCCACACCATGTACTCCTTCTCCCCCTACTCCCCCACCAAGGCGGCCTACATGGCCTGGAGCAACGGCCTGACCACGGCGGGCATCATGGATCACGACAGCGTGGCGGGGGCCGAGGAATTCATCCGCGCCGGAGAGATTCTGGGCATCGCCACCACAGTGGGCTTTGAATGCCGCTGCAGGATGGACAACACCCCCTTTGCCGGCAAGCGCATCAACAACCCGGATCAAACCTCGGTGGCCTATCTGGCCGCCCACGGCATCCCCCACCAGAACATCGCCAGGGCCCAGGAGTGGCTCTCCCCCTACCGAGCCAAGCGAAACGAACGCAACCGCAAAATGACAGCCAACATCAACACCTTATTGGCGGGAACCGGCGTATCCCTGGACTTTGACCGGGACATCGAGCCCCTCTCCCTGAACCGGGAGGGCGGATCCATCACCGAGCGGCACATCCTGTTTGCCCTGTCCCGCAAGCTGATGGCCCAAATCGGAACCGGCGCACCGCTGCTGGCCTTTTTGGAGCAGAAGCTTGCCATCACTGTCACCGGCAAAAACCGGGATCTGCTGGCCGCAGCCGACGACGGCATGTACGACTACTACCTGCTGGGCGTGCTAAAGGGCAGCATGGTGGAGCAATTCTATGTGGACGCCGACGCCGAATGCCCCGACGTGGCGGAGTTCATCGCCTTCACCAAAGAGATCGGCGCCATTTCCGCCTATGCCTATTTGGGGGATGTGGGCGATTCCGTCACCGGCGACAAGAAAGCCCAAACCTTTGAGGACAGCTACCTGGATGAGCTGGTGCCCTGGCTGTCTCAGGCGGGATTTTCCGCCCTGACCTACATGCCCACCCGCAACACCCGCCCCCAGCTGGAGCGCGTCATGGCATTGTGTGATGCCGGCACCCTCTTCCAAATCTCCGGCGAGGACATCAACAGTCCCTTCCAGTCCTTCCGCTGTGCCGCCCTGCAAGAGGACGCCTTCCGCCACCTCATCGATTCCACCTGGGCCCTGATTGGCCACGAGCGGGCCGCCACCGCCAATCAGCAGAACGGCATGTTCACCGCCCAAACCATCGCCGCCCTGCCCACCCTGCCGGAGCGCATCCGCCATTTTGCCCAGTTAGCTCAATCAGCCTACAGATAATCCATAAAATGTGAGAAATTCGGTTGACTTGCCCGTTATATACTGTTAATATAACAATATATAACATATTGGAGAGGAGGGAGCCGGCTGTGAACAGTGTGCGCAGAGAAAAGCTGCGGGCATTTCTGGAGGAAAATCAGGTGGCGACCCTAAAGCAAATCGCCGCCCTGATGCCCGATGTCAGCCTGATGACCATTCACCGGGACTTGTCCTATTTGCAGGAGCAGGGCTTTATCACAAAGATTCGGGGCGGGGCGCGATACATCCAAAGCGGCGGCAACGAGCCGGTATTTACCGCCCGGGAGATTGTCAACCGCAAGGCCAAGCAGACCATTGCCCACAAGGCCCTGCCCTATGTGCTGGAATCCGGCAGCATTTATCTGGATGCCGGCACCACTATGCTGGCCCTGGCCAAAATCATACCGGACATCCACGCCAATGTAGTTACCTCCGGCCCCAACATCGCCCTGGAGCTGTGCCGCCTTCACAACGCCACCGTCAATCTCTGCGGCGGCATTCTCCACAAAAGCAACCTGATTCTCACCGGAACCCCAGCCCTGGACAGCCTCTCCAAGCTGAACATCGACACGGCCTTTCTGGTGTCCTCAGGCTACAGCGAGAGCGCGGGCTTTTCCTGCGGACGGGAGAGCGAATCCCGGGTGAAGGCGCTGGCGGCGGAAAAAGCCCGTCACCGCATCATGCTGCTGGATACCTCCAAGTTGGATAAGGTGTTTCCCCACACCTTTGTGCGGTTTGAGGAGCTGGACTGCATCATCACCGAGCTCCCCCCCCGAGGAACTGCCCGAGGATTTCCTTCGGAGCGCCCAAACCCATGGGGTAGCAGTGATATAGTAAGAGCAGCCATGGAGCAGACGGCGGGATTCTTATGGGGGGCAAGGGCACAGATGCTGCGCCCATTCGAAATGCAACCCCGGGCACACTATATTTTCACACAGACAAGGATGTCTGAAAGGAGCTAACTATCAAATGAAAAACCTGATGATTGCACAGTCCGGCGGCCCCACTGTTGCGATTAACTCCACCCTGGCGGGCATAGTGGAGCGGGCATTGACCGGCGGGGAAATCCCCCACGTATACGGTGCCCGGTTCGGAATCAAAGGCCTGCTCAACGACGACGTTATAGAAATCGGCGGCATGCTGTCGGATCCCGATGCTCTTAAACGGCTGATCCACACGCCGTCATCGGCGCTGGGCTCCTGCCGTGTCAAGCTGGGCGGCCCGGACACAGCAGCCCGGGAGTACGAGACCATCCTTCGCACGCTGGAAAAATACGACATCGGGTATTTCATCTACATCGGCGGCAACGATTCCATGGATACCGTGGCAAAGCTGTCCGATTACATAAAGGATAAGGGCATACAGGGCCTTTCGATTATGGGGGCGCCCAAAACCATCGACAATGACCTGTGCGGCATGGATCACTCCCCCGGCTTTGGTTCCGCCGCCAAATACATCGCCACCACCTTTACCGAGTTGTGGTGCGATTGCGGGGTGTACGACATCCCCGCCGTCACCATCGTGGAGGTTATGGGCCGCCACGTCGGCTGGCTGACAGCCTCCGCCGCCCTGGCCAATACCGGCGAGGAAGGCGCGCCCCAGCTGATTTACCTGCCGGAAATCGCCTTCGAAAAAGAGAAGTTCATCGCCGATGTCCGCCGGGAACTGGCCCGGAATCCCGCCGTTCTCATTGCAGTCAGCGAGGGCATCCACTACGCCGACGGTACCTTCGTCAGCGAAGGGGAAAACACCGTCACCGATGTGTTCGGCCACAAGTACCTGTCCGGCGCGGCCCGTGTGCTGGAGGATATGGTTCGCACAGAGATCGGCTGCAAGGCCCGCTCCATCGACCTGAGCCTGATGCAGCGCTGCGCAGGGCACCTGGCTGCCTCCAATGACCTGACCGAGGCAAAGCTGCTGGGGGCCACCGCCCTCGACCGGGCGCTCAAGGGCGAAAGCGGCAAGGTCTCCGTCATTACCCGCATTTCCGATTCGCCCTACCGGGTCAAGTACGAGACCGTCTGCGCCAAGGAGATTGCCAACAAGGAAAAAGCCATTCCCCGGGAGTGGATCAACGCCGAAGGGAATTTCATTACCGAGGAAATGTATACCTACCTGCGGCCCCTGGTTCACGGACACTTTGGCAACCACAGCGGCGATAACAGTTTGCCGAGGCATTACCAC
>JAJDGX010000156.1 GCA_030265885.1 Ruminococcaceae bacterium OttesenSCG-928-L11 | reverse complement strand
GTTGGCATTCCCGCCCTGTAACAAACCGCACCAAATCAATGGCGTGGCAGCCCAGATCCCCCAGTGCACCGGAGCCCGCATGCTCCTTTTGATATCGCCATACAAGAGGCTGTTCATACTTTGGAAGCCCCCATCCCTGAAAATATCGCATATTGGCGTGGTACAATTCTCCAATGGCCCCGTTCGCAACCAAATCTCTGGCGAAACGCGCCGCCGCCTTAAAGCGGTAGGAGAAGCACACCATATTTTTAACGCTTCTTTCCTGGGTTCTGTTTGCCAGGACATCCGCCTCTTCCGCGGTCAATGTGATCGGCTTTTCCAAGGCGTAGGGCTTGCCCGATTCTATGGCCGCAAGAGCCATTTGATAATGCAGGTCATTGGGCGTACATATATCGATGGCGTCCACATCGGGGCAATTGATTAAATCGCGAAAATCTGTAAAGCAATGCGCATCATCCACTCCATACCGGTCCTGGGCGGCGCGCAATTTATCGACATCCGTGTCACACAGCGCAGTTTGAATCAGATTGGGACTGGCATCGTTGCCTGGCAAATGCCGCTTTGTGGCAATGCTACCCAATCCAATTGTTCCAATCCGAATCACTTTCTTTTTCACCGTTCATCCCTCCAATATATTCCCTTATGTCCATGACTCTCTTGTAAGCAACCTAGGCTACCATCCGCGCGCCTGCGGAACTGCCCCAGAGGGAGTAGTTTTCAGTGCTGATACTCAACATCTCCGCATTACTGAATACCGCAGCCAACGCACAGGCAAGGTCCTCACAGGCAATGGCTGCCCCGCCGGTACGGTACTGCAAGGCAAAGGCGTTGTAACCCCGTTTGCTCAGTTCCAACGCAATGGGGAAGCTTTCGTGAATCGAACCCAGATATTTGAACGCACCACCGGGGCAGACGATAGCAAAAGGAGCCCCCGGCTTGCCGCGAAAATAGAACAGGCCAGTGTCTTTTGTTTTAGGAAAATTCCCCTTGTCCTGTTCCGAATGGATGCCGTAGAAAATAGTTCGTCCCGCACTTACTTCGTCTAGCATGTAATTGATGACGTTGACAGTGGTGTTGACATCTATGTTGATATAATGATACAGAAGGGGATCAATCTCATCCAGCTTCATATCCGGATCAGGTGCGATGCCCTCTAGCGGAAACAGGAGATGTCCGAATCCTCGAAACGCAGGGTGGGTTACCACGTCGATGACCATTGCATCGGTGTCAAAGTGCTTATACAGTTTCACTTGCTTCGACCTCCTTTTTGGTGTTTTCAAAGACAATACTCCTGCTCAAACGATTAGTCCCGATCAGACAGGCGCAGACAACAATACCGACACAGGCAATCAAAATCCATGCAACGGTATAGCCGCCAGTCAGATCATATATGGTGCCAAGGAGCGGCGAAGATATGGTAATT
This sequence comes from Ruminococcaceae bacterium OttesenSCG-928-L11, assembly GCA_030265885.1. GTDB lineage: Bacteria > Bacillota > Clostridia > Oscillospirales > Ruminococcaceae > WRAV01. Next base: position 4,124 of record JAJDGX010000156.1, on the reverse strand, counting down.
CCGAAGTAAGAAAACATGGAGATAATGCTGTATACCCGGGAAAAATCCTTCCCACCAAAGTAGTTGGTTGTCAGAACAGTGGCCAGAATCGTTGCGCCGGATGATGCCATAGCCAAAAACACAATATAGACCCAGGGAATCACCGGGTTTGCCGCGAACAGCGCCACAATCGGGAACAGCACACAGCATCCTCCGATGAGAAGGCTGCCTTTCAGGGAGCCTAGCTTATCAAACACATAGCCCATGACCACCTTGCAGGCTGTTAAAAGCAGCATATATACCGAGGATACAGAGGAAGCAAAGGCGGAGGAATAGCCGATGTCGCTCAGAAATGATGCCGTATGTACATGAGGGCCCGCTTGGCAAAGGGTAATACCCATAACAGCGATGGCAAGCATCCAAAAGGCTGTCTTGTGGAAGGCTTCTTCTCGTGTCAGGCCCACATCCAAGCTGACACTGGGCTGGGCGGATTTCTTTTGGCTTTCTCCTGTACGATAGGGTTCCAACCCTTTATCCTCCGGTTTGTTCTGCACTACAAACAGGATTACCAGAAGCAACACACTCAAGGAGATAATGGCGAGAAATCGATAGCCCCAGCGCCAACCGTGAAGTTCTATAAACTTGTTTGTAATGGGGATGAGAATTGCAGCCACCAATCCGCTGCCTGAATAGGCGATGCCAGTGGCCAAGCCCTTTTTGTCAATAAACCACTGGTTGACCAGAATGCCCACCGACATAATTCCGATTCCATTGACGAAGATACCGCTGAGGAATGCAAACAAATAGAAATGCCAGAGTTTTGAGGAAAAGGAATAGCCCATTAACACAAGTCCGCAGGCTATTGCCCCGATGACGGCAATTCTCCTGAATCCAAAGCGACGAAACAAGGTGCCAAACACAGGCATCAAGACAACGCAGACCAATGTGGAGATGGAGCTATACAGCGTAAATTGCCCCCGCAGAAAACCCAACTCCTCGCATACAGGGCGCACAAACACCCCAAGCGTACTATTCACAATTCCAACACCCGCACCCGAAATCAGCATACCCGCAAACGCGATTACCCATGCGTAATGCAGTTTGCTAAGCGCAGGCTTACTTTTTGCCGACGCATTTTCTTGATTCATGGTGAAACCCCTCCATTTGCATCTGTGGTTTTTATCTGCTATGATGGCATTGTATCACCCTGTAGTAGCTACAGAGCAAGAGGAAAAAATAAAAGGATGCAAAATTATTTTGGGGGTCATTACATGTATACTATGAAGGAAGTATGCGATCAGCTGGGTATGCAGTATGAAACGCTGCGTTTTTATTGCAATGAGGGCCTGGTGCCCAATGTAAAGCGAGATAAGAACAACTATCGCATCTTTGATGAGCGGAATGTAAAATGGCTGAAAAGCCTGCAATGTCTAAAAAAATGCGGCATGAGCATGAAGGGGATGAAGCATTATATGCACCTCTGTATGGAGGGGATGTCCTCCATACCGGAGCGGAAGGAGATACTTGCACTGCAAAAGGAGTATCTGCTGGAGCGGATTGCAGAGATTGAAGAAAGCATCAGCTTCATTGATAATAAGCAAAAGCTTTTTGACGGTATTCTGGCAGGCGAGATTGAGTATACCAGTAATTTGACTGATGTGGAGCAGCCCATTGCGTAGGTTCAATAGAGTTTCACATCTTCACCTTCGCACAATTCGAATTGTGAAATTAGGTTGAATTTATCCTAGTTTCGGCGTATACTATAGATGAGGTGATCTTCATGAAAATTAACACAAATAATCTTGTATCCATCACAGAAGCCAATCAAAATTTTTCCCGCGTTGCCCGTCTCGTAGATGAAAACGGGGCCGCAGTCATTCTCAAAAACAACTCGCCCCGGTATGTGGTAATTGAGTACAGCCAATTTGAGCAGATTGAAAATTCCCAAAATGAGCAAGTGGAAACAGTGGCAAAAAAGGTGCTGATGAAAAACCTTGATGCGTTTCGAGAGCTTGCCAAATGATAAAACTGACAATAGGGCAAGTCCTGAATATGCACAGAATGATGATTCGCGAAACCGGAGGCACAGATGGTGTCCGCGATATGGGGATGCTGGACATGGCGCTCAGCGGAGCATTCCAGACCTTTGATGGCAAAGACCTTTATCCATCCATACAGGATAAAGCCACTCAACTCGCATTCAGCATCGTTAAAAATCATCCGTTTGTTGATGGGAATAAGCGGATCGGCTTATTCGTTATGCTCGTTTTTCTTGAAATAAACGGCATAGAACTCATCTACACACAACAGGAGCTAATTGATTTGGGGATTGGACTCGCCGATGGGTCTATAGACACAGCAATGTTGCTTGCATGGATATGCGAAAAAAGTCAGAATGACAATTGTAGCGATTGAAACGCTCGGCTCTGATATGATGGCAATTCTAGCGAAGATTGTCAGTGACACCTAATGTCGCAAGCCCGTGGCTATCAAGCAAATCATTAACCTCTGCGATCTTCCCTTGTTTTTGCAACACAAACAAAATCAGCGCATCCCGCTCATCCCTCGGGTACAACTCCCTGTTCCCTGACAGCTTCAGCATTTTCTGCGCTTCCTCATCAGAAAGCCCCAACCCAAACACAATGGCAATCAGCTTGTCCCGCGACGGCGTTTTCTCGCCGGAGAATATCTGATAGACATACACCCGGTCAAGCAGAGAGCCGCGTACCACGTCCGCCCTGCTGATGCCCTTTTGCTCAAGTAAACCGTTCAAATGCTCCGACAGGCTTTGTCGGAGCATATTTTCATCGTTGTTTCGCAGATAATCCTCAATATCCGCAGCCGCTTGGATTTCATGCTTTAACTCATCCGTGGTTTTTGTGCTCATGTTGAATCCCCCATCAATCTTATGCTACAATTATATATTGTGATTGGCATTCTTACAAGCAAGGGGGTGAGGGCATCAAACTGGAAGAGATCCGAGTAATTAAGCAGTCTGAGAAAAGCACAGTCCTTCTGATGCGTGAACCGGATGGCGAGCAGCGATATATCAAGAAAGTGCTAGATGGGGCCCTCCCGCTCCACGAGACCTTGAAAGATTGCCCCCATCCCTACTTGCCAAAGATATATGAAGTATCCATCCAGAATGGTGTTACCATTATTCTGGAGGAATATATTGAGGGAGACACAATAGCCAAAGCACCCCTGTCAGAAAAGGCCCTATGCAATGCGATGAAGGAATTGTGTGCGGCTCTACAGTTCTTGCATAACAAAGGGATCGTTCACCGCGACATCAAGCCATCCAACATCATACTTGCAGAGGATGGGCATATCCGGCTGATTGATTTTGACGCAGCGCGGCTGATGAAGGATGTGGGCGACCAGGATACCAGACTGTTGGGTACACGGGGCTTCGCTCCGCCAGAACAGTATGGTTTTGCTCAGACCGATACAAGAGCCGACGTCTATTCCCTTGGCATCACATTCAAGGAGCTTCTTGGCGACAAGGCGAACCGGCCGCGATATAGACGGATTATCAGTAAATGTACCGATTTAAATCCAGATAAGCGATACCAGTCAGCTTCAGCAGTAAAAAAGGCATTGATGTTCTCTCGTCGCTATCTTGCATATGCGGCGATTGCAGTCGCTGGCATCCTGCTTGCGGCTGGTATTATGTATGGCCTGCCAAAGCAGAATAATCCGTTGCCGCAGTCAGAAGCATATTACAACAATTCGGAATTGCTTTTTAATGCTGAGGGCAGCGAGTACATTATCCTCACCTCAGCCGAAATGAGTGAAGATGGAACATATGCGCACATGCAGGTAGATATGACTGGCAACGGCAACTTTGTCGATTTTATGCTCCCGCAAAGCCTCAACAATTGGGTTGAGTTTGGAGAAAAGTTCGACATGAGCTTCTATCTGGATGATTTGGCCGATGGCATTCAAGCAAGCTTCTGGCACGATGGAACGGAGGCTAGCCTTTGGGCTTCTGGCATTGATACTCTATACCGCAGCATTCCCTATGATTCGCTCAATCTCTCCGATGAAACAACAAGCCAGATAACCTGTGTCGACGCGGATGGCGATGGCGTAAAAGAGCTTTTTGTCACACAGGGAGATGGAAAAAGCGCCTTATTAACAAC
>JAJDGX010000155.1 GCA_030265885.1 Ruminococcaceae bacterium OttesenSCG-928-L11 | reverse complement strand
CGGGCGTTTTTCTGCAAAAAAGTGCAAATATGCGATGCAAAAACACAATACAAAACCGGCCGCATCACAGCACCATCTCATGGGGAAGGATGTGCTTTCGCTGAGACGTTGGATCAATCGCCGCGGCAATTTTGCCGGTAGGCGGAGGGGGTGAATCCGGTGCGCTTGCGAAAAATGCGGCTGAAATACAGCTGATCCACATAGCCGGTGGCGCCGGCAATCTCCCCGACGGACATATCGGTCTGCATCATCAGCTGGCGGGCCTGGTTGATGCGCAGCACCGTCAAATAATCCAGGGGGGAAAGGCCGGTGCGGGCCTTAAACAGCGTGCGGAAGCGGCTGACGCTCAAATGGGCCAGGGAAGCCAATTCCTCCACCGAGATGTCCTGGCCGTAGTTTTTGTGGATGTAGGTGAGCGCCTGGCAAATGCGATCCTGCTTTTCGGCGGGGGAGGAATCGATGCAGCCGGCCCGGCGGCTGATGCCGGTGCAGATGGCGCAGAGGCGGGTGGCCATCATATAGGGGAAGCAGCTGTCGCGGATGATGAACTCCCGAAACAGCTCCTCAAACTCCAGAATCAACGATTCGCGGATGCCGAGGTCGAGGAGGGTGTGGTTGGGGAGATTGCAGCTTTCCACCAGGGAGGCAGCGTCAAAGCCGGTAAAGTGCACCCAATAATATTCAATCTCGTTTTGTCCATACATGGAGTATTCGTATTCCGTGTGTGGGTAATAGAGGATGGCTTGCCCGGGAACCATGATTTGGGTGCCGGAATGCCGCTTTACAAGCATCTCCCCCTTGACCAGGTACTGCAGGTAAAAATCGGATCTGCCCTTGGGCAAATGGGTGGCAAAATCCTGGGTCAGCACGGATACACCAGTGCAGTTGATGACAAGGTTGACGTCGTCCCGGTGAAAATCGCCGCCGTCGACGTCCCCTGTGCCGAGAGACAGGTAATAGGCTTGGGCCTCTGTCACGGCGCCGCCTCCCTTCTATGTGAAAATTTCAGTTGAAATGTCCATATTATAAATCGGTTTGGATATACGAAAAGCAACACCCATAGTATATACTGAAAGCAATCGGAACGCAATACCGTGGGCTTGTTCCAGATAGTAGATTGTGGAAGGAAAGGGGCGACAGGCGATGTTGAAAAAATCAATCAACGCATGGTCGGTGGACAACGACACCGGCTTTGAGGAAATGTTTCAGCAGCTTAAGGAAGCCGGGTTCGAAGGTGTCGAACTGAATGTGGACAAGGCAGGCAATTCCGCTCATTCCCTGTCAATGGAGACGACGGAGGAGGAACTGGCGGAGATTCGCGCTCTGTCGGAGCGCTATGGGCTGCCGGTGGTCAGCATTTCCTCGGCGCTGCACAGCGGCAATATGGGCTCGCCGGATCCGGAATGCAGGAAATTCTCCCAGCAGCTTGTTTTAAAACAGCTGCAATGCGCCAAGGCGCTGGGCGGCAACGGCGTGCTGGTTGTGCCGGGCGGCATCAGCCCGGAGATTTCCATTCGGCAGGCATACGAGAATTGCCGCGCCACTCTCGGGGAAATTCGGGAGCAGATCGCGGAATTTCAGATTTATGTCGGCGTGGAAAATGTCTGGAACGGCTTCTTTATGTCCCCCTTTGATATGGCGAATTTCATCGACACGGTGGACAATGCGTGGGTCGGCGCCTACTACGATGTGGGAAATGTCATCGCGTTTTCCTGGTCGGAGTATTGGATTGAGGTGCTGGGCCAGCGGATTCACAATGTGCATGTCAAGGATTTCAAGCGGAACGGCTCCATTAACAGAGGCGGCGATTTCGTGGATCTGCTGAAGGGAGATGTCAACTGGCCCTCGGTCATTCCGGCCCTGCGGAAAGCCGGGTTCGACGGGTACCTGACGGCGGAGGTTTTCATCGGCGACTGCGATGTGGAGGGGATTACCTATCCCCAGTATTACAAGCTGGTTTCGGAACAGCTGGATCAACTCATTCGTCTGTAACATACCATTGAAACAGGAGGAAATATAGCATGAAAAAATTAGCGCTTATTGGATGCGGCGGGATCGGCGAATACCATCTGGGACATTTTGTGCAGTTTAAGGACATTGAACTGGCCGGCTTCTGCGATGTGATTCTGGAGCGGGCGGAAAAATTTGTGGAGACAGCGGGCAGCGGCAAGGCCTTTAGCAATTTCATTGAGATGTACGATGCCATCAACCCGGATATGGTGTTTATTTGCGTGCCCCCCACCTGCCATGGGGAAATTGAGTTTGAGACCATTCGCCGCAACATCCCCTTCTTTGTGGAGAAGCCCCTGGCTCTCGACATGGATTTGGCCAAGGAGCTGGTGCGACAGGTAGAGGAAAAGGGACTTATCGCGGCATCCGGCTTCCAGTGCCGGTACGACAACATCAACGAGGCGGCCAAGGACTTCATCCGCGACAACCCGGTGCTGACCGTTGCGGCATCCCGGGTGGGCGGCATTCCCGAGGCACCCTGGTGGAAGGTGAAGGCTACCAGCGGCGGTCAGCTGGTGGAGCAGACCATTCACCAGATGGATATGCTGCGGTATTTGCTGGGTTCGGAGCCTGAAACCGTGTATTCGGTGGCCAGCAGGGGCTACATTACCCAGGAGGAGTGCCCGGGCTATCACTCCGACGATTTGACCACCACCCTGATCACCTTTGAGAACGGTGTGACCTGCACCATGATGACAGGCTGCTACTCTCTCAACGGCGCGTCCTGGGATTCGAAGATGACCTTTGGTTCCCGCTCTGCCCGCATGGACTATGTGCTTTGCAGCAAGGTGGTAACCTATGGCGTAAACGACGACAGCAAGGCGAAAAAGGTGGACGGCGTCATCACCGGCGACGGTACCCAGCGCAAGGCGGACAACGAGGTGGGCGTGGTGTATCCCAACAGCAACGACTTCGGCGTGGAGTGCGACCGCACCTTCATCGACGCGGTGCTGACCGGGGATGCCTCCAAAATTCGCTCCCCCTACGCCGACGCCTACCGGAGCGTTGCCTTTACCATTGCCTGCAATGAATCCATGGCAAGCGGAATGCCTGTCAAGATTCAATACTAATAGCAAACGACAACCAACAAAGAGGACAGGAAACTGTCCTCTTTTTCTGTCATATTTCACCGTTCTTCCCTTGACAAATGGGCAGCCCCCCTTCATACTGGAAGCATAGAACATGTATGGGAGGATGCGATTTGTCCAATATACTGATTATGGGAGCAGGTGGATTCGGAACGGCCCTGGCTGTGATGATATCCCGCTTTTGCAGCGCCGATGTCACGGTGTGGTCGCCGTTTGAGGAGGAGGCCGCCCAGCTGCGGGACACCCGCGCCAACGAACGGCTGTTGCCGGGAATAGCGATTCCCGGAGACATTGCCATTACAACGGAAATTGCCGCAGCGCCGACGCCGGATCTCGTCATTTTGGCGACGCCGTCCTTTGCTGTGCGGGAAACGGCGAGGCGGCTGGCCGGGGTTCTTCCCCGGGAGGTTCCGGTGGCCTGTGTGTCTAAGGGACTGGAGGGGGAGACTGGCAAGACCTTGTCCGAGGTGATTGCGGAGGAGCTGCCGGCCAATGCCTGTGTGGCCATTTCCGGCCCATCCCACGCGGAGGAACTGGCTCGGGGGATTCCCACCACCATTGTGGCGGCGTCCCGGAGCCGGGCGGCGGCGGAAACAGTGCAGGATTTGCTGATGAACGAGACCCTGCGCATCTACGTCAACGACGACATCACAGGAGTGGAGTTGGGCGGTGCGCTGAAAAACATCATCGCCCTGGCGGCCGGTGTGCTGGATGGTCTGGCCATTGGCGGCGACAACACCAAGGCGGCCCTGATGACAAGGGGGATCACGGAAATTGCCCGGCTGGGCATCGCGCTGGGGGCAAAGACTGAGACCTTTGCGGGGCTGTCCGGCATTGGGGATTTGATTGTGACCTGCTCCAGCATGCACAGCCGCAACCGGCGATTTGGCATGCTGATTGGGCAGGGGAAAAGCGTCGGCGACGCCCTTGCGGAGGTGGGAAAGACGGTGGAGGGGTATCCCTGCACCAAGACAGCCCATTTTCTGGCGGAGAAGCTGCGCATAGAGATGCCGATTGTGGATGTGACCTATCAGGTGCTTTACGGCAGCCTGTCCCCGCTGGAGGGGGTAAAAAGCCTGATGGAGCGGCCCAAGCGCCACGAGTCGGAGACGATTTGGCTGCTGTCGCGATAGGGGAGAAGCAACGGATTTGAAATAGGGGCTAGCATCTGCTGTCGCAGCTGCAGCATCTGCTGTCGCAGCTGCACCCCAAATCCCAGTCAAGGGGATGAGTCCCTTAACAATCCATTTGTTGTGTGGAGTGTTTGCAATCCCGCCTCTTCAGTGCTGGCTCGTTGGCGATTGTCTCCATGAATGTCCGCAGTCGGAAAGCCGCTTCCGTGGAAGCGGCTTTTTCTATGGGGTGGGCCATTCGTGGGAGAGGATGGCGTATTCATAGGAATCCAGCCAGATGGGGTTGCCGTCGCCATCCCGCTTGAACCATACGTTTTTCAGGTTGTGGCTTTCTCTGCGCATGCCAAGCCGCTCCATCAGCCGCCAGGAGCGCTCGTTGAGGGGGGTGCAGTGGGCGATGACCCGGTGGGCCTGCTTCGCCGCGAATACGTAGGAGATCAGCGCGCGGGCGGCTTCGGTGGCGTAGCCGTGGCCGTGATAGGCCCGGTTGAACACGTAGCCCAGCTCCCAGGTGTCAAAGTCGCCCTTGGCCATATACATGTTGCCGATGAGCTTGTCGTCGCTTTTCAGGCAGACGGCCCAAAAATCGCCGGAACGGGAGCGGACACGGGCTTCTTTTTTGCAGTCTTTTTCCGAGAAAACCTCGTAGGGCTCGTACCGGACGACTTCGCTGTCGGAAAGATATTCGTACATATCCCGCCAGTCCTCGGGGAAAAAGCGGCGCAGAATCAAACGCTCGGTCACCATGGGACCACGCTCCATTTCTATGAGCATTTCGATAAGGCGCTTACACATAGCGGCACCGGTGCAGGCGTGTCCAAAGCATGGCAAGTCATCCTTTTCTGTTGAAGTAGGGGGGAAATCGGTTTGGTTGCGTTTGGGAATCGCTATAGTATACCATGATTTTGTTGCAAAAGAATGAACCGGGAGCGGTTTTTTGCTTTTTTGCGGTAAGAAGCCCCCGGCTCCAAAGGAGAACCGGGGGCGATATGGGGCAGTGAAATCAGTCGCTGACATAGGGCAGGAAAGCAATGTGACGTGCCCGCTTGATGGCGACAGTCAGCTGACGCTGATGCCGCGCACAGGTACCGGTAACCCTACGGGGAATGATCTTGGAACGCTCGCTGAGGTACCTCCTCAGACGGGGCACATCTTTATAATCGATCTGCTCAACTTTGTCGACGCAGAAGGAACATACCTTTTTCCGCCCTTTGCGGCCGCGATGGGGCCTGTCGGAGCGATCGCCTCTTTCGTATGCCATGCTACAAAAACCTCCTTTACACAATACTGTGGCGCCTGAGCCTCGGGTCGAGCCGGGGATTCAAGCGCGCGGAAAGATGGGAGCGATGCGAGGGAATCCC
>JAJDGX010000154.1 GCA_030265885.1 Ruminococcaceae bacterium OttesenSCG-928-L11 | reverse complement strand
CGCTTTATATGATAACGAACTAAAAAGCATTTGCGTTGTTACACAAGAAAGCGATGATACTTGTGAGCTGAAAAATATAGCCACTTATGAAAAATGGCATGGGTACGGTTATGGAAGCAAACTAATAGATTATGTATCTGCTTATTACAAGGGCAGATATTCATCCATGATTGTTGGAACAGGCGATGTTCCCAAGGCATTACGATTTTATCAAAAAAATGGATTCGAGATTTCTCATAGACTGGCAAATTTTTTTGCTGATAACTATGACCATCCCATGTTTGAAGATGGCGTTCAACTGGTGGATATGGTTTATTTAAGTAAAGCTCTGTGATTCTGTAGGCATTTCAGTCATAAGCCAGCCTGAGCATGATTAGCAAGGCAGACATCTTGAGCTTGACCGACCTAGCATCAGAAAAAGGGTTGAGTAGGGTCATGCTGACAATTGAGAGAATGGAGCGTTTACTATGGATAAATGGCTGTATATGATGATGATTGAAAAAACCAAGACTTACAACAAGCTAACGAAGGCGGTTGTTGAGCAGCATGTCGAGAATATTCGAACGCTGGACGATGCCGGAAAGCTTGAGCTTTGCGGTGTATTCAGGGGCTACCCCGGCGTGGCCGGGATGTATATCCTCAAGACAAAAACCCGCGAAGAAGCGGAGGAAATCTGTAAGCAAGAACCATTGGTCACCGGCGGTTTCGCTACCTACAAGCTGCTTTCTTTGCAGGTGGCTGACCGGGACAACAACTATCTACTTTAGGAGAGAGCAGACGAATGAACATAAACATACGACGGGAAAACCCCGGTGATTATAGGCAGGTTGAACACATCACTCGTGAAGCATTCTGGAATCTATATCGCCCCGGCTGCGATGAGCACTACATGGCACATCACCTGAGAAATCACGAGGATTTTATCCCTGAGCTTACATTTGTGATTGAGCTGGATGGCCAAATCGTCGGCAGTATTTTTTACTCAAAGTCCAAGGTGGTCGCAGATGACGGCAGGCAGTGGGAAACCATCACCTTTGGCCCGGTTAGTATTTCGCCGGAACTGCATCGGCAGGGGCTTGGACGCAAGCTCATCACTCACTCCATCGAGCAGGCGAAAAAGCTTGGCTATCGCGCTATCATGATCGGTGGATTTACCTATCACTACCATCCCTACGGATTTGTCGGCACAAAGAAATATAGCATCACCATGCCGGACGGCAAATACTACACCGGAATTATGGCTCTGCCACTTTATGACGGTGCGCTGGATGGCGTTCGTGGCAAGCTGCATTTTAGCGAGGGAATGTATCCCGATGAAGCGGGTTTTGAGGAATACGACAAGGCATTCCCTGAAAAAGAAAAGCTAGTCTTGTCTCATCAGGCGAACTTCGAAACTGCTGCAGCAGAGATAGATACGCAAGATTATGAGTGAGAGGTCATCGAATGTATGAAATACGATATTCGATTGGAAAGGGTGAGAGAGCCAGCAATGCAAAAACAAAACCTGATTATAGACGGCATCCCAGCAGCCTTGTGGGGCGATGGCACAGAGGGGCTGTACGTTGCTGTACACGGCGATCAGTCGCATAAGGAAGATGCCATTATCGCTATATTCGCTGGGGAAGCTGCTAAAAAAGGCTTTCGCACCCTAAGCTTCGACCTGCCGGAGCATGGCGATCGTGAGAACGAGAATCGGCTGTGCAGTGTACAAAACTGCATCGAGGATCTGCATAAAATCATGAATCATGCCTGCACGCTGTCAGATCGAGTCCGCCTATTCGGGTGTAGCATGGGCGCATATTTCAGCATGATGGCCTATAAAGACGAGCCTATCCGGAATGCGCTACTGCTCTCGCCGGTGGTGGATATGCGTCGCATTATCGAAAACATGATGCTGTGGTTCGATGTCAGTCTGAAGAGGCTGGAGCGGGAGCAAGAGATTGCGACACCAATCAAGACACTTTACTGGGACTATTACAAATATGTCGTGGATAATCCCGTCCGGTGGGATAAGCCGACTGCAATCCTCTATGGAGAAAAGGATGAACTCTGCGAGTATGAATATGTCAGCGCCTTTGCAGAGCGCTCCGGTGCGGACTTAACCGTTGTGCCGGGTGGCGAGCATTTCTTCCATACCAACGAGCATCTTGCATATTTTCGGAACTGGCTGCATGGTCATATCGACACCTAATCAGCGACATTCTCAAAAATCAAAATTACCCTCTTGACCTTAACACTGTGTCAAGGCTTATGCTGTAATTGCAAACCGGTTGCGATTATAAAAAGGAGGTGCGCTCTTGCTCAAAATAAGCGAATTTTCCCATCTTGTCCGAATTTCTCCGCGGATGCTTCGGCACTATGAAAAATGCGGCCTGCTGCACCCCGCCGAGATCGACAAATTTACAGGCTATCGGCAGTACAGCGCCGGGCAGATTCCCCTTGCGCAAAACATTGTGTTGCTGCGGGATTTGGGCTTTTCCATTGATGAAATCGGCGATGCTCTGCCGAGAATCGGCGACTTCGCTTACATGAGCAAGATACTGCGCGCCAAAGCCGATTCAGTCCAGTCAGTCATTGAAGCCGAGCAAATAAAACTCGACCGACTGCTTGGAATGAGCGACACAATGCGGAAGGAGCGTAATATTTTGATTTATGAGGTTGAGCTGAAGAAGTTGCCGGCAGTCAAAGTGCTGTCACTGCGGGGCATTATTCCGAAATACAACCAGGAGGGCATCCTGTGGGAGCGGCTGGGGCGTTATATTGGTGAGAATCGTATCTACTGCCACAGCGATGGTTACTCCACCTATTTTGATGAGGAATACAAGGAAACAGACCCCGATGTGGAGATTGCCATTCCCGTGGACACTCTTGGCGAGAGCAGCGGCGATTTTATCTACAAGGAGTACCCGGAGATTACACTTGCCGCCACCCTGCGCTTCACCGGGCCATTTGACGGCGGCTACGATGCTGCAAGCGAAAAGCTTGCCCACTGGATGGAGGATAACGGTTATGGCTTTGCCGGGCCCCTGCGCGGACATGTCATCACATCTCCCGACGATACTGATGACCCCGAAAAACTGGAAACCGAGATTCAGGCGCCCGTTGCAAAGCTGTAAGAGAACGCAAATCGAGAGGGTGCTTTGCGGCATCCTCTCGACACATAAGGAGCAGAGCTATGGCTTTTGATTTTAAGAAAGAATATAAGGAGTTCTACATGCCGCCGAAAACGCCGGTTATTGTAGAAATCCCAACCATGAATTATCTCGCTGTCCGGGGCAAGGGCGATCCTAACGAGGCAGAGGGTGAGTACAGCCGTGCGCTGAATGCCCTTTACGGCGTGGCATACACCATCAAAATGAGCTACAAAGGCTCTCGTACAATCGAGGGCTTCTTTGAGTATGTCGTACCGCCGCTGGAGGGCTTTTGGTGGCAGGACGATATCAAGGGCGTTGATTATTCCCGCAAAGCGGATTTTAACTGGATTTCTCTCATCCGTCTGCCGGACTTTGTAAAAAAGGCTGATTTTGATTGGGCGGTTGAAGAAGCAACCCGAAAGAAAAAGTTGGACTTTTCTAAAGTTGAGCTTTTGGCCTATGATGAGGGGATTTGCGTCCAGTGCATGCACCTTGGCAGCTATGACGATGAACCAGCCACGGTTGCTGCAATGACCCGCTTTGCTGAGGCTCAGGGCTATATGATAGATATTTCCGATACACGCTACCATCATGAGATTTATCTGAGCGATCCTCGCAAGACATCTCCAGAGAAGCTTAAAACGGTGATTCGGTATCCGATTAAGCGGGCTTAGATAGTGTTCCTTTACGACGCATTCAAACACGACACACTGCTGTCGTGTTTTTGTGTTATACTGATACCGGTGATAAAAATGAAACTCGACAGATTACTTGGCATCCTTACCATACTACTTCAAAAAGACCGCGTGACTGCACCGGAACTTGCAAAGCGATTTGAGGTCAACCGCCGCACCATCGGGCGGGATATTGACGCGCTGTGCATGGCTGGAATCCCTGTGGTTGCACATCAGGGAAGCGGCGGTGGTTTTTCCATCGCCGAGGGCTTCAAACTGGATAAGAGCGTCTTAACAACGGATGAATTGTCCAGCATGGTTGCTGCCCTCAAAGGAATTGGCAGTGTGTCAGACAACACTAATATTGAGCGCGTTTTAGACAAGCTTCACTCCAATGCCGATGCGGTCGTCTCTCTGCGTGAGCCCATCATTATTGATCTCGCTTCCCACTATAAAGGTCAACTGACCGACAAAATTGAACAGATCAAACGTGCAGCCCTATGCGGCCAGATGATTGAGTTCGACTATTTCTATGAAAAAGGTGAATTTCATCGCCGCATTGAACCATACTTTGTTGTTTTTCAATGGTCGGCATGGTATGTGTTTGGATTTTGCTTGGAACGGTCAGACTTTCGGATGTTCAAGCTCCAACGGCTGTGGAATCTGCGTTTATGCGAAGAACACTTTTCGCCACGGGAAATCCCGGCGGAAAAACGCGACTTCAATGTATGGCTTGCTGGGGAGAAAGAACATAAGCTGGTCGCGCTCTTTAACCCGTCCGAAAAGCACCGGCTGATTGAAACCTATGGGCTTGATTGCTTCGAGGAAACGGCCGACGGCTTGCATTTTGAAATCGGATTTACCAAGCGAGAATATATTCTCTCGTGGCTGCTCGGCTTTGGCGGCAAGGTAAAGGTGTTGGAGCCGGATTTTATCATAAGCGATTTGAAGGATGCTGTTCAAAATATTTTGTCGCGATACGAATGAACAAGACATACTATTGTCGTGTTCCCTTTGCTAAGCTTATAAAAAAGGAAGTGGGGGTAGCACGATGGTTGAATCAAGATGCGGCATTCTCTGCAGCGAATGTGAGTATCGGGAACAGATGAATTGCGGCGGCTGTATCCATATCAGCGAACCGTTCTGGGGTGAATCCTGCCCTGTAAAAAGCTGCTGCGAGGGCAAAGACCTCGTACACTGCGGATGCTGTAATGACTTTCCCTGTGAGTTACTGAACCAGTTCGCCTATGACAAAGAGCAGGGCGATGACGGTAAGCGAATTGAGCAATGCAGTGCATGGGCAATCTGTGAATAGGATAATGGGAGGCAATTTATGTATACAGTCTATGTTTATGTTCTTGGCACTTTGGCCGATTGGGAGCCGGGGTATGCCACTGCGGAACTGAACTCCGGTAGATTTTTCAAAAAGGGGGCGCAAACGGTATCCCTTAAAACGGTTGGCTATTCTAACGAGTCCATCCGTACCATGGGCAGCATGACCGTGTTGCCCGATTGTTTGATTGATGATATTGTGGTGGATAAAACAAGCGTGCTGCTATTGCCGGGCGCAAATACATGGAGCGAACCGAAGCATGGCGCTATCATAGAAAAAGCGAGTGAACTTCTATCTGCAGGCGCTACGGTGTGTGCCATCTGCGGTGCCACTGTTGCCCTTGCCAATGCCGGCCTTTTGGATAAACGCTCGCATACGAGTAATGGGCCGGGATTTTTGGACATGGTTTCGCCTGATTATAAAGGGAAGGACTTCTATATAGATGAGCCATCTGTAGTGGATAACAATTTAATTACCGCA
>JAJDGX010000153.1 GCA_030265885.1 Ruminococcaceae bacterium OttesenSCG-928-L11 | reverse complement strand
TTTCGTTGGGCACATCCAGCTTTTTGTAAATCAACTCGATGTGAGAGCGAATGGTGGAAAACTTGACGCCGGTCAGTTCGGCGATTTGCCGGTAGCTGTAGCCCTCGCACATCAGCTTCATGACAGCCAGCTGCTTTTCGGTGAACTTAACCGGGCGCGTGTCCTGTCGGCCTGTCAGCCCCTTTGTGTGGTGGGACTGGCTGAGCGCCTGCAAATGCAGCATCTTGGAAAAGCTGCCGGGAATGTCACCGTGATAATCCTGCCGCACCACCCGGTTTTGCAGGCGATGAAGCATATTGGTCAAATCCGCCCCTTCATTGGCAAAAACCTGGGTATACCCATAGGGCTTCGCCAGCAGAATCCCCTGCTCCAGGTGCTGCATGGCGGTTTGCTGATGGCCCCGCTTCTTCTTCCAATAACAGATGGCCAGCAAAATCCGGGCCTCAATCACATCCAGCGGCCGCTGGTAGTTGCTGCACATATCCAATATCCCGTCCAAAATGAGGATAGCCATATCGTACCGACCCAGCACAATATAGGCGCGGGCCGTTGTAAAAAAGCTGTACAAGGGAAAAAAAGTAATCGAATCCCCAGGCTTATAGCTGCATTCGGCCAGCCATTCCTTTGCTGCTGCCTCGTCGCCATCCATCAGCCGACAGCGGAATCGGTAGGCATCAAAGTTATTGCTCAGATAATACGCCTTCTCCTGCTCAATCATATCCTGAATCTGCTGGAACATCAATTCCACCTGGTCAAACTGCCACAGCGCCCCGCACACATGGGCCAGCAGAATCATGGCGCAAAACCGGGATTCGGCGGCGGTGCCGTCCTGTATCCGGGAGTTGGCGGATATGGCCAGCCGATGGGCCTCATTCAGATCCCCCTGCTCATACAGCAGACCGGCCTTGAGACACTCCTCCAGCATATCCTGTTCCGCGCCGAACAGGTCGCCGATGGCGGCCTTCAGCTGGGATACCTCGGCGTTCATATCGTTCACCGCATATTCCGAAAAATCCCGGCTGGAGCGGTGGAAAAGGGGCATATTCTGGGAGATGGTGCCGGAGGCAGGCCCCATGGGAGGCTTGAAGGGCATCTGCACCACTTGAGCAGCCAGCTCATGCATGGGGGTGCGGTAATCCAGGCAGCGCACCAGCATAAGGGTGGACTCCTGCCCGGGTGTCTGCTGGGCAATCTGGGGGAACAGAGCGTAGTACCGGTCAAAGCTATTGGCCATCTCCTCCGCTTCTCCGTCCAGATAAGCCACCCAGCCCCGGGTGGAGTAGAGGAAGGGGTATTCCTCCAGCAGAGGCCCCTTCAGCAACTTTCGCGCCATGGTGGTGGCCTCGTCGATGATAAACACATCGCGCTCGGTGGCGGGCTTGGTATAGCAGCGGGCAATGCCGGCATTGTCGCCGCATTGGGCATAGCGGTCAACGGCCTTGTAAAACATCTTTTCCGATTCGTACCACCGGGCGGAGCGCAGCATCTGCCGGTTGCGGAAGTCCTCGCCCAGTTCGGCTGCCTGGTGGAGCAAGAAGGTGCGAAACAGACTGTGGAAGCGGAAATATCCATTGGGCTCGGCCAACAGGAAGGCGTTTTCCCGCTGGAGCCCCTCCAGGATGGGGGCACAGTCCGCGCCGTCGGTCAGCGCCTCACACAGGGAGGTGGTCAGATCCTCCTCAAAGGCGGTCTGCAGCAGGAAGTTCTGGACAGCGGGCTCCCAGTTTTCCCAGATGCGCGTGCGGATGAAGCTTTCCAGATGGCGCTCCATCAGCCGCCGGGTCGATGGCTCCCGCCCGGACAGCAGCATGGCGTTTACGCCGATGGCCCAGCCCTCCGTCGCCTGATAGATGGAGGCCGCCTGCTGCTCCGACAGGGTAAAACCGGCCTGCGCAAAAAAGGCGATGATCTCATCCCGGGTAAAGCACAGCACCTCCTTGGTGACAAAGGCCATCTGGTTTTTGACAATCAGCTCTGAGAAGGTCTCGGGCGGCTCTCTGCGGCTGAGAAGGACAACGGTGATATTGGCGGGCAGCCGGCGCAGAAACACCGGCAAAAACCGCAGTATCTCCGCGTTGCCGATGAAATGGAGATCGTCGATGACGATGTAGGCGCGGCTGTCCTCCCGCAGGGTGTTGATGGCCTGCAGGGTATATTCCATGGGGGCGCTGCCAAATTCCCTGTGGGTGGCGTATTCCGCCAGCTGCCGGTTGTCGGGCTGGCACTGCATCATAGCCCTGCACAGCATGGTGCAAAAAAGCCCCGGCTTGTCGCTCCCCTCATCCAGCGAGACAAAGGCGTGACGAACACCCTTCCGCTCCAGCCACATGTGGGTGGTGATGGTTTTTCCATAGCCCGAGGGCGCAAAGATGTATATGTAATGCTTTTGATCCAACGAATCCAGATATTGAAGCGTGTTTCCTCGTGGGGCAAAAAATGTGAAAGGCTGCTTGCTCATTTGCTGTCCTATCCTCCATATCGATTCCTGCCGCATCTTGTCGGTAGATATCTTTATCATATATAAGATATGCGACTTTGAAACCGGCATCATGGGGGTATTTTGTCAATTTTTAAGCAAAATATGCAAATTTTTCTGCGCGTCAGAGGGTTACATGCGGGTTTTAGGGCAAAATGAACCAGCACGGAACCACAGTGTATGGCTCCGTGCTGTCATAATGGATCGTTCATATGGCGTGTATCGCAACCTCCGTTTTCAGTTGTAGCGCTACAGAATCAACAGGCTTGCGGCGGTAAAGTACACAAACAGGGACAATGCATCCACGATGGTGGTGATGAGGGGCCCTGCCATAATGGCGGGGTCAAGCCGGAGTGCCTTGGCCACGATGGGAAGAATGCCTCCCACCAGCTTGGCTATGACAACTGTGACCATCAGCGTCAGAGAGACCGTCAGCATTACCATGTAATCGCGGTTTCCAATCAGGAACATGCGGCCCACGTTGACAATGCCCAGCGTGCAGCCAGCCACAAGTCCCACCCGAAACTCCTTCCACAGGATTTTGGGCCAGTCCCGCAGAGAGATTTCCCCCAGGGCAATGCCGCGAATGATCATGGTGGAGGACTGGGAGCCTGCGTTGCCGCCGGAATCCATCAGCATGGGGATAAAGGCGGTCAGCATGACAGCGGTGCTGAGGAGCCCCTCAAAATGGGTGATGATGCCGCCGGTAAAGGTGGCGGATATCATCAGCACCAGAAGCCACACAATCCGGTTTTTGGCCAGCTTAAAGACGCCGGTGTCCAGATATTCCTCGTCGGAGGGAGTCATGGCGGCCATCTTCTGGAAGTCCTCGGTGTTCTCCTGCTCAATGACGTCCACGATGTCGTCGATGGTGATGATGCCGATGAGGCGGCTTTCCCCATCCACAACGGGGATGGCCATCAGGTCGTATTTCTTGAATTGCTCGGCGACCTCTTCCTGGTCGTCGTGGGCCATGCAGAGCACCACGTCGTCGTTCATCAGATCGCTCACCAGTTCATCCTCCCCGGAGAGGACAAGGCGGCGAAGGGAGACAATCCCCTCCAGATGGCGGGTGTCGTCCAACACATAGCAGGTGTAAATGGTCTCGGTATCCGGCCCTATTTCCTTGATGCGGGCCAATGCCTGCCCCACCGTCATATGCTTTTTCAGATCCACATACTCGATGGTCATCAGGCTGCCGGCGGAGTTGTCGGGGTAGTTGAGGAACTGGTTGATGCGGGCCCGCTCCTCCTGCGGGGAATTTTGGATCAGGTTTTTGACGAAGTTGGCGGGCATCTCCTCCAAAAAGTCAATTTTATCGTCAAAATACAGTTCATCCAGGATGTGCTGGAGCAGGCTTTCCCGAATGCTGGACGCCAGCTCCTTGCGGGCGGCACCCTCCATGTAGGAAAACACCTCTGCCGCCTGATCCTTGTGCAACAGGCGGAACAAAACCAGACACTCGTCCGGCGGCAGCTCCTCAAAGATCTCGGCGAGATCCATGGGGTAAATTTCCGCCAACTCATGCCGAAGAGACACAAAATTCTTCCTGTCTAGCAGGTCTCTGATTTGTGTCAAAATGTCGTCCACGCGCACTTCTTCCATGAAAATCCATCCTTTCTCAATCGAGAGAATGGCCCCAGTGACGGGATCGTATTCTCTTGTCAAATGCATACCGCGCACAGTATGCCCCATTGGACGTGCGTTCAAAACCGAAATCACATAACCGATCGGTACTGTCGGGCAGCGGATCCATATCCCATCACCTTCCTTTCACAGAGCGTGCGGAGTGCTCCGCCGAAGGGCGAAGCCTGTCCTTATACCACTATAAAGCATTCCGTGGCAATTTGCAAGAAAAAGAATTTGCTCAAATTCAGCCGTTTTATGGGTAAATTGCCTGATTTTAGCCCGAAAAAGTGAAATGCTTCTCGTTATCTCCGGAAATTGCCCGTAGTCATCGCCGCGCGCTGAAAACATCAGGTTTTGATAGCGCCCCTCTTCCAGGATATCCCACCGGCCACAGCAATGTGCAATCTGCATTCACCCCTTCTGGAGCAATGCAGCTGAACCTCCCAGCACCATTTCCTTAAATCGGCGGGCCGCCTGGGACATGGCAGCGCCCTTTCGCTCCGCCAGACCCAGCTGTCGCTGCGGCAGCGCCCGGTCAAAGGGGACAGCAAACAGGGTTTTGCCGTCGACAAAGTGGCCGCACAATTCCCGGGGGATGAAGGACAGTCCCAAATCGCTTTTGACAAAGCTGATGATAAGATCCAGACTACCCAGTTCCAGATAAGGGCGCAGCGTGGCGCCCTGCTCCGCAAAGAAGCTGTCCAGACACAGGCGGCTGTTGCTTTTGCGCTCCAGCAAAATAAGAGGGAGAGTCTCCAGCTCATGGAGAGTTACACCGGATTCCGCCAGCCGCGCATAGCGGGGCCCCGCCACCAGAATGTCATTGATGGGGCAGCAGGGGGTGCAAACCAGCCTGTCGTCCGGATAGGGCAGGTTCAAGAAGCCAAAATCGGCCCCATCCGACTTGACCAACTCCGCTGTTTCAGCCGAGGTGCGGTTGGTGATGCCAAGGCGGACATGGGGATACTGCCCGGTAAACGCGGTGATATAGGGCAGCAGAAAATAGTTGCAGATGGTGTCGCCGGCGCTGATGGAAATCTCGCCGCTTTCCAGATGCACCAGCTTGTGGACGGCGCGCTCGGCGGCGTCGATGTGGCCAAAGGCCGCGTCCAGTTCCGCCGCCAGGGCTTCCCCCTCCCGGGTCAGCACAATCCCTTTTTTGGTGCGGGTGCACAGGATTGCCCCCAGCTGCTCCTCCAGAGATTTCAGCGCCATGCTGACATTGGGCTGGGTCATGTAGAGCCGCTCTGCGGCCCGGGTCAGGTTCCGGGTTCGGGCAATCTCCCGGAAAATCCGATACAACTCCATCGATACTCCGCGCATCGAACTCCTCCTGTCATAAGTAAATCAAATGGATACAATAAATATTATTCATTTTATTTATCAATGTCAATAGGATATACTAAAACCAGCCAGCTTGAAGCTGGACACCCAGCTTGAAGCTGGACACATCCCGCTCCGCGGATTGCAGCCGGTAGATTGGCGGAAATTAATATAGGTCTATCCTGTTTTTCGATCAGAGCGGATCCCCCGAAAAAACAAGCGAG
>JAJDGX010000152.1 GCA_030265885.1 Ruminococcaceae bacterium OttesenSCG-928-L11 | reverse complement strand
TTTGTGCCTGTGCCGCCGGTGGCCCTGTGCTGCCAGCGATGCTTTAGGGCGCGGTTGGGGCGAATCCGCTGGTGCTTGCTGCGCAACCGGATGTTTAGTATCTGTGCTGCTGGCGATGCTTTGGGAAATTGTGGGGTTGGGATTCAGTAGTGTTGCTGCATTAGTCCATCTTCGTTAGCTTGGCGTAGTTGGCCATCAGCTTTTTGCGGCCGGCGTCGTCGAACTCAATTTCCAGCAGGGTATCTCCGCCCATTGCCCGGGTAGAGAGAATGGTGCCCTCACCGAATACTTTATGACTGACTCGATCCTCGGCGGCAAAGCTGACATCGCCTGCAGCAGGCTGTCCCGCTGCGGCGCTGATTCCAATAGAGCGGGACGATTGATGGCTCCCCACGGTCTTGGAGGCCAATGCAGGCGCCTTTTGCCGCTGCACGGTAACCCGATCGATTACCTGCACCAGTTCCTCCGGAATCTCGCTGGCAAACCGGGAGGGTCGTCCCCAGACCGTCTGGCCGAACAACAGCCTGCGCTCCGCGCTGAGAATGGTCAAATTGCGCTTGGCCCGGGTAATGGCCACATAAGCCAGTCTGCGCTCCTCCTCAATTTCCGCCGGATCCATCATGGATGCCTTGCCGGGGAAAATCCCCTCATCCATCCCGGCAATGAAAATATTCTCAAACTCCAGCCCCTTGGCGGAGTGGACAGTCATCAGCACAACGGCATCGGCGCTGCCGTCGTAATTATCCAGATCCGTATACAGGGCGATTTCCTCAAGAAAGCCGGAGAGGGTGGCGTCCTCGTTTTCCTGCGTATATTTCAGTATATTGGATTTGAGTTCCATAATGTTCTCAATGCGCGGGATTCCTTCAAAGCCCTGGGTCTCCAGCATGCGGAGATACCCGGTTTTCTCCAGAATTTCATCCAGCAAATCGGCCAAGCCGTGGGTTTCGTAGTGCTCGCTCAGTTCCTCAAGCATCTGACCAAAGGCCATAAGCGGCCCGGCTTTTCGGGATAAAGGCGCGTACTCATCGGCATGAGCGATGACATACAGCAGGCTGTCTCCTGTATTGAGGGCGATGTCCTGCGCTGTTTGCAGGGTGGTGTTGCCGATTCCTCGCTTGGGCTCGTTGATGATGCGGGTCAGCCGCAGCGTATCGCCGGGGTTATCCAGAACGCTGAGATAGGCCACCATGTCCTTGATTTCCTTGCGCTCGTAAAAGCGCAGGCCGCCTACAATGCGGTAGGGCATGCCGCTTTTTGCCAGGGCCTTCTCCACCGTGTTGGACTGAGCATTCATGCGGTACAGCACCGCGTTGTCGGAAAATTTCCCGCCCTCCTTGACATGGTTCAATATGGTGTCGGCGATGATGCGGGATTCCTCCAGCTCATCCCGGGCGCGGACGACGGTGATCTTCTCCCCGTCACCGGAGCTTGTCCACAGATTTTTCCCCTTGCGGGCAGTGTTGTTCTCAATGACCTTGTTGGCCGCGCTGAGAATGGTTTGGGTTGAGCGATAGTTTTGTTCCAAACGAATGACAACTGCGTTATCAAACTGGCTTTCAAAACTTAAGATATTCTCTATGGTAGCCCCTCGGAACTTGTAGATGCTTTGGTCGTCGTCGCCTACCACGCAGAGGTTGTGGTGCCCTCCCGCCAGCAAACTGATGAGCCGATACTGGGTGTTGTTGGTGTCCTGATACTCGTCCACCATGATGTAGCGGAACCGATTGCGGTAATAATCCAGCGCTTCGTCGTTGGATTCCAGCAGACGCACTGTATGGCAGATGATATCGTCAAAGTCCAGGGCGTTGGCTGCCTTTAGGGTTTTCTGATAGTGCTCGTATACCTTGGCGATATTCTGCATGCGGAAATCGGATCCGGCCTGACCCAGCATATCGTGAGGGGAGAGCATGGAATCCTTGGCCCGGCTGATGGCGGTCAGCACCGACCGGGCGGGAAGCATTTTCTCTTCAATCCGGCACTCCCGCAGCCCTTCCTTGATGACCCGCAGAGAGTCGTCGGTGTCGTAGATGGTAAAATTGCGCCCATAGCCAATGGATTCAATGTCCCGCCGCAAAATGCGCACACACAGGGAGTGGAAGGTGGAGGCGTGAACATCCAGCGCCGTGGTGGTACCCAGCACATCCTCCAGCCGGGATTTCAGCTCCCCGGCCGCCTTGTTTGTGAAGGTGATGGCCAGAATGTTCCATGGCCGAATGGGATAGTCGGCGATGAGGGGGCGAATTCGCTCTATGTCACCTTCGCCGGTTTGAGCGTACTGGGCCAGCATGGCCAGTTCAGCGTCAGTCAGGCCCTGGGGGACATAGTCGCTGTGATAGGCCCTGCCAAACAGCACCATATTCTGAATGCGATTGATGAGCACCGTGGTTTTGCCGCTGCCCGCTCCGGCCAAAATGAGAAGCGGCCCGTCCACCTGGAACACAGCCCGCCTCTGCATGTCGTTCATTCTCTGGAAATACCGTTCCAGAACCTGCTTTTTTAGCTGATGATATTGCACCATTTGCGCCTCCGTTGGTATTCAAACCTCTGTTCCGTATTCTCTGAAAAGTATACCACAGTTTGCCTGTAAAAGGAAGGCGCGGCCAATAGAAAAAAGACCCGGCTCACTGCCGGATCTTTGGTGAGACTGTTGAGAGGGGGAAGGGGGGGGGATTTGACGCTCGCTTGGAGGGGATAAAAAAAGCCCCGTTGCCCGGCGCATATTGCCGGGCAACGGGGGTGTTGGGTTTACATCTCTTCACCGATTCGCATTTCGCTTTCAAACTGCATGGTGTAGAGCTGGCGATAATAGCCGCCCTTTTGCAGCAGCTCACGGTGGGTGCCTTGCTCCACAATTTTGCCGCCCCGCACCACCAGAATCAGATCCGCCATCTTAATGGTGGAGAGCCGGTGGGCGATGAGGAAGGACGTGCGTCCCTGCAAAATGTTGGATATGGCGTTCTGGATTAGGGCCTCTGTCTGGGTATCGATGGAGGAGGTGGCCTCATCCAGTACAAAGATGCGGGGATCAGCCAGCACAGCCCGCGCAAAGGAGATCAGCTGCTTCTCGCCGGTGGAGAGGCGGTCGCCGCCTTCGCCCACATCGCTGTCCAGCCCCTTGGGAAGCTTTTCGATGATTTTGTCGGCGGATACCAGTCGGGCGGCCTCCATGATTTCCTCATCGGTGGCGTCCAGCCGGCCGTAGCGGATGTTCTCCCGAATGCTGCCGGAGAACAGATGAGGGCTTTGGAGGACATAGCCGATGTTGGAGTGAAGCCACAGCTGGGAGCGTTCTTTGTAGTCCCGTCCGTCGATGAGAACCCGTCCGCCTGTGGGCTCAAAGAACCGGCAGACCAGGTTGACCAGGGTGGATTTGCCGGCGCCGGTTTCTCCTACAATGGCGACGGTG
The DNA here is from genome assembly GCA_030265885.1 of Ruminococcaceae bacterium OttesenSCG-928-L11. Lineage (GTDB taxonomy): Bacteria > Bacillota > Clostridia > Oscillospirales > Ruminococcaceae > WRAV01. The sequence continues at coordinate 2,488 of JAJDGX010000152.1, read as the reverse complement.
GTGCCGGCGGGGACATCCAGCTTGAAGTGCTCCAGCACATTTTCGGTGCCGTCGGGGTACATGAAGGTGACGTCGTCGAAGGTGATGTGGCCCTCCAGAGGTTCCCAGTTTTCCCGTTTGGGGTCGAAGCTGTCGCCGTATTTGGCGATGACCTGGGGGGTGTCGGTGATCATGGGCTCCTGTTCCAGCAGGCCGGTGACGCGCTCGATGTTGGCCTGGGTGGCGATGACGTCGGCAAAGGTGCGGGCCAGGTTCTGGACAGGCTCAAAGATGCCGATGGCATAGGAAATCATGGCCGACAGGGTGCCAAACTTCATGGCCCCGCTGATGACATAGCCGCTGCCGTTGACCAAAATCAGGGCGACGGCGATGATGCCGAAAAAGAGAATGACCGGCATGTAAATGGCACCCAGAGTCGAGGCGCGCACAGAAGCACCGTACATCTCCCCGGTCAGATCCCGGAATTCCCCGTAGTTGATGTCCTCGATGACCAGGGTTTTGGAGGTGCGGGCGCCGTTGATGCCCTCGTTGAAGGAGCCGGTGATGCGGGAGTTGGTCTGGCGCACCTTCCGGTTGTACTTGAGAATCCGATTTTGGAACCAGGAGGTGACAAGGGCCATAAAGGGGATCATGATTATGATGAGAATGCCCAGCCGCCACTCCATCACCAGCATGGTGATGATGACAAAGACCACATAGGCCAGCCCCCACATCACATCCACCAGCCCCCACGCAACCAGTCCGCCGATGCGGCCGGTGTCGGACATAACCCGGGCAATCATATACCCGACGGGGGTGGTGTTGTAGTAGGACAGGGACAGGGTTTGCAGATGGTCAAACAGGGCTTTTTTCAGATCCCGGGAGAAGCCCATTTCCACTCGCATGGCTGTGCGGGTAAACACAATGGTGGCGACGGTGGCCGTAATAGAGACGATGGCCGCCACAATGGCCATGGGAACTACTCCCTCGGTGGTCTGGGGGACGATGAAATTGTCGATGACATACTTTTGCAGCAGGGGGAGCAGAACATCAACGGTGGCGCAGACCAGCATTAGCGCCGTGACGATGACCATCTGCTTTTTGTAGGGCTTGAAGAAGGGGAGCATTTTTGCCCACACCTTCCAGCTAAACGGTTTGTTGTAGACCTCATCCTCATAGTTCATCAGCGGCCCACCTCCTCTTCCACAATGCTTTCCTGCATGTCGTGGACGCGGCGATAGACGCCGTTTTGCGTCATCAGCTCCTCATGAGAGCCCGACTCGATGATGCGGCCTTGATCCAGCACGATGATTTTGTCCGCCTGAGACAGGGAGGTGATGCGGTAGGCGATGAGAATGGTGGTGGATTCATTTGTCCGCTTGGCCAGCGACGCCCGGATGCGGGAGTCGGTCTGGGTGTCCACGGCGGACAGGGAGTCGTCAAAGATCATGATGGGCGGATCCTTGATGATGGTTCGGGCTATGGCCACCCGCTGCTTTTGTCCGCCGGAGAGTGTCACGCCCCGCTCGCCCACCACGGTGTCGTACCCTTCGCTGAACTGCTCGATGGAATCGTCCACACAGGCAATCTGGGCGGCCCCACGGATGTCGTCGATGGAATGGCGCTTGGACAGGGAGGCGATGTTGTCCCGAATGGAGCGGGAGAACAGGAAGGGCTCCTGGAGCACGATGCCCACATTGCTGCGCAGCCATTTTCGCTTAAAGGTGTCGATGCTGCGGCCGCCGATGGTGATGGTGCCGCTGTCCGGCTCCAAATCGTACAGCCGGCACAGCAGGTGGGCGATGGTGGTCTTGCCGGAGCCTGTGCTGCCCAGCACGCCCAGAGTTGTGCCCTTTTCGATGGTGAAGGACACATCGTCCAGCACCTTTTGATCCTCGTAGGAGAAGGTGACGTGGTCGAACACAATGTCGCCGTCTACGGGAAGCTCAATGGCTTCCTCGGGATCCTCCTCCGGTGCCGCGTCCAGAATGTCCTTGAGGCGGCCCAGGGAAACCCCGGTTTTGCTGGCCTCGGACAAGGTGCGGCCCAGCCCGCGAACAGGCCAGATGGTCATGCTGTTGTAAATCAGGAACACCATAAAGCCGCCGACGGTCAGGTTGCCTGCCTGGGCCTGAAAAGCGCCCACAATGCAGATGGTGATAATTTGAAAGCCGGAGATGGCATCCCCCGCGCCCCAGAACACGCTGAGCAGTTTGCCCAGCTGCATCCACAGGTCGGCGAAGATGTGGTTCTGCTTGTCGAAGCGATCTACCTCGTATCGTTCCCGGCCAAAGGCCCGGACGACCCGCACCCCGGTGAAGTTTTCCTGGGCGATGGACATCAGGTACCCCTCGGCCTCGTCCGCCTTTTGGAACCGGTCGGACACCCCTTTCAAAAAGAAGAAGGAGTAGCAGAACATAATGGGCAGGAATAGGATGGATGCCAGCGCCATATGGAAATTCATGGGGAAGAGGATGCTGTAGGCAAACACCACCAGCAATACCGTGCG
>JAJDGX010000151.1 GCA_030265885.1 Ruminococcaceae bacterium OttesenSCG-928-L11 | reverse complement strand
GTCGGTCTTGCGCTCAACTCTGAATTTCGCATACTGGAGCGGTGTTTTCGTGACGCTATCAATTTTGAGGATGGTGAGCGACGGTTTTTTCTCATTGAATAACTCAATTACCTTATCCTGACCGTCCAGAATCAAGACCTGCTGCGGGGTGGGATCAAGCAGGTAGGTGTCGGGGGCTTTCAGCTCAATCACCGTGTGCCATCCGGGTGTCAGGTTCGGGATGACCGCCTCACCCTTCGCATCGGTGGTGACATCCTGGTAGTTCGCGCCGTTGTTCCATGACACACGGAAGGTCGCTCCCGGCAGCAGCGCACCGCTGTTCGCATCTTTCTTGATGATCGTCAGCTTCGGCATCTGATGATTGGCAACGGTGATGGTGTGCTTTCTGCACTCCTTGAGCACAATTTCCTGCCGGTAGCCGGAATTGACGTAATTCTCCGGGGCGGTCTGCTCCTCAACGATATATGTCGTGTTGAGGTCAAGGTTTTCCAGCAGCGCCGTGCCGTCCGCGCCGGTGGTAACATCCCAATACTGCCCGGTGCGGGAATCGGTGACGCGGAACACCGCGCCCTCCAGCTTGAGGGTCGGAGTGTCGCCATCCACTTTTGTGATCTCGATGCTGGGCTTCTTTTTGTTCACGAAGGTGACGGTGTACTCTTTGTTGTCATCAGTGGCATAGATGCGAATGGACTGTATGGGGTTTTCATCTAACAGGTAACCCTCCGGTGCGGATAATTCCTCGATCACATAGGTATCATCCACAAGATAATCCCGGAAGATGATGCCGTTTTCATTTGTGGTTTCACGGAGGAGCACCTCACCTGAGCCGCGCCGCAGTTCAAACACGGCACCGGCAAGAGGCTTGCCGTTCTCATCCACCTTTTTGATAACAAGGCCATCCTTGCGGTAATTGTGAATCTCTTTGTGCAATGTTTGGCCGGATTGGAGCACCGCCGACTGCAAATCAGAATTGAGATTGTATCCGAAGGGTGGCTGCGTTTCCTGATAGGAATAGGTTCCCGGCGGCAGGTTGTCGAACACGGCGGTGCCGTCTGCGCCGGTCACCAGTGTCTTATCAATATTGGACGGCTCGCCCAGATCGCTGCCCCAAAGATGCACTGACGCACCGGCGAGGGGCAGTCCTGTATTGGCATCCTTTTTGGTGACGATGATGGTGCCGGTAATGCGATGATTGACGAAGGTGACGGTGATTTCCCGGTCGCCGGGAACATGCTCGGGGAAATTCTCCACGTTGCCGGGGGTGACTTCAAATTCGTCACGCATTTCTGTCCAGCTGTCCACCTCGGTTTCCTCACCGCTCTGATCGATCTCGATGACGGTGTAGCGATAGAAATAGGTCCAGACCGTCTCTGTCCATGTTTTCGAGATGATGGTGCGGACATAGGAGGGCTGCACGGTAACGGTTTGGGGTGTGGGATCGCCGGTATAGTACCGGGGCGGCTGCACCTCCGTCACGGTGATGGTTGCGGCGTCGTGGTTATTTTCGGGATGGCTGTACGAAAACAGCCGCGCACCGTTGTCCACCTCCCAGTTGTTCTCCCGCAGAACAGTGCCATCGGTGAACTTGACCTCGATGTTAAACAGCGCGCCATCAAGGCTCTTGCCGTCCTGATCATGCTTGCGGATGGTGACCTGTCCGTAAGCGCGGGAAAACTCGATATCCTTTTCGTTGCGTACCTGGACATCGGTTTCCACCTCGACCTCTACTTCGATGCGGAAGCTGGAATCGCCCGGATCTTCATCGCCATCCGGCTCATTTTCAAACACAACGGTGCCGGAGGGGTTGGTGGTGTTGATGGTGACGGTTTGGGAATCCGGGTCGGCGGGGAGATAGCCGTCGGCTGGGGCTGTTTCCGTTACAGTGAATGTACCGCCCGGTGAGGGGATATCCACCAGAATTTCGCCTCGGTCGTTTGTCACAAGGCCGGTTACGTTGACACCGGGGCCGGAGACCGAGAAAGTGGTGCCAGCGAGGAGCTTTCCGCTGGTGCTTTTCTTGATGATTTTGAGACCGGCAGTAGGCAGATCAGGTCTTTCCAAGGTGAAAAATGGCTGATATGATCCCGATGTTGTCCACCGCAGCAGTGAATATTCGTCAGTGTTAACACTGTTTGCCGCCGACATTGCCGCCTTTGCTTCCGGGTGTGTCGCAAAGGCGGGGGCGTTGTTGGTGATCGACCAAATGGCAAGCTGTGTGCCAACCGCACTCGCTTTTCCCTCGTTAAAAGCAACCATCAGCTTTAGCACTGTAGGATTGCTGTATGCCGCTGCCTTGTAGTTTCCTCCAGTCAGGGGATCGGGGCCAAACTGTGCGCAAAACGGTCTGCCCTCGGACGGCTTTGCGGTGCTGAGGGAGATACTCGGTATCTGCTTGCAGTAATACCCACCGGCGGTAAAGTCCGCCGCCTCGCCCCAACTCCATGTGATCGTGCCGATATCTCCGACGCCTGCCATCGGCATAATCTGCTGATACGGCGATTCGATTGCTTTCTCGGCATTTTTCATGAAGGGAACGAAATCCGCCAGCACATCCGGTGGCAGGTCGAGAACGATGCCGGACGCACCGAGCGGAGCACCCGCTGCCGACGCGGTTGTGGGGGTGGCGGCTGCAACATCCGCCGGGATTTCATCTGTGGCGGGAGGGACTTTCAAATCGTCGCCATCGCCGGTGTCAATATCCCCAGGATCGGGATAACTGTCATCCGGGGCGCTGCTATCGGGTGGCTCTGGTGTAACAGTCGGTGTATCGGATGTATCTTCCGGCAAGCCGCCGATGCTGTCCCATCCGCTGCCGGTCTCGCCGCTCAGCGGCTCGTCTATGGCTGCGAAGGACGATATGGGGAACGCGGTAAACATAAGGATTACAACAAGAAATATACTGAGTATTCTTGTTGGCGCTTTGTTCGTGCATCTCATTAAAATCGCTCCTTGTATATATTTTACAAACAAAAAAGGCTTTCTCCTGTTAAGGATAAAGCCCCCTACATATACGGTTGGACAAAAAAGACCGCTCCATCAAAGAGGAACGGCCCGTTCACTTTTTGGCGTTTACCACATAAATATCTGAATCCAGTAAAAAGCACCTGATTCGGTTTGATACACACCAACACCGATAGCATAGGCATCCGAGTTTAAGATATTTCCGCGATGGCCATCGGAGGCCATCCAAGAGTTGACTTGTGCTTCAGGCGTCTCCCTTGCGCCGATATTTTCGTTTACCATGCCGCCATTTACTCTCAGCGGTTCGCCATTCGGCCTTGTATGGCTGTATTTCGTAACAATCTCTTCGGCTCTGATTTGAGCAAAAGCCACAGCATCTTCGTCAACTGCCAGCGGAGCAAGCCCTGCGTTTTCTCGCTCAATATTGGTCAAGCGAATTACCTCCTGCCGATATTGCTCGGTTGTCTCAGCAACTGTAGTCGCAACGGCAATCTCCCGGCTTTCAGCACCCAAGCCCCGATATGCGTTGAACTCGTCGGCAAACCACGCTTCCCAGCTTTTTCCCTCCACCGGCGGCACACCATAGCTTCCGCCACCTTCCAGCATGACAACCTTCCGGTACTTTGCAATGATCGCGCTATAATCGCTGTGGGAAATTGTGCCTACTTCCTGATCGGCAGCGGACACAAAGCACATAACATTGCGGTCATTGGTTCTGCCCCTCATGCTCGCGGCAGGGGTGGTCTTATCCAAAACTGTTATCGTGTAGCCATCAAAAACACTGGTGGTCGCGGCATAGGCGTTCATCCCGGTCATGCAGAACAGCGTTGCCATGGTAAGAAGAACTGCGAGAATCTTGTTTTTCATATCGGCTCCCTCCGTTTCTATCCTAATCATACACGGGCAATCCTGGAAACACAATGATGTGAAACGTGTGTGACTATTCACCAGCGTGCTCGATTGCCGTCACGCAGAGCCGCTTATCCGCCTGCCCGGAAATGCAGGTGATCATCGTTAGCCTGTTATCATCGATGTAGCCCAGCGGCGACCAGTCGGATGCGGCAATGGTGGTGACGCTCTCCACAAGGTAGGAACGCTCCCCCAGAGCGGTTTGATAGCTGATACCATCCCCCTTTTCCAGCGTATGCAGATATTTAAAATACCCGTCGCTGCCATCGAGGTTTATATTGTGGGCGGACAATCCCACATTGCTGTCAAAGGCGCTGGTAGAGGGGAAATGTGCCACGCCCTTGCTCATGGCCTCCATGTTGTCCGGGCTTTCGTACACATTCACCGACAGCTTCAGTTTGGGGATGGTCAGGACGCCGATGCTGCCGTTTTTCATCTGCGCCTTTTCGACGGGGGTATGGTTCCCGGCATAGGTGTCGGTACTCCAGATCGCATCCGGGTCGGAAATGGTTCTGATGACCAAGGGCGCAGGCTCGGCAGTGGGCTCCGTGGAATCCGCTCCAATAACGATTTCGCCCTCAGCAGAATCATGGACGATGATATTGTCGCCCAACTTCCCAGCGTCGTAAATCCGCCCCGGGGGAACCGGCTCCTGTTCGTCCGCTTTTATCTGGCGAGTAACGCAAATCGCCGCCAGAAATGAACAGATCAAAACAGCGGCGCAGACAATGGCGACTGTTTTTTTGTGGGTTTTCAGTAGTTGCAGCATATGTTTTCATCCTCTCCCTGTTTTAATAAATTGCCTTGATGGTCATGGTGTGGAAATCCGCCTCGATTCGGTAAATGTTGCCCTCGTAGGCGATTTTGTGATGCAGCTTTGCAGGGCCGAATACGGCATCGAGCACAGTGCCGTTCAGACTTTTTGCTGCCAGCTTGTCAATCTCAAGACGGAACCGTCGATTCTCTGCGACCTCGTTCAATGCCGTGAGGTCTATAACGGGATTTTTGGCGCTGATCCTGACCTTCGCCACCAAATCGTGCTGTCCGTCCTCCCCGATGCTGTACACCTTGACATTGTGGCGCAGGAAAAGGAATGCGGCGGCTCCGCCAAGCAGCGCGATGATAGCAAAGATGCCGATCATCGTGGCAACCGGAATCGAGACTTGCGCTTTATCTTGCGCGGGCGTGGATGCGGGTTCCGATTCCTCCGAGGCGGAGCTGACTGGTGTGCCCGCAAAATGTGCCACATACACGGTGCTGCCTGCGGATTCCCTTGTGATTTCGCCGGTGTAGTCCGCTGTGGTGACATAGCCGGTCGCAATACTTTGCACGGCGCTCCCTGTGTATTTGGCGATGGCGCGGTAGCTACTGGGGATGTCTGTATATCCCACATTGGTAGAGCCCTGCACCTCCCACTCTACGCTGTCAAGCGCCAATGACCGGCCATTCTCTGTGATGGTTTTGGGAATGAAGTACAGGTCGTTTGCGGGCAGATTGACGTATTCCCGTGTGGTGGTGACGGTGTAGCCGCTGTTGTTGTAGCTTATCGCCTCGCATTTCACCGAAGCCAAATCCAGTGTTAATAATCCACAATATCCATCCGCAGATTCGTGCTCCAGTGTCGGAGATAGCTGCTCCATGATTTCGTTTAGATCATTGCTGTCGGTTTCGATCTCCACTGTTTCCGTGTGTGGCCGTGAATCCGCGCTACTTGCCTTGCTTTGAATGATTTCGGCCAGCTCATACCGCCAGCCGTCAAGTTCAAAGCTGTCGCGGGGAATATATGCGGGATCTTCTCCATCCGAAAGAGTGTAGGTTTTGATAATCTGCCGTCCATCATCCTCTACAATAGTCTGCACATCGGTGGGGTATAGCATATTTTCCAAGTTAGGCGACACCGAAGGCGTTGACTGCTGCGAATCTGGCGGGATCTCTGCCGCAAAGGCTGTTAATCCACAGAATAACAGGGCGCAGACGGTCAACAAGGTGCAAAATATCCGGGCGGGATGCTGTAAGGGTCGCTTCATGCGGTTCTTTCCTCCTTTTGC
>JAJDGX010000150.1 GCA_030265885.1 Ruminococcaceae bacterium OttesenSCG-928-L11 | reverse complement strand
CATCGGTAGCGTTGCCCTGAATGCCATTGGAAGCAGCGTGATCCCCGGTGGCGGCCACGCTATCATGGCGGTGTTTATCCTCATTGCCATGGGCTATTGCACCATCAAGATATTTTTCGCGAACCTCAAACGGGGTGGCATCCTGCTGATCCAAATCGCAGTGGGAAGCCTGTATATGTTCAGTATCCCGCGCGGGTATATCGATGGCTTCATCGGCTGGGCAAAACAGGTAATCGGTGTTTGCCTGACAGCATTTCTGCAAACCACAGTGCTGGTGGCGGGGCTGATGGTATTCAATGATCATGCCCTGTTGGGGCTTGGACTCATGCTGTCGGCCACCGAGATCCCCCGCATCTGCGGCCAGTTCGGGCTAGACACCAGCACCAAAGCCAACCTGATGAGCGCGGTGTACGCGACACAGCAGGCTGTCAGCATCACAAAAACCATCGTTGCTGCGGTGGCGAAATAACAACGAAAAGGATGATATCTATGAGCAAATATGGTGTCTGGGCTGTCCGGGGCGGCAGCTCTGTCTTCGGCGCCGCCGAAGCATGGTGTAAAGACCTGGACGGCGAATACATGGTGCTGGATTCCCAGGAGGAGGCTCGGAAAATTGCAGACGGTTACAATCAGTCCCACAGCCCCCTCGCCAGCGTTCATTATTATGCCAAAGAGATGGAGCCGCAGCTGGCGGAGGAAATCTCCAGGCGCAGAGATCAGGCGCAGGAACCGGAATTGGAGCTGAGCGGGCCGTGTTGAAGCTTGGGAGTTTATTCGATGGGATCGGCGGCTTCCCACTGGCCGCCATCCGCCATGGCATCACGCCAGTCTGGGCCAGTGAGATCGAAGCATTCCCCATTACCGTGACAAAAAAACACTTCCCAGACATGGTTCACTTGGGAGATATATGTAAGCTGGACGGCGCGGATTTACCGCCTGTTGACATTGTTGCCGGGGGCTCACCCTGTCAGGATCTCAGTCTGGCCGGGCGCAGAATCGGCATTGAGGGAGCGCGCTCCGGCCTCTTTTTTGAGCAAATACGAATTATCAGGGAGATGAGAGATGCAGATCGAAAACGGGGGCGAACAGCTCAGTTTATTCGCCCAAGATACGCATGTTGGGAAAACGTGCCAGGCGCCTATTCCAGTGGAAGCCCACCCGGTGAGGACTTCCGGGTTGTCCTCGAAGAATTTGTCCGAATTGTGGATGAGTCCCTGGTTGTTCCTCGACCTCCGACCGGACGGTGGGAACATGCTGGGGCAATCCTGGGAACCGGGTTTTCCCTGGCTTATAGGGCTATCGACAGTCGCTGGTGGGGTCTCGCCCAGAGACGTAAAAGAATCTTTCTTATCATCGATTTTGGAGGATTCACCGCACCCCAAATTCTATTTGACCCCGACCGCGTGCCATGGGATACTCCGCCGCGCGGAGCGGCGGGGCAAGGAGTTGCCGCCGGTGTTGGAGCAGGCGTTGCGGATGCAGGCAGCGATTCCACCGGAGGTGATGGCGCAGTGGAGGAAGGAGGCACCTGCTAAACCATCAGCCTCTGATGATGGCGAATGCCTAACCCCATGGGATTGTCAAAGCAAGCGCATACATTCCGAAAACGGTGTGTGGCCCGCTTTATACGCAGGTGAAGGCGGTGGACATGGATATATTTCGATTGCCTTTTCTGCGAATCAAAGGGACGAGGTTCGGGATCTTCACGATGTTGCAGGTGCGCTTTGTGCCACGCAAACCATGAAGCAGCAGACCTTTATTACACAATCCTTGAACCCTTGGGATTGTCAACAGTCCAGAATCAGCACACCAGATGGTGTTGCTCCTACGCTTGCGGGCGCCGATGACGGCGGAGGAAGGAACCCTGCAGGGTTGGTAATGACCTCCTCGGCGGGGTTTTCGCCTAACCCAAGCGCAGAATCCCGCAGCATCGGCTACGAGGAGGAGTGCAGCCCAACCATTACAACCAACACCCCTGCGGTCATTTGTCTGGACGATCAGGGCGGGCAGTTCATGACAGTATCACATAATATTACCGGGACACTGAGAGCACAGATGCACAGTCATCAGCCACTGGTGATGGCAACGCAGCAGGGCGGTGCTGAAATCTGCGAGAATTTGTGTCCTACAATAACGGCGTCAGCGGGCCTATCCGGAAATAATACCCCTTGTGTTTTTGAGAATCATGGGATTGACTCCAGATATACCGGACCACTGGATGTGGCGCCAACCATATCAGCCCGCGCCGGAACAGGCGGCAACAATCTGCCGTTGGCAATCGCCTCTCCTCGTGCTGTAGCATTCAGCCTTGACAGCGCCGAGAGCAACGGCATGAAGTCCGCCAAAAGCACCGATATTCCCGAAACCTACGCTATCGCCGGGAATATCATCGGGCGCGAGGTACAAAATGGCGGCAACGGTATGGGCTATCAAAGCGATTTGAGCTACACCATTACTGCGACGGACAGGCACTGTGTGTTCTCTCAGCGCCGCAGCGATGAATACACAGAAAATGATATTGCCTGTACCCAGGCAGCGCGGCAATACAAGGATGCCACTGACCTTGTGGTAGCAGGTCTGGATTGCCGGAGCGGCCGTGAAAACGGCGATCTCTGCGGCACACTGCAAGCACATCCGGGCGGCGGGTATTCGCTGAACACCCTGCATCCCGTTCGGATCGGAAACTTGGTGCGTCGCCTGACGCCCAAAGAATGTGAGCGCCTCCAGGGTTTCCCCGATGGCTGGACAGATATGGGCTCAGACAGCGCCCGATACAAGGCTTTGGGCAACAGTGTTTCTGTGCCCGTAGTCGAATATATTATGATGGGAATCGCCGAGGCTTATGCATCTGGACAATAACATGCACGCTTTCCCCCTGTAAATCTTGGTGGTATGTGTGAATAGCATTGCAATGCTATTTTCGGTATACTTGGCGCTAACATACAATTTAGAGGGGGCAACAGAATGGACGATACCCGCGGCATCACCGTCAAGGTACCGACCGAGCTGCATGGCAGGGCGCGGCAGGAACAGGAGTCGCTGGCACTGACTATGAGCAGCTATATCACCATGATTTTAGAGGAACACTTCAATACAGACAGGAAAGGCGGAAACGGCATGGACAAGACTCGAACCCTGGCTTTTCAGGTGAGCAATGAGTTATTCCAGAGGCTCAAGGCTCACCTCGCACGCAACCCCGGCATGACGCAGAAATCCTTTGTTCTCGGCCTGATTGAGCAGGCGCTGCAGGAAGCGGAGGGCAGCATCAGCGAGTAAATCGCATACAGCTTACACATCATACGGCCAGAAATGGCCGTCTTTTCTTATGTCTTGGAGGTGACAACAATATATATTTACCCCGATAACCTCAAACAAAAAGCCACCATGTGGCTCTGGACACTGGGCGACCTCGTGATCATCGGGGCCGCTCTTCTTGTTTCCATCGTGATGCTAGTGAAGCTGATGTTTTTTCCGCCCATTGTCATTACGGCGGTGTTTGCGTTTCTCAGCATCCAGTTTGATGGCATGAGCGTAAAGGATTTTCTGCGCTATGCCATCAACTTTTTTATCGCAAAACCACAATATTTCACATGGAGGGCATGGAGTGAAGATCAACAGAAGAAAAACAGGGAGAAAAAAGCCTTCGCGGGCGCAGCGATCCATCCGAAAGCTCACTGACCTGAAAGCCCTCACCGGCTATGGCATCGAAACCTATACCGGCCATGAAATCGCGTATTTTTCTTTGAAGCCCAGCAACCTGTCGGTGCTGACACCGGAAAGCGTTCGCGCCCGGATTAACGCTTTGATGAACGTCTTAAAAGGCGTGGCGGAGATCACCATGCTCTGCCTTTCCAGTCGGGAAAACTACGCGGAAAACAAACGCTATCTGCGGGAGCGGATTGAGGATGAGCCAAGTGAAATTCTCCAAGAGCAGCTTCGGCAGGATATTCTCCTGTTGGATTCGGAGCAGACCTCCATGGCGACGGCTCGGGAATTCTTCCTCGTGCTGCACCTGCGAGAACAGAACAAGCTGGAGATTCCGCCATATCTCTCCCATGTGGAGCAGATTGTCCGGGAGCAGGGCTTCACCGTGCGGCGATCCGAGCCGGAGGACATTATGCGGATTTACAGTATGTATTTCGAGCAGAATACCACTTCGGATGTGTTGGAAGCATTCGATGGGGAGCGCTTTGTGATGTTCAACTGAATTGGTGCCTCATCTGTTACAATGGGGTGAATTCTCGTGCATTCGCCCCATTGTTGTGGTATACTAAAGATGCAGAGAGAACCAGACGGGAGGTGCGCGCATATGGATCAACAGGTAAAACAGGAACTGAATGTGATTACCGATATTATTACAAAAACTGTGCCGGTGGAGCAGATCTATCTGTTTGGCTCTTATGCCAACGGAACGCCTCACAGCGATTCAGATCTGGATATTTATGTTGTAGCTAAGGATAGTGTAGCGGATTGCATGGAGGCTTCTGTCGCTATCCGCAAGGCAATCCGGGATAGAAAAACCATGTCTGTGGACATTGTGGTCGATAAACATAGTACATTCCAGCGGCGGAAAACAGCGCCCACCATGGAGCGGATGATCGCCCGTGAGGGGGTAGTGCTGTATGGATAAACTGGACTATGCTCGTCAATGGCAGGATATTGCCACAACGGATTTTAATCTTGCAGAGCATGTTGCAAAAACCATGTGGCCCACGCCCTACCATATAATATGCTACCATTGCCAGCAAGCGGTTGAAAAATATCTGAAAGGGTATCTGGTTCTCAATGATCAGGAACCGCCTCGTACCCATGACTTGGATAACCTGTGCAGGCTGTGTCAGGAGTATGACCAATCCTTTGCAGAACTCGCCGATATATGTTCTGAGTTGACAGCCTATGGTGTACAACCGCGGTATCCAATGGAAATAGTCTTGGGGGAAGATAGCATGAACCGTGCGCTGAAAGGTGCTGGGTTTGTCAAGGACTTCATGTCCTCTCTGGAACCTCTCCTGTTTCTACAGCCTTCCAATGAAGATATAGAGCAGGTCGAAGAAGAACAGGAACAACACCCGGAACCTGACCTGACAATCCAATAGTTAATCCCAAAATGGAGCTGCATTCACCAGAATGTGGCTCTTTTTTTGTGCGTCCTGGTGAATAGCTATGCAACCCCAAACATGGTAATGTTGGTAGCTGAAGGAGGTGCAGAATGATAGAAAAAGCTGACTACTATGAGGAAATCGTGATGCAGGCAGTGTCCGAACTGATGGGCGCAGCACTGGAACGATTGGAGTCCTCAGACGGGAAAATCATCGCCTTAAACCGAGAACTGGCCGACTTGGGTACACAGATTAAGCAAGCATCCGAGTACACCGCCACTGCCGCCCTGCTGGATCGCTACATCAGCCTGACACACACGCTGGACGGCATGCAGCAGGAATATCTGTATGTGCAGGGAGCAAAAGACTGTGTGCGGCTGCTCAAAGAACTGGGTGCGCTGACATAAAGAAATGAAGTGGAGGAATCACAATATGGCAAATAACGGCATAACAAAATCAGTTTCCGACAAAGCGCTGATGACCATGTGTGTGCTTGGCCTGCACCGGCATATGAAGGAATTGAAGCTTAACCAGGGCGATGAAGCCTCTGCGGAAATCCTTGCGCTCAGCGATTTGGCTGAGGAGATCACCAACTTTTGGAATCTGGACGGTGACATTTCTTAATGGAGGCGGGCAACAGAACGTTAAATTAAAACAGAAGCCGCGTCACAATTCCATGTGGAAAATGTGGCGCGGCTTTTACTACCCCAAACATATACATCCAAAAGATAGGAGCTGATACCATATCATCAGAACAAAAAAAGTACCGTCGAAACAGGCGGCAGCCACCGATCACATCCACGACTTCGCCGACATGATCCTGCCCGGCGCGGTA
>JAJDGX010000015.1 GCA_030265885.1 Ruminococcaceae bacterium OttesenSCG-928-L11 | reverse complement strand
GGCCCATATTATTGCGGCAACAAGCGACAATTCCCCTGCCAATCCGCCGCCATACATCAAAGGCCAGCGCATTGCGCTTGACCTCCGTGACCGCTTTGAGCAAAGCGGCGTTCCTGATCCGGCTATCCTTGCCGGTGATTTTATCATTGATGAAGTCGCCGCCGACAGCATCACCATTAGCACAACATACAGCCGCGATGGCGACAACACCTATTCTCGCTGGAATGCAGGCTCACACAACGCGCGTTACAGCGTTATATTGACAGCGGACGAAACCCGGCAAAGCATTGTTCTGCCTGTGGCGGAAAAGCTTTCGGGTAATCACTACCTGCTCCAATATCCAAGCGGGATTGACGCGAGTGCGAGCCTTAACCGCGACACCCTTGCGCTCATAACCGAGCCTGCCGACAAATATATTATTTGCGCCGAGACTTGCTTTCTCTCGGAGGATGAGTTGAAGCAGGCGCATATCACCTTTCGCAAAATGCCCCGCGACTGGAATCTGTTGCCCGATGCTGTGCAGGAGCAAATCCGTACTCACAGGCCGATATATGAACAGCACTGGCAGAAGCTGTACGGTAAGCCGGAACCTATCCCTGCTGTCAACTTCCGCATCACCAATGATAATTTGGGTGAAGGTGGATTAAAAGCAAAATATCGCGCCAATATCCTTGCATTGGAAACGCTCAAAACCCTTGAAGCTGAGGGGCGAAACGCCACCGCAGATGAGCAAGAGGTTCTATCTCGGTATGTGGGTTGGGGCGGCTTGCCGCAGGCATTTGATAAGGACAACAGCGGCTGGGCGAGCGAATACAGCGAGCTTGTAGAGCTTCTGTCTATGGATGAGTACGAATCTGCACGGGCGAGCACCCTCAATGCGCATTATACCTCACCCACTGTTATCAAGGCCATGTGGGAAACCATCGGGCGCATGGGCTTTGAGAGCGGTAATATTCTGGAGCCATCAATGGGTGTCGGCAATTTCTTCGGCCTGATTCCCGACAGCATGAGCGCCGGTAAGCTTTATGGCGTTGAGCTTGACAGCGTAACGGCGCGGATTGCGCAGAAGCTGTATCCGGGTGCAAATATTCAGCAAAAAGGCTTTGAGAACACCGATTACCCCGATGCCTTCTTCGACCTCGCCATCGGCAACGTACCATTCGGAAATTATAGCGTGGTGGACAAGCGCTATGATAAGCACAAGTTTTCCATCCATAATTATTTCTTCGCCAAAACCCTTGACCAAGTGCGTCCGGGCGGCGTGGTAGCGTTTGTTACCAGTAAATTCACGATGGACGAACGCAACCCCTCCACACGAAAATATCTTGCCGAGCGTGCCGAATTACTGGGTGCTGTGCGACTTCCCAACGATGCTTTCCTCAAAAATGCAGGGACGGAGACCACTATGGATATCCTGTTCCTGCAAAAACGTGACCGCTCCATCGACACTATGCCCGATTGGGTGCATACCGGCTTAAATGATGATGAAATCCCGATGAACCGCTATTTCATCGACAATCCGCACATGATTTGCGGTCAAATGACTTGGGATAAGCGGATGAATGACAAGTATGGCCGGGACGATTACACCGTCTGCTTGCCTAACGAGGGCATTGACTTATCCGAGCAGCTTGCCGCTGCCATGTCGCATATTGAATGCGATTACACGGTTGCCGAGCTGGATGATTTGGATGGTGTTGATAACCACGCAATCCCCGCCGATCCCAATGTCAAAAATTTCAGTTATACAGAGGTTGGCAGCATAATATATTTTCGCGAAAACTCGCTGATGTATCCTGTTGACCTCCCTCACATGACGCTGGAGCGCATCAGGGGTATGATCGGACTGCGCGACTGCGTACATGAGCTTATCGACCTTCAGTTGCACGATTACAGTGATGAGGAAATCGCGGCGCAGCAAAGGGAACTGAACACACTCTATGATGGTTTTATTGCGGAGTTTGGACTGCTCGGCAGCACTGCCAACAGCCGCGCATTCAACGCCGACAGCGCCTACTATCTCCTGTCCTCGCTTGAAATTTTGAACGAAGATGGCGAGCTGGAGCGTAAGGCGGATATGTTCACAAAGCGCACCATCAAGCAGAAAACCGTCATTACCCATGTGGATACCGCAAGTGAAGCGCTGGCGGTATCCCTTGGCGAAAAGGCGCGTGTAGACCTCGAATATATGTCTGAGCTGACCGGCTTTTCGCAGGATAAGTTGCTGGATGATTTGCGGGGAGTTATTTTCCTCAACATAGGCTCGGCTGACTTGCAGGCGAACACATATGTCACCGCCGACGAATATCTTTCCGGCAATGTGCGCCAAAAATTGGAGGCCGCAAGAGCGGCGGCGCTGGTGACTCCCGAACTCGAATATAATGTGCGGGCATTGGAGGCTGTTCAGCCAAAAGACCTTGAAGCGGGCGAGATTGACCTGCGCCTTGGCTCGACTTGGATTGCCCCCGAATACATCCAGCAGTTTATGTATGAGCTGCTCGGCACATCCAACTACAACCAAAGCGTCTACAAGGTGAGTTACCATCCTGTCAACGGCGAGTGGCAGGTTTCGGGCAAGGGCAGGGCGATTTTCAACGACATCCCCGTCACCGTCACCTATGGCACTGATCGCATGAACGCCTACCAGATTATTGACGATACACTCAATTTGCGCGATGTGCGTGTGTATGATTACAAAGAGGATGCGGATGGCAGAAGTGTGCGCATCCTCAACAAAAAACAGACCACCCTTGCACAGCAAAAGCAGGAAACCATCAAGCAAAGATTTAAGGATTGGATTTGGCAAGACCCTGATCGTCGCCAGACTCTTGTGCGGCAATACAACGATTTATTCAACAGCGTTCGCCTGCGTGAGTATGATGGCAGTCATATTGTTTTTGAGGGGATCAACCCCGAAATCAGGCTCAGTAAGCATCAGGTGGATGGCGTGGCGCGGCATCTTTACGGCGGCAACACGCTCTATGCCCATGTTGTGGGCGCGGGCAAAACCTTTACCATTATCGCCGCCGCGCAGGAAAGCAAGCGCCTTGGGTTATGCCAGAAAAGTCTGATTGCTGTGCCGAATCATCTGACCGAGCAATGGGCGGCGGAGTATCTGCGGCTCTATCCCAGCGCAAATATTCTTGTCGCCACAAAGAAAGAATTTGAGATGCGCAACCGCAAGAAATTCTGCGCCAAAATTGCCACCGGCGATTATGACGCGGTTATCATTGGGCATTCTCAGCTTGAAAAAATACCCATGTCCAGAGAGCGGCAGGAGCGGCAGATTCGGGAGCAAATTGGGGAAATTCAGGATGGGATTAACGGTCTCAAAGCCACCAATGGTGAGCGATATTCCATTAAACAGATGGAAAAAACGAAGCGAAATCTGGAAACTCGGCTGAAAAAATTGCTGGATAGTAAGCAGCGCGATGATGTGGTAAATTTCGAGCAATTGGGCGTTGACAGGCTGTTTGTGGACGAAGCACATCAATTCAAAAATTTGTTCCTTTACACAAAAATGCGCAATGTGGCAGGCCTTTCCGCATCCGAAGCGCAGAAGTCCAGCGACCTGTTTATGAAGTGCCGATACCTTGATGAATTGACCGATAATAAGGGGGTTATTTTTGCCACAGGCACGCCCATCTCGAACTCGATGGCTGAGATGTACACAATGCAACGCTATCTTCAATTTGACACGCTTGCAGCCAAACGGCTCACTCACTTTGATTCGTGGGCGAGCATTTTCGGCGAAACGGTCACCAGCATAGAGTTAGCGCCGGAAGGAACCGGCTACCGGGCGCGCACCCGCTTTGCTCGCTTTCATAATTTGCCTGAACTCATGACCATGTTTCGTGAGGTCGCGGACATTCAGACCGCCGATATGCTAAAGCTCCCTGTGCCGGAGGCGAAGTACGAAAATGTCATTGTTGAGCCTTCGGATATTCAGCAGGAAATGGTGGTGGAGCTATCCGAACGCGCCGCCGCTGTTCACGCAAAACAGGTTGACCCTACAGTCGATAATATGCTCCGAATCACGACGGATGGCAGAAAAATCGGCCTTGACCAGCGACTTATGAACCCGCTTTTACCTGATTTTGAGGGCAGCAAGGTCAACGTGTGCGCCGGAAAAATATTCGAGATTTGGGATGCCACCCGCGCTGATAAACTGACACAACTTGTGTTCTCCGACTTCTCCACACCGAACAAGGATGGACGATTCAATATCTATGATGATATTCGTGAAAAGCTTCTCCTGCGCGGCATTCCCGAAAGCGAAATCTCCTTTATTCACGAGGCCGATACCGAGAGCAAAAAGAAAGAATTATTTGCCAAAGTGCGGCAAGGTAAGGTGCGTATTCTGCTTGGCTCCACGTTCAAAATGGGCGCAGGCACCAACGTGCAGGACAAGCTGATTGCGCTCCATGATGTCGATTGTCCGTGGCGTCCTGCCGACCTTGAACAGCGTTCCGGGCGCATTATCCGGCAAGGTAATAAGAACGATGAGGTGCAGATTTACAGATATGCAACCTCTGGCACATTCGACTCTTACCTCTGGCAGACTGTTCAGAAAAAGCAAGAATTTATTGCGCAAATTATGAGCAGTAAATCCCCCGTTCGTTCGTGTGAGGACGTTGACGAAACAGCTCTCAGCTATGCGGAAATTAAAGCGCTGTGCGCCGGAAATCCGCTCATTGCCGAGAAGATGAATCTCGATAATGAGGTAGCGAAGCTGCGGATGCTGAAAGCGGAGCACAGGAGCCAGCACTACCGCTTGGAGGACAGTCTTATCAAGCTGTTTCCACAGCAAATTTCGGATGTGACGGAACGCATTGCAGGCTTGGAAAAGGATATCGCCGATTACGCTGTCGTAAAGGAAAAAACGCTTGAAATCTCCGGGGCAAACGGCGCAATTTCCGTGTCGCGGGAGTTCCCCGGCATGGTGATAAATGATGTCAAGTACACCGAAAAAGAGCCTGCGGCAAAGGCACTGCTCGAAGCCTGCAAGGGTGTCAAAGGGCGTAATACAGATGTGCCGGTTGGCGAATATATGGGCTTTAAGCTGAGTCTTAGATATGAATCCTTTGGCCAGCAAATCAACCTGCTTCTGCGCGGCACAATGACTTATCAGATTGAGCTTGGCACCGATGCGCTCGGCAATATCACTCGTATGAACAACGCGCTTGATAAGCTGCCGGAGCGGTTGAACGGTGCGAAATCTCAGCTTGAGAATTTTCATAGCCAAGTGAAATCTGCGAAAGCGGAGCTTGCAAAACCCTTTGAGCAAGAGGATGATTTACAGGAAAAAGAGGCGCGGCTGGCGCTTTTGAATGCGGAGCTTAATATTGATCACAGCGGCGACGCGGATGTCGCAGACGGTATCGAAAATCGTGATGTTGAGCAGAATATTGAGCGCGATAGCGATTACAGCCATGAACCTGTGCGAGCTGTTGCTTCTGCCAAGGCAAAGCCATCTATTTTGGATAGCTTGCGAGGGTTTGCCGGCGGCAAGCACAGCAGCGAACGTGGCGTTACAAAATCAAAAGAGTTAGATATATAAGGAAGAATCGGCGATGAGCTTAGTGCCAAGTTTAGAGCCAAGCTTAAAGCTTTGCACAGCTCTCGCCGATTTTGGCTTAGTTGTCCGTTTGTCGCGACTTGTAGGCCACCAGCAACTCGTTATATCGAAGTTCACCAACGCGAAACACCATGCGCAGAGCAGTAGTTGCGATGAGGAAAATAACTGCGTAAACGCCTGCGAATACCAGCCAGTTTATAGCATTGCCGATATCGAACCACTTGAACACAGCCGCGAATATAGATAGCGCCGCCAGCGTGACAACGCTAAGAATCGTCAACCGTCCCGGCGTTCGTAGCTTCGTAAATATATTTTCTGAAAAGCATACGAACTGTGCCGTTCCAAATATCAGTGCGAGAAACACGGTTTGCCAGATGATGCCGATGGAAATCGCGTCTTTGCCAAGGAACATAGCCGCAACTGTAAGTAGCATAATAGCGCCTGTGAATGCAAACGCGGTCACGGTTTTTATCGCCGCAACGTACTGCATAAATCGTTTCATATTATTGGCTCCAATCATTGTAATTTCGATTTCAAAGCTTGTGCATATTGCCGCGAAACAGTCAGCTTTTCACTGTTTATCAGGGCGATTTTAAGGCGACTGCCGAAGTCGGGCTGAATGCTGGTAATTTTGTCAATGTTGACAATTGAAGCCTTGGATGCCCGAAAAAATGAAGTCGGCAGGCATTGCTCCAATTCGTAGAGCCGCAGTGAAATTTCGTACACATCAGTCGCAGTATATGCAAAGGTTTTTTTGTCCACGGAATCAAAGTATAGAATCTCGCGCGGTTCCAGCAAAAATGTTTTGCCATCTTTCACGCCGGCCAACTTTTGCGTCGATGTGGACAACAGCGCGGCAAGGTGCAACACCTCATCGTCAGCCTGTTTGCAGTGGATGACAACCTCTGTTTCCTGCTGAGCTTCATTCTCGCAGATTGTCACTTTCATACCCTCACCTCACCCTCCAAAAAGTATTACAAGACAATTATATCCGATATTCAGCCGTGCGCAATAGCCGCTGGGCCGAGTTGCGAAATTCGGCTACTCAAATACAAAAGGGGGATAACTCATTGGAAAAAAAGCAGTACAAACGCAAGCGCGACATCTTCATCCGCTTCATGGTGGACGAAAAGGAGCGCGATATGATTCACCGACGAATGGAGCAGTCCGGCATCAAAAATATGCGGGCATATCTTCTCAAAATGGCCATTGACGGGCGCGTAATTCATGTGGAGATGGACAGTGTTCGGGAGATGGTGCGTCTACTCTCAAATGTAAGCAACAATCTCAATCAAATCGCTCGCCGCGCAAATGATACTGGCAATATTCACGCCGATGATATTGAGAAAATTCGCGCGCATCACGAGGAAATTTGGGAGCAGACAAGAGAGATTTTGCGGCGACTATCCGCCATAGCGTGAGGCTATTATGGCAGCGACATGGATAAAACCTTTGCATATGAACAAGGGCAAAAGTATCGCGCAGACCTTAAAGGAGCGCACGGATTATGCCAATAATCCCGACAAAACTATTGACAGACAGGTCGGCTATATTATCAATCCCGGCAAAACGGCGAGCGGCGATTTGGTGAAATGCTTCGCGTGTGATCCGCATACTGTGGATACGGAATTTTTAATCACCAAGCGCGAGTACGATTACATCACAGGCCGCGATCAGCGCGAGCGGAATATTCTGGCATATCACATCCGGCAGAGCTTCAAGCCGGGCGAGATTACCCCACAGGAGGCTCTTGAAGTCGGCTATGAATTAGTGTCACGCTTTACCAAAAATCAGCACGCTTTCATCGTCGCTGTTCACACTGATAAGGCACACGTTCACTGCCATGCTGTGTTCAATTCTACTACGCTGGATTCGGGGCGCAAATTCAAAAACTTTTGGGGTTCGTCATTCGCTGTGAGGCGGCTTTCCGACCTGATTTGCGCGGAGCATGGCTTGTCGATTATCGAGAATCCAAAGCCAAGCAAAGGGCAGAATTATGCCACGTGGTTGGGCGACAAAAAGCCATCAAACAGGCAAATATTGCAGCAAAAAATAGAGGAGCTTTTGCCTGTCTGCACTACATTCGACGGTCTGCTCGACAGGCTCAAATCGGATGGGTTTGAAGTCAACACAAAGCGCAAGCACATCAGCGTAAAAGCCGCCGATTGGGGTAAACCTGTGCGGTTAAATTCGTTGGGCGATGCCTACACGCAGGCGGCAATCTGCGCTCGTTTAGGCAAGGCCAGAATGATATCATCAAGCAGTGACAGCGGTTTGCATACGCACCAATCTGGGTCGGAGCGCGTGAGTTTGCTGATTGATATACAGGCGAAAATCCGCGAGGGCAAGGGTGCCGGTTATGAGCAGTGGGCAAAGATTTTCAGCTTGAAGCAGGCTGCGAAAACGCTCGTGTTTTTGCAGGAAAATGGTATCGATAGTTATGAGGATTTGAAGCAAAAAGCATCGGCTGCATCCGCTGAATTTTCTGCGCTGACCGGCAGAATCAAAGAGATTGAGGGTAGGCAAAAAGAAATTTCTGAGCTTCAAAAAAATGTCGGGCAATACAGCAAGACCCGCGAGGTTTATTCGCAGTACAAGACCGGCGGATGGAAACGCCGCTTTTATGATGAGCATACCGCCGATATCCTATTGCATCGTGCGGCGAAGAAATATTTTGATAGTCTTGGACTGAAAAAGCTGCCCTCCATGAAGCAGTTAAAGCAGGAATATGCGACCCTTGCCGCTGAAAAGAAAAAGCTATATGGCAGTTATCACGCGACAAAAGAAAACAGCCGCGATTTGAATGTGGCACGAGGGAATGCTGACCGAATCCTCGGCATCCATTTGAATGCGCCTGCGCGTGAAAATCCTCATGTGAAGCGGTATGATTTGTACGAAAAATAGGCCACCGTCAGGTGGCCGCAGCAGACGCGAAGCGGCTTAACGGATGGGAGCAAAGCGGACATCCGAGGGGTATTAGGGGGAATCCCCTAACAAGCAAACCCCAACAATAACTCGCGCGCAGATGGGCGAGTTATTGTTGGGGTTTTTGTCTCTGCGGCAGCGGAGACATTGCTTGCTACGTTAATCATTACGTACGTAATGATATCCCGATATGATTCGATGCGATAGGCTAATAGCGCAAAACGCTGTGATTGCAACACTTCACACGCAATAAGCTTATCACTACTTGGCTTTGCTCTGCTCAATATAATGCTTCAGATATTTTCGTAGCGGCGCAACATATTTTTCACCCGCGAGGAAAACAAAATGGGTGTTTTCAAAATCAAATCGCTCAGCAAGCTTATCGCTGACATTGCGCCCCCATGCGGCTTTTTAGATGCCGACATCGCACCAAGAGTCTTTTCGTAACAGCTGATTGTCTCGTCCAATGAAAGCAATCCATAAAGTGCCGACAAGATAAATACCTGCTTCGTTTTGTTTTCTGCGAAGCTCAATGCGTAAGAAAGAGAAGCGCGATAGAGCGGACTGATATACATTTCCTCCGCCCGACATGAGGGCAGCGTTTTCTGCTTGCTTTTGACGCATGAGATGAGATAGACACACTTCATGGCTTCACCCTCCAAAATAGTTTAACTACGCTCTCCGCAAAACCCACACCACCGCTTATAAACCTCACGGAGCGGTTCATCGAGGTAACTGAGCGCCTTATCCGCTATCTCCTGCGGTATGCCGTAGGCTGCTTCTGCGATGCTTCCGGTGATGGCAGCGAGGGTGTCGCTATCGCCGCCGAGGGAGATTGCATTGCGGATGGCGTCCTCAAAGTCGGTGCTTTCGAGGAATGCTATAATCGCTTCCGGCACGGTTTCCTGACAGCTTTCATTGAAGCGATAACCGGGGCGAATCTCGTCCAGTGTGCGGCCTAAATCATAGTCGATACCGAACATTCCGCCTTTGCCTAAGTCACGGCGAATATACTCCTTGTAGGTCTCAATATCGCCCCGCGCCTTGCCGTGGCGCGCAAAGTAGATGGCCATTGCCGTTGCCTGTGCGCCCTTGATTCCTTCGGGATGATTGTGCGTGACCTCGGCGCTCTGCTTTGCAAGCTCCAATACGCCATCGAACCCCATGCGGATAAACTGTTGTAGCTGCACGACCCACCCGCAGGCGGCCACGCGCATGGCAGAACCATTGCCCCAGGAGTTGTACGGCTCACGGTCATCCGAGTGGAGCCACGCGCCGAACCGACTGCCGTAGCCGGAGTTTGGGTAACGCTGCCCCCATTTCTTCATGCTGTCGATGAAAATATCCGGTGCAACATACACACTGCCGTAGGAATCAATCCCGCTGCCGCGAGTTTCTTGTTCGCCTTGCATGATAGCGTCTGCAATGGCAATTGTCATCACTGTATCATCTGTGAAAAAACATTTATCCGTAAAAAGTGGAAAATCCTTTGTCTTGATGTTGTTCCATTCGTAGACCGAGCCTACGATGTCGCCAATGATTGCACCCAACATTACTTTTCCCTCCCGCGCTTTGCAAAATCTGCTTCTATCTTCACGCTCCAGTCATCGGCAAGAGGTGCCTGCGCCGGAGCCATGCGGAACGCCGAAACCGTTTCGCTTACAACACTATAATTGAGCTCAATTCCCTCGCTGTCGTTGTGGAAGTTTTGCGCACGGTTTCGTGCAATACCAAATCGGTCTGCAACCTCCACAGCATCAATATTTGCACCGAGGAAGATGAACTCCCAACCGTATTTTGACTTCTGCCGCTCTATCATCGACTTGATTTTATCGTAGTCAAACTCACGACTTGCATTTTCCATGCCGTCCGTGGTGATGACGAACAGTACCTTGTCGGCGCGGTATTCCTCTGCTGTGTTCTTCTGAACGCCGCCGATTTTGTTGATGGTTTTACCCACTGCATCAAGTAGCGCCGTGTTGCCGCGCACAAAATATTCGCGCTCTGTAATCGGACTTACCGCCTTAATGTCAATTCGGTCGTGCAAGAGCTCGTACTGGTTGTCAAACAACACAGTCGTGATACGACATTCACCATCCTCGGCTTGCTGTTTTGCAAGCATGGAGTTGAAGCCGCCGATGGTATCGCTCTCCAAGCCGCTCATCGACCCGCTGCGGTCGAGGATAAAGATGAGTTCTGTCAGGTTCGTTTTCATAGGGGGTTTCCTCCGTTCATTTTGGGTTATGAACAGAGTATAACGTAGACCCGCGGGGGAAAGGTCGCTTGGCGGGCGACAAGTTAGCGTTGCGTCTTAAATCCCTCGTATTTCGGTTCGTAGACATAGTGCAATATACCCTCTACAAGTTCAAGGGCGAAAATGCCAACGCTTGCATCAATCAAGATGTCTATTCTCCGACAATTCTTCTTTATCCAATCCCCGGCATCTCCCTCGGTAATACCAAGCGCCAACATTTCGCTGTCGCTCATAATTGACCCCGCGAGCGTAGAGGCGGCATTAAATCCGTAGTGCTGACTGCGAAACCGCGCATCGCTGTTCGGGCCGGCTTTGCCGATTTTCAGGAATCGCCCATTGTACCAAAACGTATAAACCCCCATCTTTCCGAATGGAAGTCCTGCGGGTTTATGCGGAACGCCGCGGTCAATTATTTCATAGCTACTATCGTCAAGCGGCTTGCCGAGTGCGGTTGTTACACTGCTTATGTACTGGCGGAACTCAGATACAAAATCCATCATATCACTCCTTGAAATAGTGTGTCACATTATAAGTCTTTGGCTTTGCCAAAAGCGGAAGCCGCGATGGATGGCGAGGATGGTTAGTGGTTGTTGTGGCCTTGATAGTGCCATCATCATCTTGCTTTCCAAAGGAAACCCAGTTGCACTCGCACTCGTCCACAATCTTATGTATTTCTTGCAGACAGACGGTTAAATAAGGCTGAACCGCAATCGGTTCACCCCAGGCCGCCCACAGTGTAAGACCTCGATGGCTTAATATCCCTCGTATATGCTCTAAATTCTGCTCATGCAGGATGGTGTCCATTTGAGGTGGTAAGCATTTAGGATTTTTGTCGCGAAGCGGATATAGATTGAGCATAATCCACCCATCATAGTCGTTTCGTTTTGCGATTTGCTCGACCATGTGCATCGTTTTGTCGGCGTAATCGTTATTTGCCGTGCTTGGATTCACGCCAAAGCACACGAGCGGGTTTCTGCCTGTGACGCCGAGCAAAAATCGGGTGCTGTCATCGCCTTTGTAAAGGTCAGGTTTTCTCTCCCATGTGTAGTTCATATCATATCCTCCGTGAGCTCCACAGCAACACCCTTATGGTCAGAAAGCCTTTTTGATTGATTCCACTCACTGCAATAAACAGAAAACCCTTTGGCGACACTTTCGGACAAGGCGATATGGTCAATGCACTCCGGCAGACTTCGCGTTAGCAAGGTGAGCCCGTTCGTTAAGAGCATTTCCTCAATCATTTCTCTGCCCCTTGCTGTGAAGTAATAATTGTCCGAGAAAGTCATGTTATAATCGCCGCATATTAGTAGCGGTTTCTTGCTCTTTGCAAGAAGCGCAACGTCTTTTGTGATACAAGCCAAGTCCTCCGAGAAGCTTGCATTGCGATTGCCGAAAATTCCGATGATTGCACCGTAAACCAATAGGCTGCCAAACGGAGCTTCAACCTCCACGCAGGTTGCTGTTTGCTCATCGAAAGTAGGGTGCTTTGCCACAAGATTATAGTTCGTGTAAATTTGAACCCGGCGCTCTGAGGGTTTGTAGAGCTTTGTATCATGCAGCGGTAATGTACTGTGGCAGGACTTATAGTTCAGACGAAGTTGAGTATCGAATTCGGTTAGCACTAGAATATCGGCAGCACTTTGTTCGCAATGCCCGGTGATTTCCTCTAGCTTGTTTTTATACCTAAGCCGCTCTATATTCCATGTTGCAATCTTCATTTTAGCTTATGCTCCTCGCTCATCTTCCACCCTCTAAAGGTGCTTGCCCGTCTGCGAATGTATACAGCCAGCTCTCGTCACTGTAATTATTGATGTTATCCATCAGACGTTGCACGAACGGTAACGCTTTCTCCTCGCCGGCATACCAGAGCATGGACTGGCCGAAGCCGAATGCCCGTGTGTATTTCTTCGAGGGTACATTCCAAATATGGCGATTACGAGTGCCTTGTGGCAACAGAACGCAATCAGATGCTCGTGCAAGAACATTATAAAATCGTTCTTCCTTATTCTCGTCTGTGAACATCTGATATTCGCGAAAGACAATGGCGTTTTTATACCAACCAACTACGGATGTTTCATTTCGGTCAGAGGTAGCACACCACACAACCGTTACGCCGCTAACGCAGGGTTCCTTTTTGAAATCGCCGCCAAAGCCAAGGATTTTTTCAACATGAAGCTGATTGCTTTTTGCCTTGTTCGTGCTTTTGGTTTCAACAAATCCAAGGCAATATTCTCCCTCCGGTACTGCACCGGAATTATCTTCCCAACCAAAGGGAATATCTCGCGTGTAGAAATTGTATTCTTCATGTCCATAACCATTTGCTTCTACAAAACTGCCGCCATTAAATGGCTGATCTTTGTTGCTTGCGCCTTTATAAAACTTCATGCTGGATATTTTGCAGAATACCACGCTATTCATGATGCTCCCCCTTGGTAACGGGACTGAGATTGATGAACAGTTCCATAAGTTCATCGGCATCCCAGTTATTGAATAGATACTCAAGAAGTTCCTCTTGTCTGGCTTGTCCCATAGTCACCCGATACAGCGAAAGGATTTTCAAAAGCCGCTCATAAACCGCTCTGTCTTTACTGTATGGATACATAGGAATGATGCGTTCGATTTTCACAGCGCCATCCGGTAAGCACCAATAGGGCACAAGCTCCGGTGCATCTTTATCTTTGTCCTTCAGCGCGTGTTCAAACACTTCATTCCAGACATCCTCGAAAAACTCAATGCCCTTGTATTTCTGCGCCAGGCTTTGGCGAATGGCGAGACATTTGTAGCGATTGATACGCCCCTCACGCTGCTCAAGGTCGATGGGGTTGTGCGGCAGATTCCAGTGCATGACCTTTCTGGCGTAGTTATGAAAGTCTAAGCCCTCCTGTCCGATGGATGTCGTAGCCAGTACAAAAGGACGAAAGGGTGCATTGAACGCAGTTCGCAAGTTTTCTTTGCGCTGTGAGGTCTTTTCATCGCTCTGTGTCTGATAGAATCCTGCTGCATAATGGGAACGCATACGGATTTGCTCTTTTTTATTGCCAGTAAAGCTTTGATAGGTGTCGATGGAATAGCTGGCGGTAACAGCCCCCATCGCCTCGCACATTTGATTACAAAGGCTCTGCGTGTTATTATCATTCAGAATATGTGCATATTCATCAAGCATTGCGGCAAAATTGCCGTCCACACAATATTTGAGCACGTTTCGGTAATGAGCATCATCGCTTTTGCCGTAGCCCAGTTCGACAGCCGCAATGCCCTCCGGTTTGTCAAACATACCCACGACCTCTCTTGCAAACTTCTCTGCAAGAGTTCTGTTGCCATGAAACAAGCGTAGCGCACATATTGCCGGAGAGCCAATCGCCATGTCTGTGTAGATATCCAGCAAAGCCTTTTTGCCGCCCCGCGCAGGGAGATTGTACTGCGCTTGAAGCTCATCAAGATGTGATGCGATTTCTGGCAGGAGTTGCCGCTTAATCTGCTTCACGGGTTGCCCCATGAAGTTTATCGGGGTATAGATATCTGCCAAGAAGTCATTGGCTTGGGTTAGCGTTCGGTCTCTGCCCTCGGTTAGCCTTGGTTGTGGAAAGCGGCGGCGTTTCTTATCTGTGTTGTTAAAGTAGCCCTTGCCCCATTTTACGCTCTCGACGGCGTACAGCTTGCCGACTGTTTTCCTTTCACATTCATAGGATACGGTGCAGGCAATCATGCGCGGAACCATCTCCCATGCTGAAAAGACCAACACTTTCGAGAAGTTCTCCATGCCCTTGAAAATGCCCTCCGGCTTGTAGTATGGGATAGACGGCGGAACCCAAAGGAGATTTTCAGCACCATCCGCAAGAGCAATATCCATGAGCTGCGATAATCGGGCGTTGTTCGCAGGGAGTGGGTCATAGCTACGCAATTTTCGCTCGTCAACAAAAAGCATATTTCGCTGAGACCGTGTAAACTCCGGTCTTAGCTTTTTAACATCTGCCTTGTACTTGTAATTCTCCATGAACGATAGCAGGTAAGGGCAGGATTTCACATACTCAACAGGGATACTCACAGTGTCGCTGAGGTTTTCGGCTGTAATAAAGGACTCTATATCCGCCCCGGTGATGCCAATCGAGGTCTTGGCGGCATGGTCATCTATGAAGCTTCCACTTCCATCGATCAGCAGACGCTCTGTGCGGCACATTCCGCTGTACATTTCCCCCTCAGCCTGGTTTTTGATGTGAAGTACCGTTCCAAAGTCTGATGATACTTCACGCAGTGAACCTGAATAGTCGCCCCATGTTGCCTCAAATCTGCGGTTCTTTTCATCATCAGAGAACAAAAAGCGCATTAGTTCTAAAAACTCGCCATAGTGCTCATCTACACCGCTTTCAGCGGCTTCTTCAAGGGTCTGGTATAACTTATATGGTGTCGCGGAAAGCAGAAGTGTATTGGTATCTCTGCCACCCAAGAAGGCACTGGCAAGCATACCTGTTTCGCTATCCTCCGATGCGTGTAGCAGCTCACGAAACCGCTGAAATTCGTCCATGATAATGAGGTCGGGGTCGAGACGCTCAATGCTAATCTGTGCAAAGATAACTCGGAGCTTGGAAATGGATTCTATTTGTCCATTTATGATTTCGCAGATTAGTTCCGGCGACAATTTGGCGCGGACTTCATCTGTCAGGTCTTGCAGATACTTTCCGTTTGACTGGCTGTTGCAGGCGCTGACACGCCGCTCCATTTCATCAGCATACCAGTCAAAACCCTTTGTTGCCCACTGGGTGAAAAAAGAGCGTAGATTTTCCTCACACGCCTCAAACTCCGGCATATGCGAAAGCACCGTATAAATCAATGCGCGCTCAGGCGCATTACCTTGCCCACTTGTCAAGTTAAACGAGGTCGCCGGTGTGAGGGGGATAAGCTGAATGTAGCCCTCACGAACCGCAAGGTCGTTTTCCTGCTCAAAGATTTTCAAATGCTGCATAGAGAGCCTTGTATCTGAAACACCATCCACGGTGACGCCATCGTAGATTTTGAGCTTGCGGATATTCTGATTGGCGATAGAAGAATTTGAGCATATGTAGAGCACCTTGAAAAGGTCATCGCCGGTCTGCTTATGGTAATTGGCGAGCTTGGCAATGACACCTTTTGCAATTAAGGTCTTGCCTAACCCGACCTCATCGGCAACGAGGACGCGGTTCTGCTGCGACCGAAATAATTCGTAGACACGTTCTACGGTTGCGCGCTGAAAGTCTTTTAATTCCGATAAAATAGCGGTTTCTCTTTCGGGAAGCAGAACTGCGTTCACTTCTTTACCACCTTTTCAAATTGCTCATACAGCCGGAGAAACTCCTGCGGAACAACATTGTCATTTGCCAAGGCGATAACAGCCCGGATTTCACGAAGGCTGTCCTTATCGTTTGCCGCTGCCTTTAGCATACGCTCATACAAAATGGGTGCGTCAAAGCTAGTGTTTAGGAACTGGTAATCGCCGCTACCTTTCTTTATACTGTCAAGAAAAGCAGTAAGATAATCGTCACTCAACAAAAATGCTATATAGTGCAGAAATGCGTTTCTATCTTTCACAACGTCACTGAACACAGCCGAATCCCGATTATACGGAATACGGTCGGTTTGAATCTTCAGCACACGACTGAGTTCTTTGCCCCGGCTTTTTGCGGTGACAACATACCACTCAGATAAATCACGCAATCTAAGTCCTGAAAAAGTCATAGATTCAGAGAACACCTCTGTCTTATCCCGCATGAGCGGTGAGAGTGTCAGTTGCGCATCGCATTGGAAGGACTTTGATGTGACAGTGATGGTGTAACTATCTTCGCCAGATACAACTGCCGACTTGCGCAGAGAGCAGAAATCTCGGATAGCCGTTTCGAGCATTGAAACGGTGGTATCCTCGTCTGGCTGAGTGTAGTCCATCGGCAGAGCCTTCTCAAAGGGGTTTGCCCTTTCATCCGTGCCGAACAAGTCTTGCTTTAGCTTATCGACATTCAAATATCGTTGCTTTCCCCAAAGGGCAATCATACACTCAACATTTCCACCATGAAAAGCGTTGTAGCTTGCGTTGGCCGAACCGACATAAAGCTCACTATCTGACCATTTTGTGCGCAGATAGACCTTGGCATGGATATCCTGCGTTTTGAAATCTCCTGTTTCTGAAATACGCTGTTCGCCATCGACCACATCATCCTTGATGGTATATGTGTTGAATGCCGTGAGCAATTCGCTATCCAGTTTATAAAGCTCTGATTTTCTCGTAATCAGTGTGCAATCCGGATTTGTCAGACGGTTTTTGGCAAATCCCTCAATCACACTTTTACTAAGAAACGGAGAAATAACAAACATCTTGTGAAAACTTTCGCCTAAGTTGTCAGTAGACGGACCCTGGATGCCATAGGGGATGAAGTCGAAGCCTGCAAACTCCTTGCCGAATGATTTCCAGTTTGTTTTCGGCAGTTCTTCCGCAAGCGAGGTCAGCTTTTTTCGCTTTGCCTTTAGAGCGTTATTATGCGCCCGCAAGTTTTGTTGAAGCCACTGGAGAAAAGAGCTGATTGCATCTCCTGTCGTTTCGTATTGCTCCAATACTGCATCGCCTTTACCTGCACTATCAAGGCGCAGGGCAACATCCCAACTGCGGTCAAAGGTGAGGTTGCGCGACAAGACAATCATGCGGAATTTATCCGGCAGACCCTCGGCGGTATATCTCAAGAACCATGTTTTGGGGTGAAAGGATTTCTTGTTTGCAAGACTGACTTCGCTCACACAGTTTTCGAGCAGAGGCAACAGCTTGTTCGGCTTATCCGGGCATTTAATCTGCCCACTCTGGCAGAATATTAAAAGGTTTCCACTTGCGCGGCGAATGGCCTCAAGTGTATGTAATGGACTTTGGATAAGCTCGGTGTCTGCGGGGGTGTCAAGACCGATGATTGCGCAGATAGCCGTAAGCGTTTCAAGGTCAAGGGAGTAGGTTGTCCCTGTGGCAAATGCTGTTTTGTAGCCGGGCGGCGGAGAGAGTAGCTCCCTATAATCTACACGGTCTGATTGTGCGTTAAGCATGAATCTCCGCCCCCTCGAAAATGTCTCTGACAATACGCTGCACATTGGGCAGACGGAAATCCAACGGCACCATGTTCACGTTGTTATTGTTATATGGGTACAGCTCTTTATTGCTAAGTTTTGCTCGTGCTGTGCCTTTAAGCTCTTTTTCGCGGCGAATGAGCAGCTCGTCCAATTCGCTCTCATTATCCAGACTTGCGTTAAACGCTTTCAGGAAGCGCATAACACTGGCACGAGGCTTTAGCCGCGACTGAATCTCCGAAAGGTTTGCTGTCGGGCGCTCTAGCAAGTATTTCTCCCAAAGCTCACTCGCAATCTCATTTTTACCCTCAGAATAGATGATATTGTAGCGAACCTGCGCCCCAAATATGAAGCGGGAGAAATCACGAGCAAGGGAATAGTCCCGACGCATTTCGGTCGGCATAAGGCCTTGCAGTGCATCTAATTCAGAGAAATCCTCATACTCAGTAAAGTCAAGCCGACTTTCACGCAGCACAAGCGCAAGCAAGCTGTCCTTCGTGTCCGGCATAGAGCATATGCGCTCACGCAAGAAAGCAGCTTCACCAGCGGTCAAGTCTATGGTTAAATCCTCTCGCCAATTATCCTTTGCCACAGGCACACGCCAAAATGCGCCAACTCCCATCCCTGTATCGGAATCGTCGGTAGCGTCATCTTCATGTTTGGCTTTGTGTTTGCCCAGCTTCTTCTGGTCATTTGCTGCTATTTTTCGTGCGTATAAAAGTCTTGCGTACTCAGACATCGTAACAGGCTCCGCAAGGAAGCCGTATGTACGTAGAGCGCTCCAATAAATGCTAGATGGTTTTCTTAGCAGTGATTTTCGGGAACGCTGACCGATAATACCCTCTGCACCGTTTACTGCGAGAAGGTCTATCAAATCAAGCTCCCTTTTTTCCATTGCATCAATGAACTGCTGTGGCTGGAGCGCGTTACTGCGTTCCAGCTCCATACAGATGTATGGAATAAGAAAGAAATACTTGGCTCTCGTCTGTATGGTTGAAGTGCCGGGAAAGAGAATGTTTGAAAAGCCATCCCGAATAGTTCCGATGCCAAGCTCATCAACAGCACCGGGTTCGGTGATCTGCCTCAATACACTCATTACCATATCTCGGTCGCTTTTTGAGAAGTCAACCCATCCTAAATTCAGCATATCTTATCCCCTTGGCCTATTCGCCTGAAACGGCCTCTGTTTGAACCAAGCCTTCCTCGAAGGAGCTTTTGAACTTCAGCAAGCTTTTTCTAGCGATTTTCATCGCCTCAACCGATTCCTCGGCATTTTTAATCTGCCGTTTCAGTTCTTTCTTTTCCTTCGTCGGTGCAACATCGGCTTGTAGCCTAAGCTCGACAAGTCCCTTTTCAATACTCATGATGTTATCGACATATTGTTCGTAAATCGTGTTTGAGTAGTCGATATCATGCTCGTCATTCAGAAACACTTCACGGACAGACACAAGAAGCTTTGCCGACTGCAAAATCGTACTTTGCTTGCCAATCAGACCGGCAGCGCCCACCGCTCCGCCAACACCCAGTCCTGCGCCAATCCCAAGAGCCGCTCCGCCGCCAACAATGGCAATGGTGCCTCCCGCCATTCCTGCGCCGCCTACTGCAATCGCACCGCCGCCAAGATAGGCAAGGCAAGCGCTTGTCAAAGCAGCGCCGCTAAGTCCTGCGAAATTGGAACCCACTAAGGCGACAGCGATTGCAGGAGCAAAGGCCCCCGCCGTTGCAATCGTCACGATGGCTACTCCTGCTGTTATTGCAGTTCCGATTAGGATTCCTTTAAGAACCTCTTTCATTTCCAAGACAACTTTGTCATAGCACTTACGAAGCCGCTTGATATATCCCTTTGGATAATAGCTGTCTACGAAAAAGGTTTCTAAAAAATCGTCGCCCGCGCCTTTTGCGTAACCGCTCAAAGGAAGTTGCAGACTACTGTATTTCTTACTTGGGGTATCGTTTCCTTTTTTATCTTGCTCTACACTCAGCGCGTAGTATGGCTCGAAAAGCATAGCTTCTAAAAGAACTAAGCGAAACCAGGTGTCGTGTGGATTGCACCCCTCGATTTCATGGCGCAACTCTTGCTTTGTATACCAATGAAGGGTCGCACCCTCAATTTGCAGAAAGCTCGAAAAACCTTTTGTCATATGCTCTTTCCACTCAGAAAACCACTCGTGCTTTAGTGCTTTGATTGCCTCTCGATTGAGCGGTTGCTTTGTTGCATCTATGTCATTGAGGATTTTGTAGTATTCGAGGTTATACAGAAACTCTGTCTGCTCAATCGTCAGTCCGAGCTTGTCCATGTTCATGTCTGCGCCTATCCTCTCATAAATATTTTCATCTTCCGCTGTATAGGTGAAGCGTTTGATGTCCTCGTAGACCTGTTTAATCTGCTTTAGATTCCGTGCTTTCAGGCACCACGAAACATCTTCGCCAAGGGCAACGGCGAAACGACCTACCCCGACGTAATTGACAGATAGCCAATACTTTTGTGTCAGAACAGCTTCGCCCACATCAACAGCAGTAAAAACACCAGTTGCAATCGTCAGCATCCCTGCAATCGTGGGGTTGTTCGTAGGCTTTACCCTGTTCCAGTTAATTGCTTTGACATCTGCGGGTGAGCGTACATTGCTTTCACGAAGCTCTGCTCCAAACCGACGCACAAAATAGAAAGCCCGAACAATGCAGTCATTGGCAATGACAGGGAGTGCTTGCCGCCCAAGTTCGATGCCAACACCAAGCTCACCACGCAAATCAAATTTCAGGACTGTATCTTTGATAATCTTGCCGGATTCATCATGCTGTGCTAACAGTGTGCCGTTAAACAGCTTCGACAAAAATAGCGATAGGCTTTTGTCACCAACCTTGATATTCTTGAAAAATGGGAGCGCAGATAGCTCTTTTGCCAAGGATAGGAGCGGCCCCGGAATACCTGTGCCGCCGTCTTTTCCTGCCGTGCCGCTCGAACCGGCCATATCGCTCACAAGATGGAAAAACCAAATAAGCGTACCGTATAAAATCTTTGTAGGCACATCCTCTCCGATAAAAGCCTTGCTTGCATCGGTCACATTCGCAATTTTGAAAGCGCCGCTTGTGTCTGTTCCATAGGATTTGTATGTAAATTGGGTAAGAAGGGAGAACATCAACCCGACAATCGTAGGGTGGTGCGCGAAATCGCGGAGATGATGTTGCAAACCCCCGCCGAAATCGGGTGTATTACCGTCGCTTGGTATAGGGAATTTCTGTTCAAGAAACTTCACACAAGCAGATAAGTCATCTTTTTCACAGCCCAACAGCCTTGCTGTCTTTTGCACAAAAGCGTCTACTTTATCACTTGCAATCTCTCGGCCACGTTCAAGGCTGAACTCACCGACCCAAAGAACATCAAGCAACCCACATAGTAAGCCACTGGCGATGGACACCAAATAATCCGCCGAATCCGCATCGCTCGTCAGCAAGGCTAACTGGGCGTCCAAATCAAATAGGATTCTGTCAAGGTCATACTGGTCGCTCGACGCTTGCCCCGAATACGGCATTAGGTCGATTTTTAGGTTGCCGTCGCTCATCTTTTCCCCTCCATAACAGATTGCCTTACTATCCTTTAGGAATAGCAGGCGGTATTTGCCCTAAAACATCACACAATTCCGGAACTGCCCCGGCCTCTATCCACTCTACCATTCCCGCTTTCCACACCAGTGTATCTGCCGTGAGTTGCCCAGTGGCCGCCATCTGTGTTAAAGCTGCTATGTCGAACTGTCCGGCAGGTTCACCATTTACGGCAACATGGTATATGCTTACCGGAATCGGGGGAGGAACGGCTCCCGATGCAGGCTGTACATTCGCACCGGACATCATATTGTTCATCGTCCCGGCAATGTTTTGTCCGACTGCACCGCCAACCGCCATTCCCGCCATCATTGCGGCAGGATTAAATCCGGCACCGCTTCCGCCGAGGTCAACACCTCCGGCACCGGATGCGCCCATTTGCCCCAACGCTTCGGCACCGGCAACACCAACCTGTGTCTGTGCTTCTGTCTGATAGGCCGCGAAGTGTTCAGTCTCATTTCTTATTTTTTCTCATCATACGCAATCTCATTTTCTTCGCACCATCGCCGCGCACGTTCAAGCACTGCGTTATCCCTATACCGATACCAGTCATCGAGAAATTGGAGTCGCGTCACCGCTTCCCGAAACTTGCGGAAAGCGCCCTTGCCGCGAATTGCATTTAGAAGCTGATTTGCTATTCTCGGGTCAGGCTGTTCCTCGGCAAACTGCTCCATAATGTCATAATCCCGCAATTCGTACTTACCGGGAAGTCTAACGACAAGCTCACGGTCATAGCGGTCTGTGAAGGCCTTCGCCGCATCTATTTCGTCTTGCTCGGCAGGATAGACCTCGTAATCATCGCCATCCAAATAGAACCCGGCAATGGCAAGATGCCGACCCTCGAACCAGTATATCTGCCCATCACGTTTGTCCACAAAGCCGCGATAGGTATCATCGTCAGATATGGTTTCAAAGGCATCTGATAGTTCTTTTAGATTTACAGGTTTCATCGCACTCGCCCCTTTCTGCTAATGTATTTTGCAACTATAGCCGTGATAAACCTGTCAGGAGTTTCAATCTGCCTCCGCAAACAGTTCCTTGAGCGTTTTCCCCTCCGCTGTTTTCCACGCTGTCAGGGCATTGATAGAATACCCTGTGGCGAAGTTTGCGGCCTCGTTAGGGCTTTTCAGAAGTATATCTTCAAGCAAAACCCCTTCTTCATCAAACTTGCCGGCAAGCTCAACACGCAGTTTCTTTATCCGCCCCCGAACTGAGGCGGCAACCGAAACTTTGATTGTTCCGCCCTTCAACAGCACAAAGCCATCGCTGGTTTCATAACCTTTCACATCAACACGGTTGTGCGTACCCTTGTTGCCTAGCACAAGCTCAAGCATAAGCGGCTCAGTTCCACCATCGCTAGAGGCTTGCGTGTCAGCCTTATGAGAGACGATTGGCTCAAATACCCTGTGATTTAGAACGCCCATAACCACCGTAGCATGTTTTGCAAACTCTTCCAAGTCACTTATTTTCTCCTCTGTGGGTTTGCCGGGGGACGGCTCATTTCCGTTCTTTATGGCATAACGCTTTGCATTTTTAGCAAGAGCGCAAAAATAACTTTCAAGCCAGCTTATCTCGGTTGCACCCAACCAGTTATCTTTATCCTTTGTGGTGAACACAACCGCTTCCGTCCAGTAATCCTTCTCAGAGTTATTTTTATGTTCAATCAAGCGGCCAAGCAGACCGTTTCCATTTTTGCGGACATCGGCTTGCCCAACATAAACTACATTTTCGTCTGTGGTTTCATCAACCCCAAACAAAAAGTACACGCCGCTCTGCTGTAAATCGGGGCGGTCTTTGCATTTGTCGAGGGCAACCCTCGGAATCCTGTACGCCACCCCAGTCCAGTTTGCAAAGGTGCATTTCACACGGCCATTCGGGATATCGTCCATCAAGAAATAGCTGAAATTCTTTCCTGCCATTTTACAACCCCACCTTTACGTCTTTCCAAGCCTTCACAGGCTTTCCGCTGAACACAATGCCGTTATCCAGTGCCGCAAAATGCCGCTCACCGCAGATGATTTTACGGGCTTCATCTCCGCGCAGGTCATCCAGCCGTGTCTGCCCCTTCGTTTCAAGTACGAAGTACAGCCGCTCCACACCGTCTTTATCCACATACACTGCCCAGTCGGGGTTGTATGTACCAATTGGGGTCTCGATTTGAAATTTCGACGGTATTTTGAAGAACATCTTTACATCCAAATCGCCATCCAATGCTTTGGCAAAGGGCAGTTCAACCGTATCGCTGTCGTAAATCACATGGTCATAAACACTATTTTTGACTGCAATTGCATTCTTGTCAAGATAAGCGGTTAATTCCTCAGCGCCGAAAATTTCTTGCAGATAATACTCCTCGCCGTCCAGTCGCATATAGCTGATGCCGTCAATTTCCATCGAGTTTTGGACATGGCGCACGGCTTCTACAAACACTTCGGT
The DNA here is from genome assembly GCA_030265885.1 of Ruminococcaceae bacterium OttesenSCG-928-L11. Classification (GTDB taxonomy): domain Bacteria; phylum Bacillota; class Clostridia; order Oscillospirales; family Ruminococcaceae; genus WRAV01. Next base: position 11,852 of record JAJDGX010000015.1, on the reverse strand, counting down.
CATGCGTTGCGGGTTATTCAAGAAGTCGCCAAGCCGTCCGCTTTGCCGTAGAATATCCACCGCCGTGCGCCGCGAGAGGAAGCACTCATCGTCAAGCACACGAATGAAATCCGGCAGAGTGTGGAAATCACCATCGGCGTCAAAAGCACGAAGCTCCGTTTCCACAAAACCAACACCGGGATGGTCGATGCTGTACTGCGCCGTCTTAGTCACAACCCGCGCTCTTGTGACACGCTCCAGTGATTTCAGTTCTTTGACACAACGTGCTATTAACTCATTCTCATCTAAGCTCACGCGATAGGCTGTTCGTCCTTTGATTTTGTCCCACAGCGCCAAAAATTCCGGTGATAGCATAACTTGCTTTTTCAGGCGCACACGCACTTCTTTGGCTGCATCGTGAACAACAGGCTTTTGGTCGGCTTTCTTGATGACTGTTTCAAAACGCTCCCGTGCCGCTTCAAACTTTGCAGGCAGATCAAGGGTTCCCGCTGCGAGAGCGGCTTTCATTGTGTCCTTAATTGCACCGGACTTTGTGACATAACCCTTTTGCTGAAAATGTGTGAGAAGCTCTGCGGCATCGTCATAGCTGACGGACTTTTCGACCTTCAACCTTTCGGTATAGGTCATCTGCGTGACGGTCTCTTCGATTTTCTCCACAGGCGCGCCCATTTGAACCGCTGCGACAACTTTTTCCACCACGGGAGCAGGCAATTCAGGCGGCGGTATGGTTTTTTCGGCTTCACCGGCAGGGGAAACAACTTGCTTGATATACTCGGCAATCTGCGCCGCTTGCTCCTGTGTAACAGTTTTCGTCTCTTCCACTGTTTCCGTATAGGTCAGACCACTGAACAGTGATAACTGCAATACGCCAAACTTTACGCCGGTTTCTGTCTCAATCTCGCGTTGCAGGTTCTCGGCGAACTCCGCAAAGCTCTCGTTTGCCATGACGTGGAGGACGTTGATATTTCTGTCCTCAATCCTGTCACCGTTTTGGTCTACGCAAAGGCGCAAGCCGCGCCCGACCTTTTGGCGGCAGGTGAAGGTGCTTTTCTGCTCAATCAGAGTGCAAACTTGGAACACATTGGGATTGTCCCAACCTTCTTTCAGCGCAGAATGACTGAATATAAACCGAAGAGGGCAGTCGAAACTGAGTAGCCACTCCTTGTCCCGCATAATTGTGTTGTAGGTATCGTAATCGTCATTAGTATCGCCGCGGGTATCCTTGAAATTGCCCTTTTTGTCCTGAGAGAAATATCCGTTGTGAACACTGGTAACGGCAGCCGGGAACTTGTCGCGCAGAGCCTCAAACTTCGGTAGCGCAAGCAGTTCCGCATAGCACTCCTCAAACATCACAGCGTAGATTCCCTTGCCGCCGTCCGCTGTGCGATATTTAGCCACTTCATCAATAAAGAACAGCGACAGAACCTTGATGCCCTTCGCCGTGAGGGTCAGTTCCTTTTCCATGTGCTTTTCAATGGTGCGGCGAATTTGAGCCCGCTTGATGACATTTGCATCAATATCGCCCATTGCCTTGCCCAGGCGCAGAAACTCGCCGTTTGTGAACTCAATGCCCTCGCTGCCGGGGGTGCAGTCGATTCCCGCCACGGCATACCCGGTGTATAAATCGCGCTCGCCGGAGAGACGGTAAATATCCGCAGCTTGTTTAATGGGAATAATCTTGCGGTCTACCTTGCCCGATTTCGCAGCTCTATCTATCTCAATTTTCGCTGAGAAGCCATTCTCATTGGAAACGCTGACAACGCGGATATACGGGCGGTTAAAATCGCCGTCAATCTGATTGGAACTGACGCAAATCTGCTTGACAAGCCCCAACTGATACGCATCCACGGGGGTCAGGCGGTACAGCAAATTGATTTTCTCCCGATGGGTCGCCGAAAAACGCAGCACCGCCAGTGGGTTGAGGCTTGCAATGGCCTCTTTCGCTTTGGGGGTGTTGTCCACGCTTTGGGGTTCGTCAATAATCACTATGGGGTTTGTATCTGCTATGTACGACATCGCCGAATCGCCCGATAGCCTGTCCTGCGCTTGGTTGATGACATTCTCAGATTTTTTGAACGCATCGATGTTGATAATCATAATCTCGATATCTGTAGACGTGGCAAAAAGGCGAATGTTCGCAAGCTTTTTGCTATCGTAGATAAAGCACCTCACAGGGGTATTATCATATTTTCTCCCGAAATACTCAGCGGTTATCTGGAATGACTTATACACACCCTCACGAATCGCAACACTGGGCACGACAACAATGAACTTCGTAAAACCGAATTGTTTATGAAGCTCGAAAATCGTCTTGGTATAGACAAAAGTTTTACCCGTGCCGGTTTCCATCTCCACGCAGAAAGAACGTGATGTCCCACCCAAACTGCTATCGTCATGCTCAAGTGCAGTCAACGGCAAGCCCTGCCGCTTTTGAATCGCATTCATATTCACAGCAATCTGCTCATCAGTGAGGATCAGCGTATTCGTGTACCCTAGGTTATCCATACTGCCTTGCGTCTCGTTGGATATGGTGAAGGTGTCGTGCCGCTTCTTTTGGCCTTTGAAGAGGTCAACCACGGCGTTCACAGCCTCGGTTTGGAAGTCTTGGGTTTTGAATTTGAGTTTCATAGGTGCTCACCGCCTTTGTTGTATGGCATATTTGCTATTTGCTGAATAATATCTTTCAACTTACTTAGTTCGAAAATATTTTCCCAGTTTGGATATGTAACTAATAATGATTGTAATTCATCAAAAAGCTGTTCAAATAATGGGGCAAATTCCCCAACATCTATTTTTGAGCTTATTTCTTCAGAAAGACTTTCGTGGTTAAGAATATCACCGAGTAAATATGCCATATAGCAAATCATATCCGCTGCCAATGCAAACCGATTTTTGTTTTCTTCGGTAACGCAATATTCTTCATATAGTTGATTTAGCTGAGCTATATTATGTTCTATGCGAAATCTCGCATTTTGAATAGAGCTCAGGAGGGTAGCTATAAATTCTGACCATATTTTTAGTGTGAACTCCCACATTACATTCTCTTGCGTCAATTCTTCTTTTAGAAGCTCTCTCTCTTTATAAATATGAACTATTTTGTTATGGTCGTGTATATGCGCTAACTCGTGATGAAGCATATGTGTAAACTCACAGAACGCTTGTTTGTTTCCTATAAGTCGTGGGTCGAAAATAGTTCCAACCACTTGCATTTTGTACTCTATGGTATCACCATAGATCGTGAGAACTTCGCCTGCGGCAATGAACTCGCCCTTATGTGGAGTTGCAATATTCTCCACAACGGAAATTTCCGTCAATCCGGTTATATCAAAGTTGCCAGAAAGATTTGTTACTAGATTCGCTAATGTTCTCTCGCATCTTGCTAATTGCTCTCCAGACAACCTTGTGCCATGTGGGAAAGTAATTTTGATCATATTGTTTCCCTCCCTCACAGCGTCTTTATCGTAATCCCTTTATCCTTCAACGTCAGCCGCACGTTCGACTTCTGCTCCGTGGACGAAAAGCAGCTATCCGCAAACACAATCCGCCCCGGTGCGTACTCGGCCATTGCGCTTGCATCTTCCGGCTGAATATCATCGGCAAGACAGACGATAAACTTCACCTCTGCGCCCACGCCGTAGACCATCTTGCCGTTCACGTCAAGCGGTTGCGCAACCTCGCATAAATCCTGCCCCAATTTCAGCATCACCTCGAACACCACATCCTCGCTCTGGCGGTCGGATTTGAGGATTTCAAGATGGTCAAGCAGCCGCTGATAGAGTTCTTCTTCCGCATCCTCGCCGTAGCCGCGAATGGGTGAACCATCCCACAGATTTAGGTTTGATGAGTCCAGCTTAAACACCCGAAAACCGGTATCGAGCTCGCCTGTTGTGAGCGGACTGTCGGCTTTGATTTTCTCACCCGCCTTACGAATCCGAGCCTTTCCGATTTCGCAGATGTTGGGGTATCCTGCTTTGAATGCCTCAGACTTTTCATCGCATACTTCCGGCAACTGCACAAGGATGAACCGACGATTGCCGCCATCCTCGGCATTGAGCTGCATGACGGCATGAGCGGTGGTGGCAGAGCCGGAGAAGAAGTCGAGAATGATGTCATCTTTATCGGTTGCTTGTGATACTAACTGCTTTATGAGCAATGATGGTTTGGGGAAATCAAAAAAGTGTCCGTCAAATAACGCAGCGATTTCCTTTGTGCCTGTATTTGTGTACATACCCTCTGCCAAGATAGAAGAATATCCTGGTAAATTATCGTCCAATTCGTTCAAAAACGCTTTTTTGCGCGGACGACCTTCAGGTGAATCTGGCCATAATATTCTTCCCTCGTCAACCAACCTCTTCATCGTGTTCTTATCATATCTCCAACCCTTTGCAGGGCAACCGTAGTTAATGCCTGTCTCCGGTTGAATAAGGTCGTAATGTAGGTTGGGCCGTGCATCCGCAGTTGCAAGTCCAACCATATTCGCGCTTGCCCACGGCCCGCGTGGGTCGTTGTCGGGATTCTTGTATTGCTCAGTTTTTCTGTTCGTACCGCGAAGGACGCGCCAACCAGGTTGTTTTGTGTAGCACAGCACATACTCATGGTCTATCGAAGCACCAGAAATATTCCGATTATCTTTGTTTTGCCTACAATGCCATATCATCAGTGTTACAAAATTCTCTTCCCCAAAAATCTCATCACAGATTTTACGAAGATTATGTACCTCACCATCATCAATGCTAATAAAGATAACGCCATCATCACGCAGCAAATTAGCCGCAAGCCTAAGTCGCGGGTACATCATGTTCAGCCAGTTGGTGTGAAACCTTCCCATTGTCTCAGGGTTGCTCTTTGTGGTTTGCTGAGTGACCTCTTTGTACCGAGCAAGAGGGTCGGCGAAATCGTCGGCGTAGACGAAGTCGTTGCCGGTGTTGTAGGGCGGGTCGATGTAAATCATCTTGACCTTGCGGAAATAGGAGGTTTGGAGCAATTTCAGCACTTCAAGATTATCGCCCTCTATGTAGATGTTTTGGGTCTCGTCCCAGTTCACGCTGTCCTCGCGGCAAGGGCGAAGGGTGCCGGTGGAGCGTTTGCCTGCGAGTTGTAACGCTTCGGTTTTGCCTTTCCACCGAAACTCGTATTTCTCGAAATCGTCGCTGATGTACTCGCCGCACAGGTTGAGCAGCTTGTCTATATCGAGCCTCCCATCCGTGAAGCACTGCGGGAACACGGCTTTTAGCTTGTCCCGGTCGGCGGCCTCTATGTCCATTGTAAGCCCGTCAATTCGTTCGTTATCCATTATAAAACCCTCCGACTATATAAAAGACTTTTTCGAGTTAGCTAACTTCGTTTTAAGTACTGAAACATCATCTAAAATATTTTTGTTTAAGCCTGTCATCGCTTTGAGAACCGGCCTAAAACTCTCAACTTCTTCTTTCCTCTTTGCGCTGTCAGTGCCAACCAAATACAAGGTATCTTTGAATTCATTCAAGACATCGCACATCGCAACGCTGTCGTAATTATATCGTCTGTGAAAATACCGCTGCGGCTGAAGCCATTGCTCTTTATCAAAAATTGAGTTATGCAATATGCGGTCATTTACCCAATTGGCTCTGCTACCTGTATCATACGCCCTCTCGGCAAACTCTTCGTCGGTCATATTCTTGTAATTATAAAGACTATGGTGCGTATTCATAAAATCGAGAATCATCTTATGCGTTTCTTCGAGCCATAATATCTTGATTTCCAAGCGATTGCAGTAAACAGATTTTACACCACTTAACAAGGCGATTGAGAAACCCGTTATCAAGCCGGCAAATACATTTGAAAACAGCGAGGATTCAAATTGCAGCCCTTTATCGTTCAAGGCTATCGATATGAGTAGACAAACCACCGCACAAATAGCCAGAATTAACGCAACCCATAGCGTTGGCATTGAAAAATATAGCATTATTGATTTGTGGATTTTCTTCGCTGTGGCCTTGGTTTTATAAGATTTCACGATTGAATCCCTCCACTCGTATCGCGAACAATCGCATAGTTTTCGCAGTAAGCCCGGCGGTCAGTTTGCCGATTTCGTCCTCTAACTCCGTATCTATCCTAAAACCGTCTAAAAAGACGGACTGTTCTCGTTTTTTCACTTCCCGTGTCATGGCGGCGCGATGCTTTTCGACATTGATTTGGTCGGAGATGCTGCCGCCCTTGTCGATACCTGCTTGCTTGATTTCTCGCTTCATGCGCTCTATATCGCGAGTGAGGGACAGCTTTCGTAGCCTCGCTCTCTCGGATAGTCGCTCGATTTCGTCCTTGCGTTCGTTCTCGCTTTCGGTGGCGGCGCGGCGGATTAATGGGGAGGTGTCCACCAGTTTATCCAGAGAATGCGGCATTGGCGTTCCCGTTGACTCGCGAAGCCACAGGAGTGAACGGGAGCCGTCCTCAGTAAATGTACGGACAGGCAAATCCATGATTTCACGGCACTGCGTATCTGATAAGACTGCGCCACCATCCGTTTTTCCCGCAAATACAGTGTAGTCTGCCAATCGAGTTGTTCCAGCGCGAATGCTCACATTATAAAATCCGATTTCACATGGCGGTATCGTCGCATCAACCTCCACCGTGCCGCTACTTGCGAATGCTGTTTCGCTTATCACACCCCGCCCGATAACGCTGGTCGGGGTAATCCTGCCTTTTGCGGGCTTAAAGTCTTTCGCCATGCCGTATTTGGCAAGGCTGGTGTACGGCTTATTGCGGCTGCCAGTCCAGTAGTAGAACAGGTGCGGCAGTTCACCATCAGTTATTGCGTTGATGGTTTGTGTCTGTCGGTCAATCTCGAAGCGACAATCGTCACAGGCGAAGTTTTCAAAAAAGTGCGTGGTTACGTCCCACAGCATGGCATCGATTTCGGCGGTTTTGTTCTTTGCATATTGCGGCGTGATGATGATTTTGTCCGAAATCTCTTTCGTAAATGTGGTGAACAGCGTATTTTCGGCGTTTTCGACCAGGGCAGCATTGGATTCCTCGTTTTGGGTTAGCGTACTATGGAAATCCGCCTCTATTTCCGCCCTCGTTCGCGCCCGTGTAAACGCCGATTGCAGCCCCTCTGCGGCGCTATCGGAAAAGCTGCCAATCACATCGTCAGACTCACCGACGATGCCGTCAAACTGGACGGTGCGCTTGTTGATAAGCTCCAACGTTCGCACATCGGCTATGTTTGTTTTGGACAGGAAGTTCAGCACTACAACATCGTTTTGCTGTCCCTGTCGGTGGCAGCGCATGATGCGTTGTTGAAGAGTTTGCGTGTTATAGGGCAGGTCGTAGTTCACGACAAACGAGCAGAATTGCAGATTGAATCCCTCGGCAGCAACATCGGTCGTGATGAGGATTTCCGCCTCACTCTCAAACCGTTGGATGACAGAAAAGTCGCCCGACTTGCTTCCGTCAAAAGCGAGAGTTTTGTATGTATCGCAGAGCAGTTTGTGCAGAAACCCGAGGGTGGAGCGGTTCTCGGTAAAAATTATCGCCTTGCGGTTTGCTCCACGCTTTTTGAGTTCAGCAAATGCGAGTTTCAGCGATTTTAACAGCGTCTTGCCCTTGTGCGTATCATCCGGTTCGATATCTGCGGCAAGCATCGTCATTTCTATAAGCTCAGGCTCGCGCACACGCCCGACCGCACTGTCAAGCAACCCGCAAAAAGCATAGGGGGAGGACGCAAGGGCGCGGTTCATCATAAGCGTAAGCTCCCACTCATCCATTTTGGGGAAGGCCAGCTTGTCCCGCTTTTTGAGATAGACGCAGAGCAGGGTGGCGAGCTGCTTTTCCTGTTTTGTCTGCGGGTAGTCGGCCGTCACCACTAGGCGGTGAGGGATTTTGACATAGCTTTCCACCTGTGTGCGCAGGGTGCGAAAGGCGTAGTAGCTTGCCCGATTTGATAGCTCGTGGTAGTTCTCAGGCTTGCGAAAATAACGCTTGTAGAAGGTGTCCGGTTCCTCAAAGGCGTGTTCATCTATAAAGAAAATTAGGCCGTACAAGTCCATAATCGAGTTGCGCATGGGACTTGCCGTTACCAGGAGCTTGTACGCATCACCAACGGCAGTTTTGAGTTTGGCGGCGCGGCTGCCCGGCTCGTAGCATTTGGCCAAGCGGTGCGCCTCGTCAAACATGGTAACATCCCATGCCACAGCACTGATAGCATCCAAGTTTGCGGCGGCACAATCGTAGGTGGTTAGTGCGATGGTACCCTCAATATCAATGTCGATGATGTCCCCTTCGAGCGTGATGTAGGGCATCGAAAAACAGTCATCCAATATGCCCTGCCACTGGCGCAAAAGCGGAGTCGGCACAACGAGCAGAATTTTCTCCTTGCCCTCATACCACAACTGTGAGATGACAAGAAGAGCCTCGTATGTTTTACCCAAACTGCCCTCGTCTGCAAGTATTGCACCCTTTAGGTATGGCGAACGGAGCGCAAACATCGCCGCCGCAATTTGAAACGGGTAGACCTCCATATTCGCCGAGGACAGAGCAGGGAGCAGCCTGTCTGCATCAGCGAGGCTGCGCAGTTTCGTGGCGGTGTATAGGACGTAGAAGGGGGTCATAGGCTTGCTCCTTTCGTTCTGAAATGGTTGTTCTATTTTTAAGTCACTTGATGCCTTCGCTTCCATTTTCTCCGGCTAAAACGTTTTCAAGCCAAGCCGCAAATGAAGCAGCCGGGTTTTCAATATCACGGTATGCCCTATATGCGTTGGCAATCGTTTTCTCTAATGCAGGATGACTTTCCCCCAAGACGCTACACCTGATGGCTATTGCTTTTTCATACCATTCAATAGCCTCTTGTGGCTTCCCCATATCGTGGAAAGTCATACCCAAGTTATTGTACGATGTGGCGGTATCGGGATGCTTTTTTCCGAGTGATATCTCGCAAATGGCTAAATCTCTGTGATGCCATTTTAGAGCTTGTTCATATAGTCTCCGCTCAGCATAAACATTAGCGATATTGTTGCATACCATTGATACATCTGGACTGTTTTTACCAAATCTTGTTTCGAAGCAAAATAATGCGCGTTTGTAATAGCTCATCGCTTTCTTGTAATTATGCAGTTTGCTGTAAACCGAGCCTATCGTGTTATATGTATGCGCGGTACTTATCCCATCCCTTCCGTGAACTGCTTCGCTGATGGTTAAATCCTTCAGGTACCATTCCAAGGCGGAATTATAGTCAGCCATTTCATCGTAAAGCCATGCGATATTGTAATAAAGTGTTGCTCTGAGCGAACTCATGTGGCCTAAAGTGTTTTTTCGCATCGACAGAACTTTAATATAGCAATCCAAGCTTGAATGGTATTCTCCGCTGTATCTTAAACCGAATCCAATCGTATTGCATAAAAGAGCCAAGTCATCGTGGGGTGAGATAGCGTTATAATCAGGCAAGTATGCACATTCGATTGTCGTAACCGCATGAGAAACCATCATATCAAAATGTTTCATTGACTCGGCATTTCCCCATTCATATTTAATTCCAGTTCTCATCATCTCAACGCATAATTGCAACCATTTATTTTTCATCATCGGGCACGACTTCTAAAATATCTTCCATTTTGCAATCCAAGGCGGTACATATCCTAAGCAACACATCCGACGAAACAGTTTCGCTATGGAGCAATTTTGATGATGTAGCCGAGCTAATGCCTGTAATCTTGCGAAACTCTCCTTTTGACAAATCGCGGTCAATTAAGAGTTTCCATAATCGTTTGTAGCTGATTTTCAATTTAAGGCCTCCTCAAATATGATTTGGTTTTGCATGGCTTTCATCTTCTAATGGTAAAGCCATTTCTCGGAATCGTAATGCCTCTGAAAAGTTATTGGTTCTTTCATAATTATTTGAAAGCCTTGCGCTAACTATTTTTACAATTTCATCATCTTTGATTCCTCTATAATAATCAAATATAGTTAGCAAATGGCTAATTGCGTCCTCGTATAGCTCCAAGCTTTCGTAAATTTCTGAAATTATCGAATGCCTAAGCATTGTTTCTGGATGTGTTTTTCCAAGCACCTTTTCTTGAACCTGCAATGTTTCTAAGCACCATATCAGGGCGTTCTCAAAATCGCCCAATGCAATATGGGTCATCGCAATATTACCGCAGACCCCAGCCGTATCGGCATCACATTCACCATAAACCTTTTTGTATATCCTATGCGCTCTCAAATAGTAATCAAGGGCAACATCATGCTGATAAAGAGAATAATGCTCTCTAGCGATGCTATTGTACACAGCACCGATATCTGCATGGTCTTCAGCGTAGTGTGTACGCAAAACATCCAAGGCCATAAAATCTAGCTTTAGCGCATCGTGAAACTCCTTATTCACATAGTGAATGGCCGACCTCATGATGTAAATATCAGCGGCAACCGGATTGGTTGTCAAATCATTAATCTTAGCTGTTTCCAACGCCTTCGTGTTCCATTCAAGAGATGAGCTATAATCAGTACAACGAAGATAGATAGATGCCATATTATTGTAAGCGATTATCAGCTCTATTTGAGGTGCGTCGTATTTTTTAGTAATCGCAATGGTTTTTCTGATGTATTCGAGAGCAAACTTGTATTTCGTTTGGATGTTATAGACAACAGCAATATTGTTGTAGACAACCCCTAACGCTTCTTCATTTCCGTTATTTTTCCTAATTGATTCTGACACGGAGTAATAGTCTAAGGCACCATTGTAATTTGACACTTCTTTGTGCCCTAAACCTGCCTTACTGTAATATTTTGCGACATCGTCATTATTACCATCCGCAGAAATCTGATAGTTTCCAATAACATCAATGTGTTCGGTGATTGAGCGGAATTTTTCTATCGCTTCCACTGTTGCGAAATCTTCGGGGATATACTCCAACATTGCATGAAAGCATATATCAGCCCACTTTTTGGATTCAAGCATTTTGCGCCCCCTGATACATTTATCCCTTTATCCTCTGTACCCCAGCCTGGTCAATATTGCTTCGAGTTCTTGCTCCGTTCCATTAGTAAGCAAGTAATTACAAATGTTTGTTACGCATTGTTTGGTGTGTACATTATCTTTTCCGGAAACGCTTATGAACATCATTGCTGCCATCTCCCAGTTATTCAAAGCCAACGCCTTTTTGCCTTTCTCCGCATATACTCCACCGATGTTCTGATAAACTCGGGCAACATCAGGATGATTTTCACCATATATCTTTTTTCTCATCACCAATAGCGTTTCATAAATCTGCAAAGCGAAGTCTAAGTCACCTTTCATTGCTTGCATCTGTGCCAATGTATTGAACAGTCTTGCTTTAACTTCGTCGGAAACATTTTCATCTTCAAGTAAATGTAATGCTGGTTGAAAATACTGCCAAGCTGTGTACCAGTCCTGTTTCCCAGTCAAATGAACAATGGCAATACTGTTGGCTATTACCCCTCTATCCGTATCATTTTTGCATAGTGAAAATGATACGGCATATTCATCCAATGCCTCGTTCCAACGCTGCGCATTGAAGTGCAAATTTCCCAAATCCGAATGATGTGCTACCTCGCTCAAATTCGCTTTTTTTAGCCAACGCTCAGCTTCTTCTATCTGCCCCAACTCGCTATATGCTTGTGAAATCCCTCGACAAAATTCGCAATCTTTTTTATTAGTTCTTTCTTCACATCCGTTCTCTATTTCGCAACCTTTTAGCAAGCTTTCTAATGCATGATGGTATTTCCCCATTTTTAGTCCACATATACCATTCCAATACAATAGTTGTCCGATTTTTTTCAAGTCATCTATTTTTTGCTGATTGCATAAAGCAATGTCAATCACAGTGTCGACATGTTGAAACAACTCAGAAAACACCATA
>JAJDGX010000149.1 GCA_030265885.1 Ruminococcaceae bacterium OttesenSCG-928-L11 | reverse complement strand
ACACGAAATTACGGGAGGAATATGATACATGAAAATATATCCGAGAACCGAGAAATATGATCCCGCATGGATTTCCGAAAACTGGATGGGCCCCAACCCGCTGTGGCTGCTCGAAGATCTGTGCGAGCATCTGGAGCTAAAGCCGGGCATGAAGGTGCTCGACATGGGCTGCGGCAAGGGCATCACCTCGGTGTTTCTGGCGAAGGAATACGGCGCGACTGTGTTTGCCAACGATTTGTGGGTCAGTGCAACAGATAACCTGAGGCGCTTTGAGGAAGCGGGTGTCGCCGACAAGGTGTTTCCCATTCATGCGGAGGCCCACGCACTTCCTTACGCTGATGGCTTTTTCGATGCTGCCATCTCCATCGACAGCTACGAATATTACGGCGCGGACGAGCTATATTTCCCCTGCACCTATTCCAAGCTTGTAAAGCCCGGCGGCCAGTTTGGCATCGTGGTTCCGGGGCTGGTGAAAGAGTACGACAGCGGCTGCCCCGACACACTCAAGGACCTCTGGGTCGGCGAGATGTTCAGCTTTCACAGCAAGGATTGGTGGCGGCGTCTTTGGGAAAAGACCGGCCTTGTGGAAATCACCTCCTGCTACGACATGGATGACCCAAAAGAAATCTGGTGGCCATGGGCCAAGTGGGCCAAGGAAAATTTCAGCAAGGAATGGGGCGACGGTGGGGACTTCGACGAGCGGTTTTTGAACGCAGACACCAACAACGAGGTTGCCCTGGTTGTCATGAGCGCTGTGAAAAAATAGTCGAACACCGGGCATGATGCTCTTATGAATATGTGGCGGCATTAAGACCGGCATCATAAAGGATGCAGCGATTGCGGTCACCATCCAGATTAGCAGCGCTGCCGCTTCTTTAGTAGTTAGGATGTGATGTTTTTATGTGGGTTATCTATGCGTTGCTCTCCGCGCTGTTTGCAGGGGTTGTGTCCATACTGGCCAAAATCGGCATTAAGAATACGGACTCCAACCTGGCAACTGCGCTACGTACGGTTGTTGTCCTGATTTTTGCGTGGCTGATGGTTTTTGTTGTCGGCTCACAAACATCCATCGCAGACATTGAGCCGAAAAGCCTTGCATTCCTTATCCTTTCCGGCCTTGCCACCGGCGGGTCATGGCTTTGCTATTTTAGGGCATTGCAGCTTGGCGATGTCAACAAGGTGGTTCCCGTTGACAAGTCAAGCACCGTGCTCACCATGCTTCTATCCATGATTTTTCTTGGCGAGGGAATTACGCCAATCAAAGTGGCGGCCATGGTGCTGATTGGGATTGGTACATACCTGATGATAGAGCGAAAGAAAAGTGCGGAGCAGGGCAGTAATGGCTATCAATGGCTGATTTTTGCTGCCCTGTCAGCGGTGTTTGCAAGCCTGACCGCTATTCTCGGAAAAGTTGGAATTGAGGGCGTGGAATCCAATCTCGGCACCGCGATTCGCACGATTGTTGTGCTGTTTATGGCTTGGCTCAATGTGTTCATGCAGGGCAAGCAGCGGGAAATAAAGCACATCAATAAACGAAGCTGGGTGTTCATCGGGCTTTCGGGTCTTGCGACGGGGCTTTCATGGCTTTGCTACTATCGGGCCTTGCAGGAAGGCCCCGCCAGCGTGGTGGTGCCGATCGATAAGTTAAGCATCCTGATTACTGCCCTGTTTGGATATTTCATACTGCATGAGAAACTGAAAAAGCAATCGGCAATCGGACTTGTGCTGATTGTTGCCGGAACACTGAGCTTGCTGATTTGATAGATAAATTGGAGATGGACATATGAACGTTTATTTTTATGATTGGGTGATAAACAAATTACCTCCAACCCCTTGACTGCTCCCTTGGGGGTTGGTTTATCATTGTGGTGAAAGGAGGCGGCTTACATGTTCATGAAGGAAATATGCGAAGCATGCCATCTCACCAAAAAAGCAGTGGAATACTACGAACAACAAGGCTTCATCCATCCCGATGTTATGGAAAATGGATACCGGAGCTACGGTGAATCGGAGCTATCCACACTGAAAGAAATCTCTGTTTTGCGGAAATGCGGCCTTGGCATCCATGATATCCGCACTGTACTCGAAAGCACCGACAAGGCGAGCGCCCTGTCCAGATGCAAATACCTGAGTCAATTAAAGATGCGTAAGTTGGCGGCGGCACAGCATTGTCTCGACAACTTGATTGGCGATTATGACGTGAACAAGGCGTTTGACGATGTTCAGCGATTTGATGATTCGATGTATACTGTGCAGGAAAAGATAGTGCTTGCCTTTCCCGGCAGCTATGGAATTTACGTCTCCTTGCATTTCGGTCGCTTTCTGAATGAACCAATTCAAACCGATGAGCAGCGGATTGCATATCAGAAAATTGTTGCTTATCTGGACAATTTGAAACTGATCATGCCAGATGAATTAGGGGCATATCTGGAAGATGCGCTCAAGGCCATTGAATCTGCCGGGATAGAGCGAATCGAGGCAGCGGCACATTCCGCTATGGAGGAAGCCATCCGAAATCCTGACGCTTTACTGGAAAATGAAAGCACGGCAGCGTATGTGGAGTACCGCCTGTCGGATGAATACAAAAGCTCCCCCGCTGGCCGCTTAACCGCTTTGATGGTTGATTTCCAGAGAAGCAGCGGATATCAAGAACAGTTTATCGAAAATTTGAAGAAGCTCAGTCCTGCCTACCAGAATTATTGTGATGAGATGGCAGTTGTAAATGCCGCCTTGTTAAAAAAATACCCGGAAGTAGAAAACTTCTATGAGATGTAGAATCCTGATTGAACTTCATCAGTCTTTAGGATAGTAGAAGTATTATCCGTTTTGAATAAAGCAAGAAAAATAGCATTATTATTCACACAATATCCATCTTGTTATGTTATATTAAACAATTCCCAAAAGCGTAAGCCAAGACATTTGGAAAGGTGGTATTAGCATGAGTGCTGGTAAATTAGTCACAATACTTATTTGTTTCTCATTACTATTTACTTTCACCAGTTGTACAAATCAGCATACACAGCCTGAATCATTACAGGCGGCAAACCAGCAGCAAAGCGATAGTGAAGAAATCCTTACACCCTCTAAAACTGTTATCACCGCATTTGATGCCCTGAAAAATGCTGATACCAAGACGTTTAATCAATTTATTCAACATACAGCAGGGAAAGATAATACACATGTTGAGAATAAACTCCTTGACGATTCCCTTGACAGTGAAGGACAAGAGTTTGTTAAGGCGGTTATGGAGAATTTCTCATATGATATTGGGGAGGAAACTATTCAAGGAGATACGGCAACGGTTCAGGTGGATTTTACAAACAGCGATTTGTCAAATGTTATGGGTGAATTAATCAGTCGAGCGATGCAGGAACAGCAGGAAACGGAAGATGGTAAACTGAATGGGATTATCATAGAAGCAAGTGGTGGAGAATCCGTTACTGAAAGTGTAGAATTGTCGCTTGTTAAAAAGGGTGGTATTTGGAAAATTACTCTGGATGACGCTGACATGAATGCAATCTGTGGCGGACTATTCACCAATAACTATGAATATGACTAATCAGCTTTTCAAGCAGTAGCTGAACGGAGCATTACCAAAACAGGGTAATGCTCCGCTTCTCGCTACATGGGGAATCTACAAACTTTCAATTTTCAGTTACTCAATTTACCGATTACCGCCCCGTTTTCGGCAGATCCCCCTTGGGCTTATTGTAGGCCACGGTAGTCCAACCGTCCGTGTTGTACACCCACTCATCGAGATACTTGCCACCAACATCGACTTTGTTGGTGAATTTAGCGCCGTTTTCCACGGTATCCAAAACCTTGACCTGCACCTTCGGCCCCGAGGTTTCATGGAATCCCGGCGGCACCTCTCCGAATACGATACGGAACTCGGTCACATACTCATTTGCGGCAAGGCCGAGCGCTGAGCGGGAACAGTCAATCTCGTTGTTGACGGTGGAAAGCAGCCCCTTCTTCACGGTGCGGTAGCTTGGCTTGAGGTTGGTTTTAATTTGAAGCTCCATTTTAACTCGCTCGCTCCAAACACCTGTCCAGATTTTCTCCAGCCGCACCGCGTCGGTGGGGAGAATGTCGCGCAGGTAAAACTCCTCCAGCGACACATTGGATTTATTTTCGATGTTCGTGAAGTCATAGTAGATGCTGTCGCCTGCCATCGCCTCCACATTGCCGCGTTTCTCAACGGTTGTTTCGACATGCACAGGCTTGTTGACAACCTTGAATTTCACAAGATCATCGTGGATTTTCAGCTCCGCATAGAACATTTCCCCATCGGTGATGAAGTAATCGGGGCTTGATACCTCCTTGATGCCATAGACGCCGAGTGGCAGATAATCACTGGTGCAAAGACCGTTCCTGTCGCTCTTAATGGTGTCCACAAGCTCCATTTGATTGTCATAAATCTCAAATTTTGCGCCTTTCAGGCCAGCGCCCTCTTTGTCTTTCGTCAGATCGTTGTAGGCGGAGGCAACCTTCGTAATCTGGATGCGACCCGTCTTGGGCTCATTCTCAATGACGATTTCAGTGGTTTCGCCCTCCTTGACGGTGATGGTGCGCACCGTCTCATCCAGAACGAATCCATCCGGACTCTTGATCTCCTTCAGCTTGTATTTTCCTGCCTGCAAATTGCTCCCGAAGGTGATGAGGCCGGTCTGATCGGTAGTAAATTCTCCGAGCAGATTGTTCTTGCTGTCATATAAGAGGAATGTCGCGCCGTAAAGCGGCTTCTTGCTGCTCTTATCAGTCTTTAGGATGCGCAGGGAACCGAGCGCGGTGTTCTTCCACTCAACAGTTGTAGTTTTGCCGCCGATCAGCTCCACCTGACGCACCGTGGTGTCCAAAACATATCCCGCCGGTGCCTTCTGCTCCTGCAAAAAATAGGTTCCGCTCGGCAGCTCAGGGATATAGATTTCTCCTTGGGCGGATGTGGTGTAGGTGCCGACCTCATGCCGCTTTTCATCGTACAGCTTAAACACCGCCGAAGCCAGAGGCTTCCGGGTTTCGGCATCAATCTTGAGCAGACGAAGGCTGGAATATGGCATATTGAACACCTCAACGGTATTCAGCTTGCCGCCCTCGATATAGATGCTTTGCGGCGAGGGATCAAGAATGTAACCCTCGGCTGCCTTCACCTCCGTCAGCACATAGTCGCCCGGGGAGAGATCGGGGACATAGAACAGACCGTTTTCGCCGGTGGTGAAGGTACCCATATCCCGCTTCGCGCCGCTTTCCAGCTTCACAAGGCTGAACACAGTACCCCCAACAGGCTGATGCGTGAGCTTATCAATTTTCCGCAGTTGCAATCCAGGCTTGGCGGTGTTGAACAACTCAATCTGCCTGCTTTCGCCCGCCTTCAGCTCCACGATTTGCGGCGTGGGATCAAGGATATAGCCGTCCGGGGCGGCTTCTTCCGAGACGATGAAGCTGCCCGGCTCAAGGCTCACGAGCGTCACAAGGCCGTTCGCATCGGTGGTGTAAGTGCCGATGATTTCGCCGTTTGCCTTCGTCACCTTGATCCGTGCGCCCATGAGTGCCGTGCCGTCCGACGCATCCCGCTTGATAATCGCAAGCTGCGGCTTCTTATGGTTCACAAACTCAACCTGCGCGGGCTTTCCTGACTTGACCTCCACATTGACCGGCGTGGAAGAAAGGAGGAATCCGTCCGGGGCCTGCACCTCCTCCACCACGAACCAACCCGGCTCCGCGTAAGGAATGATGGCATACCCGGTGCGCCCGGTTGTGACGGTGCCGACCATCTCGCCGTTCATGGTGGTAATGCGGAATTTAGCGCCAGCCAAAGGATTCCCCTTTTCGTCCACCTTAGAAATATAGATGGGGGATTTGGCCGTGTTGGTAAACTCCAACGTGTACGCCTGCCCCTGCTCGATTGTCACCTCGTGGGAGCTATTATCAATGTTGTAGCCATCGGGCGCGGCCACCTC
>JAJDGX010000148.1 GCA_030265885.1 Ruminococcaceae bacterium OttesenSCG-928-L11 | reverse complement strand
CATACATGTAAAATCAAGCGATTTTTACATATATGTCTCTTTTATTTTGCAATATTCTGATAAATGCTACCCCTATCACCGTTATGCTTGTGTCAAGCTATCCATAAACTTTTTCTCGACACTCATATATTGAGATTGGGCATAAATCGAACGAACGACCAATGCTTAAATATTTGAAGAACGGAGTTAATTGGCTCCGTCCTTCGTGGTATATCAATAATACTCACTTCAAGTGAAGCACTGCCAAAACACAGTGAATCTAAGCATTGCAGAGCTTCTCATACACCTTGATGCTGCTCTCCCCATTGGCACATGGCCTCCATGATGGGGTACAGAGAGCGCCCTTTTTCTGATAGGCTGTACTCCACCTTGGGCGGGATTTGAGGATACTCCTTGCGGATGATGAGTCCATCCGCCTCAAGCTCTTTGAGCTGTGCACTCAATGTTCGGTGGGTAATGGTGCCGATTTTTCGCTGCAGCTCGTTATACCGTATCCCCTCATGCTCTACCAGCCAATAGAGGATGACAAGTCTCCATTTGCCGCCAATCATAGTAAGAGTATAGCCGTAAGGGGTGTCGGTAAGCAGATGAATCTTGCCCTCATATTGTTTCATACTCATATCGGTATCCTCCGTGATAGTATATGCTTAAAAAGACCGTACTTGTTCAGACTATCGTGTCCATTGTATACTAATAGCACATTATTGTAAAGGAGGACACCTGCATTTCAACGACATTGCGTTTACTCATGCCCCAATGGCAAGGTGGCAACAATCCGTCATATGTTCTGGGTGCCAGGTTGCTGTCATGGCTTGCTCCCGATGGTGGAGATACCCTTCAGGTGGAAGTGCCTGTGGAGGAATATATGGGTGAGGCACTACCACTGGAAAATGGGGTGATTGCCCGCACAGCGCTTCTGCGGCAGATTCTGGCGGCTCAGAAAATCCTCGAAGCGCACAGTCCGGAGCGAGTCATTGTATTCGGCGGCGACTGCCTTGTGTCTCAGGCTCCCTTTGCCTACCTGAATGAAAAGTATGGCGGAAAACTTGGAGTTTTGTGGCTGGATGCCCATCCGGATGTTTCTACGCCGGAAATGCACGGGCATGTACACGCCATGGTGCTTGGTAATCTGCTGGGTGAAGGCGATTCGGCGTTTGCCGCACAGGTGAAGGTCAAACTTAATCCCAAACTTGTCATGTATGGCGGTTTGCAAAAGATGTCTCAGGAAGAGGATGCCATCGTTAACAGGCTTGCGCTAAGAAGGGTCGGTCCTACTGCACTGGCTGAAAGTAGCGCTCCGGTGCTGGAATGGGTCAAAGAAAACCAAATCTCCCATTTGGCCATCCACCTTGACCTTGATGTTCTGAATCCCAGTTTGTTTCGTTCATTGCTGTTTGCAGAGCCGGGAGGAGAACCCATTGATTCACCCAGCGGGGAAATGACGCTCGATCAGATTGCTCGCCTTATTCAGGACGTTTCCAAACTAACAGATGTGGTGGGGCTTGCCATCGCAGAGCATCTCCCATGGGATGCCATCAACCTTGGCAGCTTTATGAGCGCATTGCCCATTTTTCATCAGTGAGGTGTAATATGAAGGACATTTTAATCGTTGTAGGCAGCGGCATCAAAGGTGGGAATACCGACCTGTTGGCCGAAGCCTTTGCCAAGGGGGCGACAGAGGCGGGACACACTATTCACAAGGTGTTTCTCGGCGACAAAACTGTCAACGGATGCCGAGGTTGCAACGCTTGCAAATTCGGAAAGCCTTGCGTACAAAAAGATGATATGGCAGCAATCTATCCGCTCTATGAACAGTGCGATATGGTTGTTCTTGCGTCGCCGCTTTATTATTGGATGATAACGGCACAAACAAAAGCATTTTTAGAGCGGCTTTACGCAACATCAACCGAGGATAACAATCCTCCAAAAGGCAGATATGAAAAATATGCAGATAAAGAATGTGCTTTGCTAATGACGGCGGCGGATGATAACTTTTGGACGTTTGGATTAGCCACATCGTATTATCAATACAACTGTGTCAATTATTTGGGGTGGACAGACTGCGGTATGGTTCTGGCTGGCGGCTGTGGCGGTTCGCCCGGCAAACGCAATATCGAAGAAACGGGCCATTTGGAAACCGCTTATCAATTTGGGAAAACCATATAGGAGTGAGCGAATATGAAAACCTGTAAAATAACAGTGCTAAAAACACTTATGATGGATGATTTGGCCAAAGAACATGCCTCTGATACCTTTACAAAGTGTCCTCAACATCGCGTGGGAGATGTTTTTTTGGGGAGTTATGCCAAACCGGATGGCTTCTGCGATGAGGCGTGGAAGGCTATTTACCAATACGTTTTTGCTTTGTCTAATCAAACTGCTGATTTCTCATTCAAGGGATGGGTAGAAACACCTGGCACCGCAATTTGAAGTTGTAATGACGGTTTGCGTCCTGTAATCTTCAAGGTGGAAAGAACGGAGGAAGATTGGATAACAGTGGAATTACCGCCCGAAGAACGGGATGGTATGGTCTAAATTAAGAGGAGGATAAGTACATGGCAACGAAACACGCGGTGAAAATGACAGTTCTTAAAAAAGAGTGCTATGCGGATTTGCAGGAGAAATATCTCGCAGACCCAAAGTCGGGACCATGCCCTTTTTTTGAAGAAGGACAGGAATTTCTCATTGAAAGCGATGATTTTTTTCGTATGATGAACGGCAAGTTTTGCGGTGAAGCATGGGATTGTGTGAGCAGGTATGTTTATTCAGCACTGCAAGGCGGTTCCATCATGCGTGGCTGGACAAATGACGAAAAAATGATGATTACTTGTTGCAATGACGGTACAAGACCTGTTATCTTCAAACTGGAGAGGATTGATTTGGAGTAATATGGCAATCGTAGTTATATGGGCAAGTCCAGATAAAGAAGGGCTAACCGCCTCCGCAAAAAACAATGCCATTGAAGGAATCCATAAGGCTGGAAGAGAGGTAAAAGAAATTCACCTCAACCAAAAGAAAATACAAAGCTGTTTGGCATGTGGTAAAGGTGGATACGTAAAATGCCTTGAAAAAGGAAATTGTATACTTAATGATGATTTCGACAGCATATATACAGCCTTATGTCAGGCAGAAACAATAGTGTTTATTACACCTGTTTACTGGCATGATTTATCAGAAAACTTCAAAGCCCTTTTCGATAGGCTCCGCAGATGCGAAACGGCGCACAATGGTTTCTTAAAGGAAAAGAGATACCTTGCGGTCGCTTGTGCAGGTGGGTATGGCTTGGGCGTCACAGACTGTCTGGTACATATGGAAACAACATTGTCGCATATGGGGATGAAGGCATTGGATAGAATCCCTGTAGTAAGATTCAATCAAGCCTACATGATACCAGCAATCAGGGAGGCTGCCTATTCTCTGGCTTTATTTCACAACGAATTTTCATTTGACGATTTCAAGTTTTCGTAGTGGACTTAGCGATTTTGCTGTAAGCGCACTGTCCTTTGTGTGCGGCCGGGGGACGGGGCGCGCAGCCCACAAGGCTGGCGTCTTGAAAGTTTATCAGAAGAGCATTGGGAACTACTATCAATAGTCATAATGGGAGTGAATTAACATCTTATTATATTTACTCTTTTTGGCAAGAGTCATACCAACAGCAAAAGAGGCATATGTGTAAAATTAAGAGATTTTTTACATATATGCCTCTTTTCATTTCGTAATATTCTGATAAATGCTACCCCTGTCACCGTTATACGTTGATAGTGAATCGGGAGAGTATTATATTGATTTCCATGAAGCTGTTGATGCATTTGGAGCAGATATTGAAGTTGTGGAGCAATATAGTACAGGATATCAATATGGATATGTATACTCACCTAATGGGAGTTATCGCGCTCAGTATCATTTAGGAACTGGATTGTCTTTGTTTTTCTACTTCATACAATCAAAGCAGAATAGTGGTGGAACCACTACGTGGGAAAGAGTTCAAGATAGTTTTAGTCAGTCATCTCTTAACTGGAGTGATGGCAGCTATCATGTAAGTATAGAGTATTTCAGCAGATTAATGTGTAATCTTGGTTGGGATACCAGTGCTTTAAATGTTACGCTTCCTGACTATCTGTCTGTTGAGTTTCCGAATCCCAACGCACTTGGACAATCGCGTGAATATCATGACTGGGATTTCATGCTAAAACCAGAGAATATCATCGACTTTCTGGCAAGAATGATTTTTCATGAAGATGGCAACTTTGAAGGACAAGCTGCTATTGCGTGGACTATTCATAATCGTATTGTAATGGCCTATAATAACGGTTGGGCGGATGACGGTCAACCGCTAGAATATGATCGCAATAAAAGCTGGGAAAACATACCGATTATGCTATATAATTATTATGCACGGCATATGAGAACTGATGATTTGTCTATGCAATCTTTCTGGAAGCCGCATGAAAAAATTGAGGCGTATAGTACGTATTCGAAATGGTATGCTGGGGATGGGGAATACTATGACCCTGGAACGGTTAATAGCATTCAAGCTAGCTGGGAAAATGCCGTGATGCTCGCATCTTATCTTTACAAATCATTAAATGACACAGAACTTTTTAACTCATATGTCTCAAATCCATTTACTAATTACCCTGACTCATTTGATAATCCCAATACGGTTATTCAATATGTGGGATTATCATATGGATACCCTGGTGATGTTAGAATAGGCAACAACTGGTTCAAACATCAAATCAAAAGATGAGTGAATAACTAAGCAATTGAGTTGCCCCAATTATATTGGGGCAACTCAACAATATAAAAAATGCTATGTGAGAGGTGATGAAATGCACATCAAAGCCATATCCACAGTGATGATAGTAATTTTTCTGTCGTCATGTGTCTCCTTATCTTCATATGGGTATAAAGAAAGCAATGAGTTGTGGTACCCTGCGAAGGATGAGGTTACAGGTAAATTCGGCTATATCTCCTCTTCTGGGGAGTGGAAAATTCCGCCAGAATATGACGATGTTGGAGCAAAAACCAATTACTCGGGGCATGATATGACGCTATTACCCATATGGAAAGATCGCAAAGTCGGGTATGTTGATTCGGATAACAATATGATTATTGAGCCGCAATACGCCTCTGGTACATACTTTTATGATGGGCTATCTAAAGTTACATGGGGCGATGATGCAGAACTGAATTATATTGATGAGTCGAATAATTTACTTGTGACAGCAAACGCTAAAATTAAAGGAGATTTTTCTGAAAACCTAGTTCTTGCGACAGATGAGTCTGGTCTCTATGGGTATATTTCCACAAACGGAGAATGGGTAATTGAGCCTAAATTCCGAATTGAGGTTTTGTATAATCAATATTATATGTTTAAAGATAGTTATGCAACAATGATTCATCAGGGTAAGTTTGGATATATTGACCGAACAGGTAAGTGGAAAATTGAGCCACTCTATGATGATGCCAAATCATTTGCAAATAATTATGCTGCAGTGAAAATTGACGGCAAATGGGGATATATTAATAAAGATGGTAGTTTAGCATTAAGCGCCATCTACGACAATATTCAATCATTTAGCAACGGTTTTGGTGCTGTCTGTTATGAATGTAAGTGGTTCATAGTCAATTCTAACATGGAAATTATATGTGATGGATATGATCAGGTAAAACCCTTTTCTGACGGGTTAGCGGCCGTCAGAAATAACCGCAAATGGGGTTTTATCGATACAGAGGGCAATATAGCTATCGATTTTTCAACAGAATACTCAGATGATACTGGTCGTTTTAGTTTCGATGATACCATGCTGATATTCAACGATGGTTTGGCGATAGCTTGTTCAAATCTCAAAAATGCAGACGGCTATGCTGGTAACTATTACGGATACATCAATAAATCAGGCGAATGGGAAATTGCTCCTATTTATACTTTCCCCAGACCTTTCATAGGCAATTTAGCGTTTGTCG
>JAJDGX010000147.1 GCA_030265885.1 Ruminococcaceae bacterium OttesenSCG-928-L11 | reverse complement strand
CCATATAATCACTGCAGCCAGGTCACCACATCGTCCAGCGGCTTGCGGGGACGGGGCTGGGGTTGCTCTGCCGGGTGGCCCAGGGTGACGGCGGCGATGAGCTGGTGGGGAGTGTCCAGCCACTTGACCAGCGCGTCATAAGCAAAAAAGACGTCGCAGTTCCAGAAGGCGCCCAGACCCAGGTCGGTGATGCGCAGCAGCATGTTTTCGATGGCGGCGCTGACAGATTGCACCAGCGACAGCATCATCCGCTGCTCCATCCCGCTCTGGACAAGGTGATCCGCGGGGATCATCGTGTTCAGCACAAAAATGGTGACAGGGGCTTCTCCCATCAGCTTGGCGGTGTATTGGGCAGCGGCCAGCATCTGCTTGGCATTGGGGGCGGTCGGGTCAGGATTGCGGGCGGCTTCCTCCAGCACCTGGGTAAAGGTCTGCACCATCTCCTGCTTTTTCGCGCCGCTGACTACCACAAAGTGCCAGGGCTGAAAGTTCTTGGCAGAGGGGGCGCGGATGGCAGCCTCCAATATATCGCGAATCAGGGCGGGATCTACTTCGTCGGGGCGAAATTTCCGGATGCTGGTGCGGGCGGTGATTGTATCCATCAGGCTCATTGCACGTCCTCCTTATCAGGGGATCAGGATGGCTTCCAACTCCATTGTACCCAGGGGGATTTGTACCATATACAGTTCAGACTCGCCCTCCTCGCCGGTCGCGGCGTAGGAGATATAGATGTTGCGGTTGTAAAGGGAAATCTCCTTGCTTTCGGCCATGCCGGTAAAGGCATACCGGCTCATCGCCCCTGTGTGCAAATCCACAGCGGTGACAAGGCAGGACAGGCCGCCGGTGGAATCGGGCAGGAGTTCCGTCATATAGTCGCCGTCGTCCTCCAGAGTGTCGGTGGAGAGCGTATACAGAATGCCGTCGCATTCCTTACTACCCAGGAAGGTGCCCTGCTGCACGGTTTCAAACAGAGGCTCGGCGGCCTCCTCGGGGCTGCCGATGGCGTAGCCCAGCAGAATGTGGCGACCGTCGGCGGCTTCCCCGGTCAGAGACAGCACGCCGTCGCGGGTATAAAATTCCTGTACGGTTTCAATGGGCATATCCAGCTGCCAAACCGGCAACTCCGTCTCCCGGGATACGATTTCCAGGGTGAGGGGGAAGCCCTCTTTATCGGGGTCGGCCGGGTCATTTTCCCGGGCCAGATACAGATACGCGTCGTCCTCGCCCAGGGCGGTGGCTTCACCGGCTCCGCCTACGCCGGGAAGGGCATCGGCTGTGACAGCGGGGGATTCCCCAGTAACCTCCGGCTCCGGGGTGGAGGCGGACTCGGCGGGGGGAAGGGCGTCGGCGGCCTCCGGAGTGCTGAACAGGGCGGCCGGGGCCTCCTGACTCTCCTGGGCTTGCCGCGGGACGGACTCGGTGTTGTCCATGGCCTGATCCACCTGGGTGTTGGCGGTGATGGCAATGGTGCCATCCACAATATCGGGGGCGTTAAACTGCATGCTGTAGGCCACCGCCACAATTACCGCAAAGGCAAGGGCGTAGGATATGACAGACTGCAGCGAAAATACCCGGGAACGGAGAAACTGCATGGCGGAGAAGGTCAGGCTCTGGGCGGCGGATTGCTGCTCCTGCAAATCCAGGCGCGACCGCAAGGCCTCCGCACTCAGCGAGGGAGGCAGGGCGATATTTTCATCAATACCGGACAAAACCTTCCGCAGGTATTTGATGTCATATTCATAATCGCGTTGTTCGGTGGTTTTTGGCTTTGACAAATGCGCCAACCTCATTTCAAGCAATATGGGGATGGGGATTACCAGTCGGTCTCCTGCAGCTCAATCATCTTGCGCAGCTTGGCCAGGGAGCGGTGCAGCTTGGAGCTGATGGTGCCCTGGGGGCTGCCTGTGATGCGGGAAATCTCCTTTGTGGTGTAGCCGTTGATGACAGACAACACCAGAATCAGGCGCTCCTGCTCGCTGAGTCGGGACATGGCCTTCATCACATTAAGCTGCTCGGCCACATCGGCGGAAACATCGCCGTCGGCCGGAAGCGACAGGGAAAACGCCTCAATATCGAAGCTATTTTTGCTTTTGATGTATTCAGAAATCTTGTGCTTGCAGCGGGTGGAGAGAATCTTCATAATCCACGCGCGAAAGCTGGAGGGCTCCCGCAGCTTGGCAATGCCGCGATACGCCTCCATAAAGGTCTCGCTTACGACGTCCTCGGCGTCGTGGGCGTTGCCCAGGGTATACAGGGCGACTTTATATAAATCAGGTGCGATGGATTCATACACCTGAGCAAAGCTGTCCTTATCGCCCCGCCTTGCGGCGTCGACCTTTTCAACGTCTATTACCAATGGTACACCACCAAAATCTGATACCGGCGGCAGGGCATGCCGCAGCGGCCCGGCCGGTTTCAGCTTGCGCGGTCATTCATATAGTGGCGAAAATCGCGCAAACTGTTGCATACAGTCTATATTTTTTCCAAAATCCCGGAATCTTCCCCCAAAAGGGGAGGGATGGCGCGGTCTTTGGCGGCGCCGGTGCCGGCCCGGGAAAATCCGATTCCGCCCCACGGGGGGAATCGGCCACACATCTGGGCATTACGGCCCAGCAACACAAACTACATTATATCGGATCACCAGGGGATTTGCAAATAAATTGATGGAAAACAGCTAAAATTTGCCAGCGCCGTACCGGGAACAGGCCCCGTATCATACAGTATGCCGGGAATGCCTTGTACCATACCGGATATTTGTTTTTTTTTCAGTGTTCCGGCGCGTTGGGCAAGCCCGGGGAGGTTCCATGCCCGCACCGGACGGCGTCCTCGTGGGGGCGGGCCGCCCGCAGGGTTCTGCTGCGGTATTCCGTCGGCGAGCAGCCCAAAATCCGGTGAAAGCATTTGGCGAAATAGCTCATGTCGGTAAAGCCGCACTGCTCCGCTATGGCAGACACAGAGGCGGATTGGGTGGCCAGCAGGGCGGCGGCCGCGTTGATGCGGGTATGGATCAGGTAGTTTTTCGGGGTTTTGCCGGTGACCGATTTAAACGAGCGAATGAAGTGCTCCGTGCAGATATTCATGGAATCTGCGAGGGCGGAAACGCTGAGATCCATATCGTAGTTTTCGTGAATGAAGGAGAGCGCCTCCCGGATTCGCCCCTTATAGCTTTCCTGGGAGGAGGTAACTTGTGTGTACGCTCCGTTGCGAAACAGCGCCAGAAACACCGTCAGCAGGTGAATTTGCACCTCCAGCTCATAGCCGGGCTCCCGGCCCAGGGCGGCGCGATAGGTATTTCGGATCGCCTCCAGCACAGGCTGCTCCCACGGGGCTGTGCCGGCGATCCGCTCCTGAGGCTTCAGCCGGTCGGAGCCGGAGGGATGCAGAATCTCCTGATAGATTCTGGCGCCGGGGCTGGGGAACACAAAGGCCTCGCCGAACACAATGCAGTAGTACCGGCAGCCGGGCGGCACCTTTTCATAACAGGCGTGGATCTGGCAGGCGTCTACAAAAATCGCCTGGTTTTCCTCCAGCCGAATGCGTCGCCCCTCCAACTCAAATTCCATACAGCCGGATTCCATATAGATGATCTCATATTCGTCGTGCCAGTGCATGGGGAAAAACACAACATCGGCGGACTCGGCGTATTCATACAGCGCAAAATTAAATGACGCGTCCCCGTGGCTGTTGTGGGTTTCCCGGTAGGGCTGTCCCCGGTCTGTCACCATTGCGGCCGTCCTCCTCAAAAGTCAATTTTGTCATAGTGTGGCATCAGATTCATTATAACAGTTTTTGCGAGAAACCGATATACTGTTAGATATGTGGAACCTGCACAAAAATGATCGGGAAATGAGGGAGTGGAATGTTTTATACAGAAAACGGGAAATTGATCTACCGGTATGACGCGGAAACACTGGTGCTGGAAGGCTGGGGGCGGGATTCCCTGCGGGTGCGCGGCACAAAGCATCACCAGCTGCCGCAGGCGGACTGGGCCCTGATAGCGCCAAAGGACAATCCGGCGCCTCGGGTGGAGATTCGGGACGGCTACGCCCAGATTACCAACGGCAAAATCACGGCGACGGTCAAATCCCGGGGCGAAATCATATTCCAGAATCAGGACGGGAAGATTTTGCTGCAGGAATACATCCGCAACCGCAAATCCTTCCAGTACATTCCCGGCGTGGTGCAGTCCCAGGGCTTTGCATCGGCGCTGGACATTGAAGCCCGGGAATACAAGCCGATTCTGGGCGGGGACTACAGTCTCACCATGCGCTTCGAATCGGATCCGGAGGAGAAGCTGTACGGCATGGGCCAATACCAGCAACCCTTCCTCAACCTGAAGGGCTGCACCCTGGAGCTTGCCCACCGCAACAGTCAGGCAAGCGTGCCATTTGCCCTTTCCAGCGCGGGCTACGGCTTTTTGTGGAACAACCCGGGCATCGGCTCCGTCAACTTCTCCCGGAATCTCACCGTCTGGACAGCCGAGTCCACAAAGAGTCTGGATTACTGGATCACAGCGGGCGACACCCCTGCCGACATCACCGCTAATTACGCCAACGCCACAGGCACCGTCCCCATGATGCCGGACTGGGCCATGGGCTTCTGGCAGTGCAAGCTTCGCTACCAAACCCAGGAGGAGCTGCTGGAGGTAGCCCGGGAGTACAAGCGCCGGGGCGTGCCTCTGTCGGTGATTGTCATCGACTTTTTCCACTGGCCCATGCAGGGCGAGTGGAAGTTTGACCCGGAATACTGGCCGGATCCCAAGGCCATGGTGGAGGAGCTGCGGGAGATGGGCGTGGAGCTGATGGTGTCCATCTGGCCCACCGTCGACCGGCGCAGCGAAAACTTTGCCGAAATGGTGGAGAAGGGCTACCTCATCCGCACCGACCGGGGCCACCGGATTGCCATGGATTTCCACGGCAACACCATTCACTACGACGCCACCAACCCCGGTGCCCGGCAATACCTGTGGGACAAAGCCAAGGCCAATTACTACGACTACGGCATCAAGCTGTTCTGGCTGGATGAAGCCGAGCCGGAGTACACCTATTACGACTTTGACCTGTACCGCTATCATCTGGGGCCCAATGTGCAAATCGGCAACCTGTACCCCATGATGTACGCCCAAACCTTCTACGACGGCATGGCCGCCGAGGGGCAGGAGAATATCATCAACCTGCTGCGCTGTGCATGGGCGGGCAGCCAGCGGTACGGCGCCCTGGTTTGGAGCGGGGACATCGACTCCAGCTTCCGCAGCCTGCGCAACCAGTTCACGGCGGGGCTGAATATGGGCCTGGCGGGCATCCCCTGGTGGACAACGGACATCGGCGGCTTCCACGGCGGCAATCCCAACGACCCGGCCTTCCGGGAGTGTCTGGTGCGGTGGTTCCAGTACGGTGCCTTCTGTCCGGTTATGCGCCTCCACGGCGACCGGGAGCCCCACTCCGCGCCTCTGGGCACATCGGGCGGCGGCGTCTGCGTGTCCGGCGCGGCCAACGAGATATGGAGCTACGGCGACGAGGCCTATGCAATCTGCAAGGAATACATCGACATTCGCCAGCGGATCCAGCCCTACATCAAACAGCTGATGGAGGCTGCCCACGAAACCGGTACCCCGGTTATGCGCCCCCTGTTCTACGATTTCCCGGCGGATGAAGCCGCCTGGAGCATTGAGGACGCTTACATGTTCGGCCCTGATTTGCTGGTTGCGCCCATCCTCTACGAGGGGGCACGGCAGCGTAAGGTCTATCTGCCTGTAGGTGCCCGGTGGAAAAACGCCTGGACAGGCGAGGTGCTGGACGGCGGCCGGACAATCACCGTGGACGCGCCCATCGAGCAGATCCCTCTCTTCCTGCGGGATGGGGCGGACATTGCCATCCGATAAGGGGCTGCGGTTTGGCTGAAAGCGTTGTTTTTCCGGCTTTGCTCAGGCACGGAATATGGTTGAAAAAGGGATTGCCCGGTGCAAATCGGGCAGTTCCTTTTTTTGGTTGGCGGTTGTTTCCGGTAGGGGAATGGAGTATAATGGGGGTATGTTTTTGGGGTGAAGTGCCTAAACACAGTTTTAGATAACAAGGTTTA
>JAJDGX010000146.1 GCA_030265885.1 Ruminococcaceae bacterium OttesenSCG-928-L11 | reverse complement strand
AAGAACAAGTAAACGTCGGTCGAGCCCCAATGTGACTATGGGGATTTCTCATCCTGTCTATGGTGGCTCCTTGTGCAAAATACCGGCAAATAAAGCAACGTCTCATTGCGGAAAAAACAGACGCATAGGGAAACATGCACAAAGCGGACGAGGCCAATAGCCCTCGCCCGCTTTTTTGATTGCGGCAAATCCATGTTTAGCGAAATAAATGCGGAACCCACAGGCTATCGCTTGCGGAATTCGTTGGGTGTGATGCCGTTGAATTTTTTGAAAAACCGGATGTAGCTCCGGCTGTCGTGATAGCCGACGATGGCACTGATGGCGTTGACGGTCTCGTCGGTTTCTCGCAGAAGGGCCTCGGATTTTTGTATCCGCAGCATATTCAGGTACTCGGAGATGGTTTTGCCTGTGGACAGCTTAAACAGCTTGTTGAGGTAAATGGGGTTGACGGCGCTGTTCTCCGCGATTTCGGGCACGGACAGATCCCGGCTGTAATGCTGCTCGATAAAGGCGATGGCCTCGTAGACATATCGGGCCGACCGATCGGATACTTTTTGCTCTGCGTTGATAAGAGAGAGCAGGAACCCGTGGAGCGTTTCGGCGGCGGAGGGAGCCTCCTCGGTGGCGGGCAGCTTTTTCAGGCAGGCATCAATTTGGGAACGAGGGACGTCGATGCCCATTTCCAGCAGGCGTGTCGTGACGGAGCAGAGGCAAATCATAAAGAGCCGGTGTTCCTGTACGGCATCGGTGCAGGCGGAGAGATAGGCATTTTGGAACAGCCGAATGGCGTTTTTCAACTCGACGGTGTTGCGGTCGATGACGCACTGGGTAAGTGTGTTGAGGATGCCATCATCCATGGAGGGAGAGTAGTCGCTCTGGTTGCTGAAACAGATGAATTCTTCCTTGTCCGCCGACGTGAAGATCAGATTGCGGCGGGCCTGAATATAGGCGTGGTACAGCATGGGCGCACTGGGGGAGCAGATGCTGATGGAGCAAAGGGGCATAATCGTCAGGGAATCCTCCATAGCGCTGAACAACAGGCGGCTGGCCTCCCGAATCTGGGGCTCCAGTTCGTCGTATACGGGAGCGTTGATGAGGAACAGGAAGGTTTCGTTTTCCGAGTAGGTGCCGTATACCTTTCCCAGCCCGGAATACGCCTGCTCCGCGTCGGTTCGGATGAGCAGCTTTAGCTTTTCCTTGTTGGCGTAGTTTTGCAGGCTCCGCAGCTCGGGAAAGGACAGGATGGCGACGGCGAAATACGGGTAAGGAAACTCGATGCCGTATTCCCGGTATTGATCGGAAATATCCTCGGGCCTGACCGGGTTGCACAGGATTTGATGGATGATCCGTTCCTGTACAAGGGGCAGGTTTTTCTGAACCATAGCCTCGATGCTGCGGATGTGGCTGTTCAGCTGATCCACAGCGGAGCCCAGCAGTTGGAACTCATTTTGCCGTCCGGCTGTCCCAACGGGCTGCCCGCTGTCCAGCTTGCTGAAGATACGGTCGACGGCAGTGAGCATAAACCGGCTATAGGCAAAGGCCGCCGTCAGGACAAGCAGGCAAAGAAGCCCATATATAGCCAGGGCATAGGGAAGCTGCCGGTACAGCTCGGCCCATACCTGGCGTTCCGGAATGGAGTAGAAGCCGGTGACCGGGATGGCATTGGTGGAGGTGACTGCCATGTGGCCGCTCTGTCCATAACGGTACTCGACGGCGAGATTGGGGTTGGAGGAATAGATTAATTGGCCGTTAAAGAAAAGGGTCAAATCGGCGTCGGTGATTTTGCGGGAGGACTCCGCCAGCCTGTGCAGATTCTCCAGTGGCTGGGTGATGGCGATGTAGCCGTCTCGGGAAATGCTGTTGATGGGGCATTTTCGCACATAGCGGACATATTGCCGCTGGGGCTGCTCGTAAAAGGGACGCCCCTCATAGTCATCGATGTCCCACCACTCGATGCCTATGGCGGCATCCATCTTTTGCAGCAGTGCCTGATTGTAGTAATCGTCCCAGGAGTACATCCCCACGCCCGATACATATATCCGGCGGGAATTGAGAAAAAACACCTGCACCGATTCGTAGGAGGAGTGATTGAAAAAAAGCTTCAGCTCATCCACCATGTTCCAGATTTCGGCGTTGGTGGGCGCGGGGGAGCTCATCAGGGTTTTCGTCGTTTTCATGTATCCCATGAATACGGCGTTGGTGGTCATGGCGTTGAGAGACTCCTGCACCTTCAGGGTGACCCGGTTCAGCTCTGCCTCGGCCTCCTTGCGGTAGGCGCGCCGGTGCTGGAATGCCAGAAGTCCGCAGGCAACAAGATACAGGGCGGTGCACAGCGAAAAAATGATGAGGAGGGAGGAGCGAAAATGCCGGGAGGAGGTGACATTTTTCACACGCCGGGAGTAGCCGGCTGTGGCCTGGGATCCGGCAATCCGGATGGTCTGCATCTCGTTCGCCCCTTCCTGCGTGTTTTGATGTTGCGGTGCCATTGGCGTGAGCATTGTATATATTATACTAAAAACATGTGCAAAATACAAATAAATCGCACAGAAAACACCGAAAATCCATTGCAAAAATTCAACTGTTTTAAATCTAAAAAATTGATTTTTTGCAATAATGCCGCGATGAAATGGGAAAATATCGCCCTGTTTCGCTTCGGGGCGATAAAAGGATGAATTCTTGCTATGGCGATTCCGCCGGAAGGTTGATATTATTATATTGTTCCATATATATCGGTATCAAATAATAAAAAATGGTAAAAATGCACAAGCATATGTGTGGGTGAGGCAGAAAAATGCGGCAATGAGGAGGATTTGCGTTGACGGTTACGGAAAAAGCAAAGCGAAAATCGAAGGCGGGGAAAATCGAACTGTTTTTCAAATACATACTAAAGCACAAATATATGTACCTGATGCTGGTTCCCGCGGCCATATACTACATTGTGTTTCACTATGTACCCATGTATGGCGCCACCATTGCCTTTAAAAGCTTCAACCCCATGAAGGGGATTCTGAACAGTCCATGGATCGGGCTGCAGCATTTTCGGGAGCTGTTTGGGCTGTCAAAGTTCTATCAGGTTTTCTGGAATACGCTGTCTATCAGCTTTACGCGGCTGGTGTGGGGGTTTCCCTTCCCGATCATTATTTCGCTGATGCTCAACGAGTTGCGAAACGCCAAGGTAAAAAAGGGAATCCAAACGGCAATTTATGTTCCCCAGTTTATTTCATGGGTGGTGCTGGGCGGCCTGATGGTCAACCTGCTGTCCATGGAAAACGGTGTTGTCAACGAGCTTATCCGGGTATTTGGTGGCCAGCCCATCGGCTTTTTAACCGACGAGCGGTATTTTGTGCCTACCCTGGTGGTCTCCATGATCTGGAAGACCTTTGGCTGGAACACCATTATCTATTTGGCGGCGCTGACCAATGTGGATCCCCAGCTGTATGAGGCTGCCACCGTCGATGGGGCCGGGCGCTGGAAGCAGCTGCTGCACATTACCCTGCCGTCGATTATGTCGACCATTGTGGTAGTGCTGATTATGCGCATCGGCAGCTTGATGCAGGCGGGCTTTGAGCAGATATTTGTGCTGTATCACCCCGGTGTGTACGCCAAGGCCGATATCATCGATACCTATGTGTACCGCATTGGCCTGCAGGACGGCAAGTTCGAGATGGCGGCGGCGGTGGGCCTGTTTAAATCGGTCATCAATTTTGTGTTGATTGTCGTCGCCAACAAGGTGTCCAGGCTGGCGGGAGAGGAGGGGATCTACTGATGGCGACAGGAAAAAGCCACTCCAACAAGATTAGACGCAGCGTGGGAAGCCGGGCGTTCGATGCGTTCAATGTCACCTTCCTTGTTCTGCTTTCGATTATGACCCTGTACCCCTTCTGGGATTCCCTGGTGGTGTCCTTCAGTTCCCTGAAGGGGTACCTGAGCAGCAACGTGCACCTGTGGCCGGTGGAGTGGTCCCTTGACGGGTACCGCTATATGCTGGGCAACCGGGAGCTGTGGAGCTCTTACGCCAACTCCATCTTCATCACAGTGGTGGGTACGCTGCTGAATATGATTGTCACCATCATGACGGCCTACGTCCTCTCCAAAAAGGATTTGAAGGGCCAGCGGGTGCTGATGTTCCTGTGCGTGTTTACCATGATGTTTTCCGGAGGCATCATCCCCACCTACATCGTCATCAAGGACGTGGGCCTGATGAACAAGCTGTGGGCCATGATGATCCCCCAGCTCATCAACACCTACAACCTGGTTATTATGCGGAATTTTTTTACCGCCATGCCCAAGGAGCTGGAGGAGTCGGCCATGCTGGACGGCTGCACGGAGGTGGGCGTCCTGTTCCGGATCGTCCTGCCGGTGTCCAAGCCGGCCATTACCACGGTGGCGCTGTTTTACGCTGTGGATCACTGGAACGATTTCTTTTCGGCGATTATGTACATCAATGACCGGGGCAAGTGGCCGCTGCAGCTGTTCCTTCGCTCCATGCTGTTCGAAAACGAAATGGCCTACGCCAGCGGTGGGGAAAGCCTGTTCCTGCTGGGGCAGCCCCTGAAAATGGCAGCCGTTATGCTGGCGATTATCCCGATTATGTGCGCATACCCGTTCTTTCAGAAGCACTTTGCAAAGGGTGTGATGATTGGAGCGGTGAAAGGATAATATCCCATCAACACACAAAAAGGAGAGTAAAGCATGCGTAGAAACAATGTCATGAAAATACGAAACCTGGCCTGTCTGCTGTTGGTCATGTGCCTGTTGCTGGCCGCCGCCGGCTGTGGGGGCGGAACAACCGCTTCCTCCACAGCGACAGCATCCTCCCAGCCGGCCGGATCCTCTGCGGCCCCGGCGGAAAGCAAAGCGGAAAGCAAGGCCGAGCCCGCCGCCATCGCCCCCATCAAATGGCTGACAACGGGAGATACCGGCGCGAAGCCCATGGCGTCGGGAGACCGGGTGGTCGCCCAAATCAACGAGCAGCTGGGCATTGAGCTGACGGTACAGATTGTGCCGGAGGGCAATGTGGAAAAGGTCAACGTAGCTATGGCGTCCGGCGATTTTCCGGATGTGGTGACCGGCCAATACGGCAACTCCGCCACCCAGCAGTGGATCGACAACGAGATGGTCATCGATCTCAGCCCCTATTTCGCGGAAAACCCCAGCTTGAGGGATCGGGTAGAGGGCACCTATTCCTGGACAGCCATTGACGGCAAATATTACGGCGTACCCTTTATCACCCAGTACACCACTGCCAACGCCCTCATCGCCATGCGGCAGGACTGGCTGGATAATCTGAACCTTACATATCCGGAAACTTTGGAGGACATGAAAACGGTGCTGACCGCTTTCACGTTTGACGACCCCGACGGCAACGGCAAACAGGACACCTATGGCTACACGTCGCAAAAGCCTGCGGGCAATACCCAGTTTGAGTGGGTGTTTGGCGCGCTGGGCCGAAAATACAGCGACTATGGGCTGGCCGACGACGGCACCATCATCCCCTGGTTCGAGGGCGACTACTTCATTCCCGGCATGGAATACATCAAGGATCTTTGGGACAGCGGTGTCGTAGACAGCGAGCTGTTCCTCAACGACAACCCCAAGAAGGAGGAAAAATTCTACCAGGGCAAGGCGGGAGCCATGTCAGCCGCATTGTTCCGGCATGTAAGCCGACACGAGAGGAACCTGCAGCAGATCACACCCGAGGCATCTCTGGCTTACGGGCTGCCCCCCAAGGGCCCCGACGGCAGCTTTGGCATGAACCCCCAGGGAAAATCCGGCATGTACACCTGTATCACCGCTGTGTGCAAGGCGCCGGAAAAAGCGGCGGCCTTCCTGAACCTTATGGTCTCGGATGAAGGCAACGACTTGCTCCGCCTGGGCATAGAGGGAACCCACTACACCGTGGAAAACGGCAATGTGGTATTCAACGAGGAAGAGCGCGCCAAGGACGCCTTTTCCGATAACGGATGGGCGCATCCCCTGGCATGGGGCTCCTTCTTCTGGCCCCTGGAAAGCGGATACCTTCCCGACACGGAGCCCTCCGCCGACCGGGCGCTGGAAAGCACGAAGCTTGCCACAGAAGCAATGCTCCCCAACCTGATCAAGGAAA
>JAJDGX010000145.1 GCA_030265885.1 Ruminococcaceae bacterium OttesenSCG-928-L11 | reverse complement strand
CCCCTATTCCTTTTCCGGAATCGCCACAGCAGGCGAGCCCGGAGTCGTATCGGAGGGCACGACAATGACGACAACAACCCATATGACCGAGCTGAAAAAGCGAAGCGGTCTGGCCGGACTGCTGGCGGACATTCGCTTCAACAAATCGGCGTACATTCTGGTGCTGCCCCTGCTGGCCTATTACATCCTGTTCCACTACATGCCCATGTACGGCGTTGTCATCGCCTTCAAGGACTTTTCCCCGGCCAAGGGGATTATGGGCAGCGACTGGATTGGCCTGGAGCAGTTCCGGATGTTTTTCTCCAGCGACTACGCGTACCGGGTCATTCGCAACACACTGCTTATCAGCGTATACTCCATTGCATTCGGGTTTCCGGTGCCCATCCTTCTGGCGCTGCTGATGAACGAGATCCGCAGCCGCGCCTTCAAGCGGGTGGTGCAGACCTGCAGCTATCTGCCTCACTTTATTTCCACGGTGGTCATCTGCGGCATGCTGGTGGACTTCTGCTCCCGGGACGGGCTGTTCAACACCATTTTCGGCGTCAGCGGCAATATGCTCCAGCTGCCGGAAATGTTCCGCCGCATTTTCGTTGCCTCGGGCATCTGGCAGACGGCGGGCTGGAACACCATCCTGTACCTGGCGGCGCTGACCCAGATCGACCTGTCCCTGTACGACGCGGCCAAGATAGACGGCGCGGGCCGCCTGCGCCAAACCCTTGCCGTAACCCTGCCGGGCATCATGCCCACGATTATCACCCTGTTTATCCTGCGGGTGGGCCAGGTTATGAGCGTGGGCTTTGAGAAAATCATCCTGCTGTATAACCCGCTGACCTACGAAACTGCCGACGTGATTTCCTCCTTTGTGTACCGCAAGGGGTTGATCGAGTTCAACTATGGCTACAGCACGGCGGTGGGGCTGTTTAACTCGGTGATAAACTTTGCCCTGCTGCTTCTGACCAACACCATCAGCCGCAAGGCCAGCGAAACCAGTCTGTGGTAGAAAGCGGAGGCAATCATGAAACGAACGCGAGCCGAACAGGCCTTTACTGTATTCAACGTCATATTCCTGCTGTTTGTGGTTATCATCTGCGTATACCCCATTTACTATGTGCTGGTGGCCTCCATCAGCAACCCCACCCGCATTTCGGCCCACACCGGCATTTTGACCCGCCCCCTGGGCTTCACCCTGGAGGCCTACAAGCGGGTGTTCCAGAACCCTTCCATCGCCCAGGGCTACCAGAATACCCTCATTTACGTGGTGCTGGGAACAGCCATCAACATCGTCATGTCCTGCATCGGTGCCTATGTGCTATCCCTCCAGCATCTTGTCATCCACAAGGCCCTCACCAAGTTTGTAATTTTCACCATGTTTTTCAGCGGCGGCATGATTCCCATGTTTTTGCAAATTCGCCGGCTGGGAATGATTGACAGCATGTGGGCCATCATCATACCGTCGGCCATCAATACCTACAACATGCTGATTATGCGCACCTCCTTCCTGTCCATCCCCGCCAGCCTGCAGGAGTCCGCCAAAATCGACGGCGCCTCGGATACGCGAATCCTGCTGCAGATTATCCTGCCGCTGTCAAAGCCCATTATCGCGACGATGGTGCTGTATTACGGCGTCGCCAACTGGAACTCCTGGTTCAACGCCATGGTCTATCTGCGCTCCCGGGAGCTGTACCCCATCCAGCTGATTCTGCGGGAGATCCTCATTACCAGCAATACCCTTTCCATGACCACGGACATTGCCTCGGCGGATATATTGGACATTGGCCATACAATACAGTATGCTACTATTATAGTGGTCACACTGCCTATCCTGTTGGTATATCCGTTCCTGCAAAAGTATTTTGTTCACGGGTTGACGGCCGGGGCGGTGAAGGGATAACCCCCATGTTTGCCTTAAATGGGGGAAAGGTTTGCCAGTAACAGGAGGGACTCTGCTTGAAGCTGCGGGGAAGGCTGAAGCCCGGCATTACACGCTCATGGATGGTATCATACATCGCCATACTGCTGATTCCGCTGACTATCACAGCCGTGCTGTTCTTTGGGGTCGAGCAGGTGTTTAACACCAAAATATACAGTATGAACCGCACGATCCTCTCCTACATCAAGGGGAATTTGGATACCGTGTTTGATTCCGTGCGCAAAATTGCCCTGCAGGTGGAGCTTTCCGGCGAGGTGCACAACGCCCTTTCCATGGGGGACACCATGTCCGCCGACGACCATTACGCGGTGCACCTGCTCTCCAAGCGGCTGAAGGAATACACCGTCTACAGCGATTACATCGACGAGATCGTCATTTATCTGGAGCCCTCCGGCTACTACGTCACCTCCAACGCCTCCTACCCGCCCAACATCCGCATAGCGCCGCTGCACGGCCAGTACGGCCTGTCGGAGGAAAACTGGGCTGCCCTGATGGCGGTTCGCCGCAGAGATTTCTACGCCATGGTCTCCGGAGACGGGGGCAGGATGGTCTACGCGGCGCCTCTGCCGCCTCTGCCCACAGTGGCGGGCAAGGGCGTGATTGTGGTCATCCCCAAGGAACGCTTTTTCCGCCAGACCGTGGATGTCATGGCCGATGCCGCCAGCAAGGCCATATTCCTTGTAGGCGGCGAAGGCGAGGCCCTCCCCCTGGGCGAGGCCCCGGACTGGTTCACCGGCGTCATGCCGGAGGACGCCGTCTGGAGCGACGGGGAGGTTCGCCTGGTGGGGGAGCGGGAGGTGCTGGTGTCCAGCCTTTCCTCCGACAGCATCGACAGCAGCTACGTCATTCTGGACAACTACGGCGACATGTACAAGGAGCTGCGGCTGATCCGTCTCATGCTGCTGGTGTGCATTTTATTCTGCGCGCTGCTGGGCACGGGACTGGCCCTCTACTTTACCTGGCGCAACTATACGCCGGTGCGCACGCTGGTCAACAGCGTTTCCGGCCGGATGGGCATGAAAAAGGACGAAAATGTCGACGAGTACCTGTTTTTAAGCGAGGCCATGCACAGCGCCATCGCCACCAAGCAGGACGCCGAGCGCCACACGGCGCTGTTCCGGCTGCTGCGGGGCTACGGGGATTCGGATCACGGGCTTCCCGCCAGCGGCAGCTTTGCCGTGGCCGTCTACGCCGTCGAGGATATGGCGGAGTTTTACGGGGGAGAGACCTACCGGGGCGACCGTGGCCGGCTGGTGATGTTCCTCATCGACAATTACAGCAAGGATGTATTCGGCGATTACGGGGAGTTCTGGCTGCTGGAGCAGGATCGATACATTGTTCAGGTATTCAGCTTTGGCCGGGGCGAAAAGTCCATGCGCCACGAGCAGCTGGCAGCGCTGCTGGAGGAAGCCCACGCCTTTTTCAACGACAAGCTTCACATCCGCCTTTCCATTGGATTGGGCGGCTTTTGCAGCGCCCCGGAGGAGCTGGGCACCACATATTTGCACGCCCAGGAGGCCATGGAATACCGCATGGTGCTGGGCAACAACGTGGTCATCGATTCCGCCCAGCTGACGGATTTTTCCCTCTTCTACGATTACCCCATCGAGGTGGAGCGGGACATCATCCACAGTCTCAAGGGCGGCAATTACCAGCAGACGCGCAAGCTGATATTCGGCGTTATCGACAGCAACATCTCCTCCGGCATGCTGTCGGCCCAGCTGGCCCGCTGCATCTTCTTTGACATCACCGGCACGGTCATCAAGGCCCTGAGCAGTACGAAGCTGGACAACAGCTTTCTGGTGCGGCTGGCCCCCATCGACCGGCTGGTGCAATGCGAAACCCTGCCCCAAATGAAGCAGGAGCTGGACGACATTCTCAGCGCGGTCTGCACCTACATCAACAGCGGCAAAACCGACGCGGGAGCGCTGCTGTTCGGCGAAATCAGCCGGTATATGGACGAAAGCTATATGGACGCCAACCTGAATGTATCGGCCCTGGCCCAGCGGTTTTCGGTGAGCACCGGCTTCCTGGTCAAGCTGTTCAAGGAAAACGCGGGGATGAACCCCCTGGACTACATCAACCGCATGCGCATCGAGCACGCCCTCCAGCCCCTAATCGATACGGGCATCACCGTCGAGGAGGTCGCCCACCGGGTGGGCTTTGGCAGCGTGCACACCTTTATCCGGCTGTTCAAAAAGTTTTACGGCATGACTCCCGGTGCCTACCGGGAGATGACCGCCCGCCGCAATCCGGAACCGGGCGAAACAGGCGAGAAATAACCCTCCCCGGGGCGCGCCCTTTTCCGATGCGGAAAGGCCTCGACAAAACCGGGGAGCAATGGGAAAGGAATGACTGTAGCATGGGTCAGACGATCTGGCAAAACGGAGACATCTGCCTGCACATAGATGGAACACACGGGGAACTGGAGGTTCGGCTGCCCGCTCCGGCGGTGCAGGTCAGCCTCACCTATCGCAGCGGCCGCAACCGAACGATCCCGCTGGTCACCGATGCATCGGAGCGCCAGCCGGAAAGCGAGCGCACCGCGCCGGTCAAGCTGCCGGAACAGGAGTGCTGGCTGCCGGTGGTAGATGTGGCGGTGACACCCGGCATGTACGGCCGCGTCGCAGTGCAAAAGCAGGCAGGGGGAAGCTATGCCTGGAACGGCCACCTGTTCCCGGCCCGGCACCCGGTGGAGGACACCCTTCACATCCCCGGCCAGCAGCTGCTGGACTGGGAAAACGTCCTGTGGTTCTCCCGGCGGGACAATGCCGTGACGGAATTTGCCCTTGTGCAGACCTACCCCCATCTGCCGTCGACCTCTCTGGCGTTCCAGCGGGACATCGCCTTCCTGACAGACTGCTGGTACGGGGAAATTCAGGTATCCGCTACATTGGCGGACGGACAGGACGTCCTTGTGGGCGCGGTGACAGTGGCGGAGCACTACCCCGCCGGCATCCCCTCCGCCGCCGATGGACTGAACCGAAACGCCCTGACCGGCGCACTGCGGGAGAACCTCCGGTACATTCTGGACAGCCGGGTTCACTCGGCGAACAGCCCCTCCAGGGACGGGTTTTACCTCTTTTACGATATGGACGCCCGCACATACCGCAACGCCTTCTGGCCCTGGGGCTGGGGCCCGGCCATCCGCGCATTGCTGGACAGCGGGGAAATCCCCGAGATCGCGGCGGAATTTGACCCCGATACCCTGAAAACCGCAGCCTACAGGGCCGGGAAGGCCAGCCTGCGCTATATGGTGGAGGCACCCGGCCACATCACCCATCATCTGAGCACCTCCCGGTATGACCCCAATCCCCTGATGGACGGCGGCGTGCGGGAGCGGATTTGCTGCAGTGCCGACGGCGGCTTCCTCTGCGGCTGGGCATGGCTGCCGCTGTACAGGGCCACAGGGGATGAGCGATTCCTGACCGCCGCCAAACACCACGCCGACAGGGTAGAGGAGCTGTGCCGGGAGTTCGGTGTGCCGCCCCAGGACTATGCCGGAGAGACAAAGGCCTTCACCGCCCACACCCTGGATGAATCCGGCTTTGGAACCGAAGCCTTTGAGGCGCTGTTCCGCGAAACAGGGGACACCGCCTACCAGGAGCTCAGCCGGCGGTATATGGATTTGCACGTGGAGAAATTCCGCCGGGAGGACGGTCTGTGGCAGCGCCTCTACCACCGTCCCACCGATTCCGCCGAGGAAAGCATTTACATGACCCGGGGGCTGGGCTGGGCCATGGAGGGCCTGCTCTGCACCCACCGCACCATGGCCGGCACAACGGATCGATACCTGCAACAAGCCCGGGAAATGGCAGACCAGCTTCTGCGGTACCAGCGGCCGGACGGCGCCTGGAACTTCCGGTTCAACCAGCCGGAGGAGGACGTGGGCATCGGCGAGAAGGGCGTGGCGCTCTGGTCGCTGCTGTTTTACCAGCTTCACCGGGAAACCGGAGACCCCGCCCACCTGTCCGCCGCCCGCAAAGCCCTCGGCTGGTGCATGCGCAACCAGCAAACCGGCGGCACAGCAGGTGAGAGGGGAGCGGTGCCGGGCATCTCCCCCCAGTCGGCGGTGGTCTATCGCAAGTGGTACAAAATCGCCTGCCTCTATACCGCCGGATTTTTCGCCCTGGCCCTGCTGGAGGAGCTGAAGCTTCACGACACGGACATGGCCTGATCGAACGATCCGCAAGGAACCCCATCCGCCAA
>JAJDGX010000144.1 GCA_030265885.1 Ruminococcaceae bacterium OttesenSCG-928-L11 | reverse complement strand
GCAGCAGCCTGCTTTTCGGCTTCCTTCGCAGCCATAGAGGACTCGTGGGCCTCCTGCTTGGCCTGCTTCTCCGCTTCCTTTTCCTTATCCAGGCGTTCCGCCTCGTTCGCTTGAATCGCCTTGGAAATATCCTTGACTGTCATGCCGGCGGCCTCTGCCAGGGAAACTCTCTCATCCACCTGAACCAGCTTTTCCGCCAGCTTGAATTTGCCCGGAGAAATCCCCAGCGCCTCAGCCTGCTTCTTGTCATCCTCCCCGGCGAAATCCACGGCGGCGCCGTCAATGCCGGCCGCGTGAAGGTCGCCCTGGATATTTTCGGCCAGCACCGAGGCCTTCTGCTCATTTTTGGCGGTGACGGTGATATGAAGATAGGGCTCGCCGTTTTCGCCCAAAATCGGATAGCCGTCGCTCTCCGCCTTGTTTATGATTTTTTCCAGAACCGCTTCCCGGTCTCCCCGAAGGGACAGCCCGTCCAACAGTGCGATTCCGTCGTCGTTGAGGCCGGTTGCGGATTTGACTCGATTCATGGAATTGAACGCCAGCTCAATGCTGGGGTTGATGTCCACATAGGCATAGTAGGAAACGGCGTTCCAAAAGTAGGTAAACCATAGTGACTTGCGGTTACATATGTGTTACATACGCAGGTTTTTATTAAAACTTTTTGTAACTGGAAAATTTCTTAATATCATGGGCTTTTCCCTTTATATTTCGGTTACATTTTTTCATTCTTTAGACCAAAAACGACGGAATTTCCGGCGCCAAGTAACCATTTCCTCACCCCCACCCCCCTGCCGGAGCCGTTTCGCCCACAAAAAACAGCGGCGCCTCCCGAATGCTTCGAGAGGCGCCGCGCCGTATTTTTCCTATTTGGGGGCTCGGTTCGTAATAATAATTTCCCCGGACCGCCAGGTGTCGAACACCAATTTTCCATTCTTTATGGAATAATTTGGCGTCTTGATCTGCTCATATTTATTGAGCTTCTTATTGTACGCGTAAAAATACAGCGGTTTCTTGAGATCCAGCTTGCTCAAATCCACATTGGTGGTAACCCGCACCGTCATGCCAAAGTCCGTCGGCTGCTTCAGGCTGATAACCACAACCTTCTGCTTAAACAGCTTTTCAAACGCCTTTTGGATATTTGCCACCCGCGCGTCGGTCAGGGATGCCGTAGTCACAATGTCCTTGGTGCCCTTGGCCGGGTCAAAGGACAGATAGACATACCGCTTTTTATCGGCGGTTTCATTTTTAAAGCTCAACCACGCCGAACCGCCTGCCAGCTTGGCCGCGTCGGCAATGGCCTTCATGGATTGAACCGGCACATCCGTAACATCGGAGAAGGTGACGGAGCCAACGGTCTTGCCCTTTGTTTTCGCCACCCGAATGGCCGACTTCACCCGCGTGATCGCCACATTGTTGTTGATGACAACCTTCGCGGCCGCAGCTGCTCCACCACCGGAGCCGCCGCCTCCGCCACCACCACCGCCGGAGCCGCCGGTTCTTCCGGTGCTCCCCGTGTTTCCGGTGTTCCCGGTATTGTTACCCGGATCCCGAATTGCGGCGAAGCGGGCCTCCAGCTGCCGGTTTTCGTCTGCGGTAAAGAGGTAATCGCTGGAATCGCTCACCTTTGAGCCATTTTCATACCAGCCGGAGAAGGAGGAACCGCTGGCTGTCAAAGTCACGCTGTCACCGGCGCTGTAAATGCCGCCGCCGCTGACAGTTCCGTTGCCGTCCGCTGTGGCGGCAATGGTCACATACGCGGTGTCCACGTCAAACTGATATACCTTGATGCCCTTCGAGGTTGTCTGGCTCCAGCACACCACGC
The DNA here is from genome assembly GCA_030265885.1 of Ruminococcaceae bacterium OttesenSCG-928-L11. GTDB lineage: Bacteria > Bacillota > Clostridia > Oscillospirales > Ruminococcaceae > WRAV01. Next base: position 4,367 of record JAJDGX010000144.1, on the reverse strand, counting down.
CATCCATGTACACCGGCCTGTCATAGGCATCCAGCCGGGGGGAACCGAGCAGGCGGGTAGCGGCCTTCAACACTGTGCCGTCCCTCTCCACGATCATGTAATAGGTGCCGTTGTAAGAGGAGCGGTGCACCTCCCACATTACAAGAAGCCTGTCGTCGTTCAGCGAAACCACCTTGGGCTTCAGCGCATGCTCGCTGGAGGAATAATCCGTCAGCCACACCACACCGTAGTCTGTCGTACCCGCCGATAGATACTGGCCACCTGGGCCATCGGCGACCCGGCTCTCCCCGTCCACGGCGTAGACATCTTCGTCGGAGTAATTGTAAAAATCCTTTTTCAGGAACTGCACAAACACATTGCGGGAGCCCGCCTGATTGGATTTCACTGTAGAGGCGGACAGCACCTTGTCCGAGGACGCCACCAGCACATAGGAATCCTCCAGCTCCGCAACACCGCCCAGAATGGCAGCTGTGCTGTTGTAGTGATCCAGCGACCGGAAGTGGAAGGTGGTATAGGACTTGGCATTCCCATCAACGGTTTTGCTTACCTCAAAGCCTCTGGGATAGGCGTCGCCGTGGTCGACGTGGAGAAACTCCCCATCGGAGGTGGCGATCACCTGCTGGTCAAAGGAGTGGCTGGTATAGGGCTCGCCCCAGTTGTTCAAATCCAGCGTGTCGATGTCTGCATAAAACACCAGAGAGGCCTGATGGTTTAACCCGTCATTGGGGGAGCGGAACATCCGCTTGCCTGTGTGAACCGCAATCACGTCACCATTGACTGCCATCGAGGCGTTGCTGTGAGCAAGAGGATCCATGGGCGCGAAGCTATCCCCGTAATGTCCTCCGTTTTTCAATTCCTCGGGCGTATACTGCTTCTGTGCCAACACCTCGCCATCGGCGTCATATTTGACCAATGTCACGTTGGGAGTATTGCGGCCATCCTCCCCGACGCCCTTGGCATACATCACATAGATATTGCCGTTTTCGTCGCCGGTAGCCGCGCCAAATCCCGCCATAGGCTTGGACAGGCTCAGGGTTTTCTCCAGTTTCATCGCCTCATCAAACACAGCGATCTGCACCTTGCCGGAGCCCTCATAGGCCACATGGAATTTCCCGTTTGCCACAAAATCCTTTTTCACGCCGGGTGTAGCCCAGCTGGTGGACACACTGTTGCCCAATCCCTCCGAGGCCGTGCCCACAGAGGCGGAGAAAAACTGCTCCGCTACCAGAGTATTATAGGTATGGTCGCGGGTATGTACTTCAACGGCAATCTCCAACGTTGCCACCAGCTGATCCGCCCGCACTGTAATCGCGGCCTTGTGTACTCCGGTCGTCAGCCCGGTGACGGGGGTAACCGTCAGCGTCGCCGAACCGCCGTATTCCATACTGCCCGGCACCTGAGTGGCATCCACCGCAAAGGCAGCGGGATTCTGCCCCTCCACCGTAACCTTCAGGTTCTGCAGGGGACGAGCACCGATGCTTGTAATCCGCGCAGTCAGCGTATCCGCCTTCTGATATCCCTCGGCCAGCGAGCGGAACGAGTAGGGCCCGGTCGGATCAAACTCCACCTTATAGCCCGGGTTCAGCAGTTCCTTCAGCTGTACCTTGTCATCCTCCTTCGTCCATGTCCAGTAGGAGCCGTCTGTCAGCTGAGCCACCACTGTGCCGTCCAGTTCGATCACAGCTTTTGCGGCAAGCCCCTCCGCTATCGGCAGCGGTGCGGGGTCGGTGATTGTATATTCCTTGTCATAGCCCAGCTCCCCATAATAGCTGTTGCCCCAGCCCCACAGGCTGCCGTCGTTCCGAATGACGATGACATGGCCGGTGTCCAAAAACACAGAGGCGGCGTTGTCCACCTTCTTTTCGGGAGTGGTGGCGTAATCGTTGTAGTTTGCAGTTCCGAACTGCCTGCCCCAGGCCCACAGCACATTGTCGGCAGTGATGGCCATCATCGAGTTGCCGTACAGAGTTGCCGCTGTTACATTGGACAATACCTTTACCGGCGTACTCTGGGCGTTGGTTGTTCCATTGCCCACAATGCCCGAATGATTTTCGCCCCAGGCCCACAACTCGCCGTTGGTGCGTATTACCGCAGAATCATAGTTTGAGGCCTGCGCCCAAGCCACATTTTCCATTACCTTAACCGGTGTCACAACGTTCCTGTTCTGTCCGCTCAGTACCTGACCATCGCTGTTCAGTCCCCAGCCCCACAGCACACCGTTGGTATCGACCGCCAGCACGTGCTCATCGCCCGCCGAGACAGACGCGACATCCGCCATCACCCGCACCGGGCTCCGCTGCATCGAATAGTTTCCGGTTCCCAGCTGGCCGTAGCCGTTGTAGCCCCAGGCCCACAGCTCACCGTTTGTCTTGATAGCCATGGCATAGGTCGGGCCGGCTTGCACATCCGACACCCCGTCCATCACCCGCGTCACTGCAACGCTGGAATCGGCAGAGCCGATGCCGGCCTGCCCCCGGTTGTTGTCTCCCACCGCCCATAGGCTGCCGTCTTTTTTTATAAAGAACAGCGCGTTCATTCTGCGGTTTGCCGCCGCTTTTTTTACGCCGTCCGCAATGCGCGTGGGAATGGCATATTCGACTTCATTCAGCAAGCCCTGTACCCACAGACTGCCGTCGCCCAAGATCATGGCATAATATCTTAATCCCACCACAAGCTGTCCATCCGCTTCTGGCGAAAGCGCAGCCATAAACCGGGTAAATCCGCTGAGCCCTATGCTCTCGGATTGTCCCAGTGCCTCATCTCCGCTTTCCCCCAGCGACGCATCTGCCAGTGCCGTCAGCGGCGCGCCGCCAACCACCATCAGAATCGCCAAAAAGAGGGAAAGCGCCTTCCTTGCCCAAAGGTTTCTCATCTTTAAGTCCTCCTCAACAGTCAACCTTTATTAAACCGGATGCGATGGTTTACTGTTGAACAGTATAGCACAGCTTTTGGCAAATCTCAATCCAATTTATTGACAAGATTCTGCAATAAAAAGGGGGCACACCCCCACTTCACGGCCGGAAAATACTCATCTCTCCATGCCCGGATCCGGTTTCCAAATGGTATCTATCCGTCGCTTTTCGCTTTATGAATTGGCTTTTTATGCTATTTTTTTCCATAAGTTTGACAAAATTCTCTTTCCCTCTTCTCTTTCCTCACTGTTTTAAAAACCCAAAACCGACAGCAGGCAAATAAACCTGTCATAGTAGCAAAATACTTCTGCCTTACCGTACGTATATGTTTACCATACTCACTTTGTGTATATGTGTACTATACCTCATTCACACACACATCTGCCCCAAAAACCATGACCATTGCCTAAAATATGGAAACCCGATATAATAATAGCAAATCCCAAAGGCAACAGCCTCATCCAGCCCCACCGTACGCCAACACACCACTGTGTTCAAGGAGGAGGATTCCCATGGCGGTAAAACATTCGGTAAAAATGACGGTTCTCAAAAAGGAGTGCTACACCGATCTGCAAGAGACCTATCTCGCCAATCCAAAAGCCGGCCCCTGCCCCTACTTTGAAGTAGGACAGGAATTCCTCATCGAAAACCGCGACTTCTTTCGCATGATGGACGGCAAATTCTGCGGCGAAGCCTGGGACTGCATCAGCAGATACGTCTACTCCGCCCTCCAGGGCGGCTCCATCATGAACGGGTGGACAAACGACGAGCGCATGATGATCGCCTGCTGCAACGACGGCACCCGCCCCGTCATATTCAAACTGGAGCGAATTGACGAGGAAGTCTAATCCATAGAAAAGAGAGCCTTAGAAAGCTTCCATTGCCCCGGCGTCTTTCCCTCTCAAAGGGAACCGAGACGCCGGGGTTTTTCTCCGACAAAGTTCGGGTTGCTTTTATCCCGGATTTTCGGTATGATAAAAGTGTATTTATTAATTGCTGTACCGGAGGAGAAACGCATGGCCTTTTTTAAGTCAACCAAGCCGGACTTATCCGGTATTACCGCGGAATACGAGCAAAAGCTAAAGAGTATGGAGACCCACATCCAGGCCCTGGCCCGGGAGCGGGACGCCTTCAAAGCCGAAAACGATCGGCTCACCCAGGAAATCCGCCACCTCTCCGCGGAGGTGGATTTGAAGCGCTCCAATTTTCTGAAATACTACAACATGGAAATGAAACTCCTTCGAATGGAACTGGAAGGCTGCAAGGCCAAAAACGAGGAGCTGGAACAGCAGCTGCAGGCGGGAGGCGCCGCCCCCCGGCCTCACAACGAACGGGGTGCCGGCCGCAAATCCCGGGCCACACCGGAAATCCTCCAGACCATTCGAGAACTGCGGGAGGACGGCTCCAGCCTGCAGGCCATCGCCACTGCGCTGGAGGAAACCACCGGCCAATCCT
>JAJDGX010000143.1 GCA_030265885.1 Ruminococcaceae bacterium OttesenSCG-928-L11 | reverse complement strand
AGATCTTCTGGGAGAGGGCCTCCACAAACTGCTTGAGCCCGGCGTAGTCGGTGCAGGGCCGCACCGAGGGCACATACAGGTATTTGACGGCGTCCCGGGGGGCGTTGTTGTCGTAGTAGATGTAGTCCAAGTCCAGCAGGAAGCTGCTGTGGCTCATAAACCAATCGTCGCAGCGGGTCAGGGGATTGATGAGGCTCAGCCACAGGTCGATGTACAGATCCCGGGGCTTGGAGCCGCAGAAATAGACCAGCTTGTTCAGGGAGCCCAGCTGGTAGGTCAGCTCCACGTCCCCGTCCACCTGCCGGCTCTGAAAGGGGATGATGAAGCTGGGGGTCTCCCCCTGTATGGTGCGGAGGGCCTTGTAGTCCAAATCGCCCTCGGGGATGCGGACAACCAGGGTAATCCCGGCCAGTCCCCCCCTCTCCTCAATCTGAAAGCGCGTCGTCGTCATAATCCCAACCAGTCCTTTCGCAAATATGGGGCAGGTGCCCGGTATCCTGTATTGTTGGAGGTGTCGGATGGGGCGATTAGTCCACCATCTCCTTCAGGGCGATAACCGTCCAGCCGGTGTCGGTTTGTACGGGGGCATAGCCACTGGAAAAGCTTTTGGCGTCCTGGAAGGTGGGCTCGATGACCAGGTTTCCGAAGCGGTTGATATAGCCCCACCGATCCCCCGAGCGAACCGCCGCCACATGCATGCCAAAGGAGCGGGCGTCGTCCCACTGACAGGGCAGCACCAGGGTGCCCTCGGCATCCACAAAGCCCCATTTGCCGTTTTGCTTGACGGCGGCGTAGCCGTCCTGGAAGGGCTTGGCGTCCTCGTAGGTATCGGCGCCTGCCGCGCCGTTGCGGTAGAGCCGCCAGCTGCTCCCCTGCTTGACGAACACGGCGCCCTGCCCGTAGCAGCGGCCCAACTCATCCATGGCGATGGCGTCGTACTCCGAGGGGACAAGGGGTTCGCCGCCGGTGCTGCAGACGCCCCATCTGCCGTTTTCCTTAACGGCGGCGTAGCCGCCTGCGTACATGCCCATTTCCTCATAAAGGGTCTCGCTCATCTGGAACTCCGGCGTGGCCCGCAGCCATTGGCCGCCGATTTGAAGGGGCACCCGCTGATTGGCCAGGTTGCCAAAGGCGGTGACGGTTTTGTCGGTTTTCAGCAGGGCTGTCCGCTGGTTGCGCCGATTGACAGCGAAAATCTCGTTGCCGCTGCGGACAACCGCGACGCCGTCGCTCATGGTGGAGACCGCGTCATACACGCAGGGCAGCAGCAGCTCACCGTCCAGGGAGGCGATGCCGCTCAGGCCGTCGTTGGTGACACGCACGGTGCCCTGCCAGATCTCCGACATCTCGTGAAAGCGGACATAGGCCTGGTTATAGCTGTAGCGGTTTTCCTCGTAGAAGGCCTCCAATTCGGCGTCGCCGGTTTGGAGCACCCCCTTGCTCAGCACGGCCAGGGCGTCCCGGTATTTGCCTGTGGAAAGGTAGTACTGGGCGGCCTCCCAGAAAATCTCTGTGCCCAGGCTGGGCTCCGCCATCAGGGTATCCAGCATGGCGGTGTAGTTGTTCCTGTCCTGCAGCTCCAGGTACACCTGCTTGAGGAGCAGCTTGGCCTTCAGGGTTTGGTCGGCCTGAAGGGAGGCGGCAGTCTCCAGCAGGGGCTGCGCCTTGACGAACACCTTATCCTCCATGTAGGCCTGGGCGTCCCGCAGGTTGATTTCCTGCCGTTCCCGGTCGGTTTGGGCGGTGATCAGGACAATCCAGGCAACCACCATCAGGAGGACACACCCGGCAATAATCAGCAGTCGTTTTGCGGTAATCAATGGAAATCCACGTTCCTTTCATATACAGCAAATGAGTTTGGGACAGAGATACTCTGGGGTTATAGATTGAAGGCCAGCGTCAGCAGCAGACCCGCGTACAAAAAGGGGGCCAGAGGCATGGGATCCTTGCGGTTCAGCTTGCCTGTCAAAATCAGCACCAGCCCCGTGGCAGCCGCCAGAATGCAGCCGCTGAGCATGACGGGGAACACATTGCGCACCGTGACATACAGCCCCATGGCGGCCATCAGCTTGACATCGCCGCCGCCCAGGCCCTTTTTGCTGATTACATACACCAGCAGGAAGATGGCACCGCCTGCCACAAAGCCCAGAAACGCCGCCAGCAGCTCCACAATCGCGCCCTGGACGTCGATGAAAAACTCCGGCAGAGTGGTGACCGCCCATCCGGCCAGCATGACCAGAATCAGGGTGTTGGGGATGCGGTTTTCCCGGATGTCCGAGATGCAGGCGGCAAGGCCGGTGAGGAGCACCAGGTGGGCCCGGCACAGCGCCAGAGGGGCCAGGTGGTCGCCGTGGAGGGCCCACAGGCCCAGCAGGCACACCGGCACCGCGATGTACACGGCCAGATTGACCGGGTGGAGGCCCGCGAACACCGTCCGCCAGCCGTCTGTCTCCCACTCGGCACGGCGCAGGCCCGCCACAAGGCACAGGATGCCTCCCACAAGAAACACAAGGGTTATGGCCAAATTCAAAGCGTCAACCGCCTTTCCGCGGAATATAGTGGGGCTTCGCAGCACAGTCGAATGGCGCGGCTTATTCGTAGGTTTCGCCGTCGCCGCCCAGCCATGCCCGGGTTTTGGCGGTGTGGGAGATTGTCAGCTCGGTGAAGGGCAGCGGCAGGGCGCCAAAGGTGTAGTCCACCTTGTAGGTCACCACGATTTCGATGTCCTCCGACTGCGCCAGGAACTGGGTGCCGCTGAAATCGAAGCCGTCGATGATGCCCCAGTTGGTCTGGAACTGTTCGTAGGATACGCCCTCGGACACGATGTATTTTTTGAACAGCATCTCCGACAGATTTCGAAAGGCGAAGGTTTTCAGCTCGTCCGCCCCCAGCTGGAGAAACTCCATCAGGGTTTGCTTGGGATTCTGTATCCAGCCGTCCAGCTGGTCGCCGCCTTCCTCGGCGCTTTTGGTGACGTCGGCGGGGGACAGGTTTTCGATGCCGCCGATGACGCCCTCCAGGCTGTCTTTGAAGCCGGATATCTCCCCCCGCACCTTGTCGGCGGTTTCGCTGTAGCCGATGAGCTTGTCGGCCACGCCGGTGACCTCCAGGGCGTAGCAGTACATGGAGATTTCCTGGGCGGTTTGGGTGACCGCGTAGTGGACACGGTTTTGCACGCTGACTATGTTCACCAGCATCAGGATGCTGGTAATCAGCAAAATGAACAGCGTGAAGCCGCCGACGGTCTCGACGACGATGTAGCCCTGCTCATCCCGGCCCAGCTGCCGGGGGACTGCCTGCCCGGATGCGCCGGGCTCCCTTGTTGTTTTCACCTCGTCAATACCCCCGGTAATCGGTTTCCGATATTTCGAATTGCTGTGGCGGGCGCACGGTGCCGCCGTCGGTCTCCACCTTCATCAGATCCATGGACAGGAAGAGGAAGTCCATGGTCAGGGTGGTTTTGACCCCCACAAAGGTTTCGGCGGTGCTCATTTTGTAGATGCTGTCGGCGGCCAGCTTGCCCATGGCCACATCGGCGGCCTCTCCGCTCTCCGAGATTTTTTGCTTGTAGTTGGTCAGGTTGAGGGCAATCAGGTCGCTGGTGCGCTTGCCCAGGGTGTCGCCGTCTACCATGAGGAAGAGGTAGATGCGCAGGTAGTCCTCGTAAAGCAGCTCGACTGCATCCGACAGCCTTGGCTTATCTGCTATCTGCGGTATCTCAAAGTCACTTTCAAGGTCGATTTCAATCTTAGGCGTTTCAAACCCTTCAATTGTATTCTCAAACCCTTCGATCTCTTTTGCGAAATCAAAGCCATTCACCTTATCCTGCATGTTTTTGGCCTTGTCACCTATCCCCAAGTCGCCGCCGGTCAGGTTCCTGACCATGTCGTCGATTTCCTGGGCCTGGTTGAGGGGGCTATTGATAGCGGAGTTGACATTTCCCCATGTGCCTTTTATCTCATTCAATTTAACCATTAGTGCCCTTTTGACACCGCCTACAACAGTCTCAATCGCGTCATTGGCCATATCCTGCGCAATGTTGGTCAACACACTGAGACTGAGAAATTGCCAGTTGGATGAGGATTTTATCACTGCTACCGATTTTCCTTCACACAGCATCAGAACATCCAGAACCGATTCCGCCATGGCCATGCCCACCCGGGCCAGCTCCCGGGCCACTACAGCAAAGGGGCCCAGGGCCGAAAAGGCCACTTGAATGCCGTTGAGGGTAGTCTTTACGCCCGGAACAGAGAAAGTGCTGATGTAGTTGAACACAAACCGGGTTAAAAACAGCAGGCCCGAGGTGGCGGCCAGATTGGTCACCTCGCTTTTGGAGCCGATGAGCAGGTACTCCATCTCCGACCCCAGCAGGTAGTTCATCTTGGTGCTGAAGGGGATCTCGGTCATGGATTTGGCTTCCTTGTCCCGATTCAGTGTGGGGAAAGCGGAAAACATCTCGGAGTCGTAGGTCAGCAGCAGGCCCTTGTCGGCCACGGCCGCGCCGATGTCGGCGATTTTGTCGAACAGGGACTTGGCGGTGTCCAGCCCGTCTGTCAGGGCCGATTTGTCGTCGCCCATTTTGCCCCAGTTCTCATCGCCGGCCACGTTGTTCAGATCCTCGCCGGTGCTGTCGTAGCTGCCCTGGGAGGGCAGAGTCTGGTAGACATTGTCCGGGATGGAGTTTGCCCCTGGAGCATCAACGGGAAGATTCTTCAGTTTTCCGGAAAACTCCTTGCCGATTTTGCTGATCATGTCCTTGAAATCGCTTTTCTTCGGCTTCTCGGAGGTTCCGTCCACCTGATACATATTGGAGAGTTGAATGTAAAGCGCCTCTGCATCCGGATGCATACCGGAGAACCGCTGCATAGCGTTGTCCTCGTCGGTAAACGTGTAGTGGGGATCGTATTGGCACGAGTCTACCACAATGGGCCACAGGCGCATAAAATGTGCCTGGTCGTTTTCATCCGTGGCGTCTCGGGTGTGTTCGGGCACCTCATAATCGTATTTCAGTTGCTGAAAGAGGTTGCGCAGGGTTGCCATGCTGGCGGAGGACGAGGGATCCGTTATGGCGTATCCGTTGCTGAGTGAGCCGAAGTAAATGTCGTAATTCAGGTGGCTCTCCACCTTGTTGAGATAGGTGGTGTTTTTGGTTTTCAGCGTGGAAATAAGCTCCGGCAGGCCTTCGAAAAAGAATGCCTCGTACTGCTTTAACTCATAGCGCATACCGCTGCTTTCGTCGCCGGCGAGGGCGTCGGAGCAGTTGTCCAGCTTGCCCTCCAGCTCCTGGATGCTGGCTTTCAGGTCGGCGATGTCCCCGTCGATGTCATTGGCCAGCGTCACCAGCTTTTCCAGGTTGTCCTTGTAGGAGTGCAGGCAACAGCCGGAGGTATGGCCGGAACGATAGTAGTTGGAGCCGCAGTCCCCGCAGTTGATGGCGTATTTGACGTCATCCTGAATGGCGTGGGCGGCGGCGCCCACCTCCATGGTGCCGTCCTCAAAATCCTTCTTGTGCTTATCCAGCTTGGCCTGAATCGTCTGCTTGTTCTGGTCGTACTCGGCCCGCTCTTCCTCGGTGCCGTCCTCGGGCCGATCGCCCAACTCCTCCATCTCGGCCCAGGCCTCGGCATAGTCCAGCTGGGCCTGCCGCGCCTTTCGGATGTTGGGGGGCATTTTCACCAGTTCCTTGTTGATATCATTGTAAGTCCGGATTTCCAGCCCGGACGGATTTTCTTTGTTATCGCCGAGGAAATAGATGTAGTAGTCGTTGTAGCGCAGGCGGTAGTAGAGCTCCTCGTACTTGTCGCTCAACTCCTCGAAGTCCTCGTCGACCTGCATTTTTTCATAGATGGCTTCGGTGTCGTTTTTTAGCTTGGTGAACTGCTCCACCTTGGAAAGCAGGCCCTGGACAATGATGACAGGGCCCCGAAATTTCATGTACTCCTCGATCTGCTTGCGCAGAACGGCGGGGTTTGCCAGGTTGGAGCCCTTTATCTTCAGCAGCTCCGTGGTGGAGGCCGACTGGCCCCGGAAAAAGGTGAAGGCGGCCGTGCCCTCCGATTCGTGGAACACGGTGGCCTTGACGTAGTCGTCCAGCAGCTGGCCCAGTTCGGGATCCTGCTGGGAGATGGCGTAGAGGCCGTACACATCCTTGAGCAGGCCGTCGTAGTAGGACAGCGCCGTATTGGCGGCCAGCTGGTTGGCGTTTTTCACAATGCCCCGCACCGCGTAAATGCGCGCCATATCCACCGCCG
>JAJDGX010000142.1 GCA_030265885.1 Ruminococcaceae bacterium OttesenSCG-928-L11 | reverse complement strand
CGCCTGATACAATGCGTCATCCGCCTCCTTGATCAGCTCCTCATAGCGGATATTTTCCGATGGAATAGCCGTGGAAAGCCCCACGCTGATGGTGACCACTCCGTCGGCGGAGCCGTTGCGGTGCTCCAGCCCCAGAGCCTCTACCCCCTTGCGCATGGACTCTGCCCGCTCCTGCATGTGGGCGGTGGTCTCCTGCACCGACAGCACGATAAACTCCTCGCCGCCGTATCGGGCCACCATATCGGTTTCCCGGTGGAAATACCCCTTGATGCAGGTGGCTACGGCACACAGGCAATCGTCGCCTTTTTGGTGGCCGTAGGTATCGTTGTAGCTTTTGAAGTTGTCGATGTCGATCATAATGACAGTCAAATGCCGCTTGTCGTGGTATGCCGAGCGCCAGGCCAGAGTCATATACTGGTCAAAGGCCCGCCGGTTGGATATGCCGGTAAGGGGATCGATGACCGCCAGATGCTCCAGCCTCTCATTGGCCTTTCGCAGCTCCTCGTTGACAGCCAGCAGACTGTATTGCAGCTCAAAGGTGCGGACAGTGGTGCCATAGGTGATGTTGGACACCACCAGACATACCAGCAGGAACAGGAAAATAATCTCCTGATAGCGATTGCTGGAGGGATGGCCCTGGCTGATGATATAGCTAAAGCCACATTCAACAAAGACGGTGAAGGCAATCAGATACAGCGCCTTTACCCGCCGCTTTAGCACCGGCAGAAAGGCCACCATGAAAAATGTAGCCAGAAACCGGTAAATATTGCCGGATATTTCCACTTCTAAAATGGTCTCGTAGCTTTCAAATGCCACATATGCGGCCAAAAATGTCAGAGTCAGCGCGTGGCTGCGTGCAACATAGTCCGGTCGGGATTCATCCTGTCGCACACGGTTGAACAGGATGAAGAATACAATATTGGACGCAATGTATACCATGGAAAACACAGAAAATCGCACCGGCTCCAGCTGCACCTTGTCGGGAAAGCTGGCAGGATATACATACAGGTAAATGAAAAAACAGGCAACCTGTGTGAAAATATTGAAAACCGGCAGCAGAGAAAACCGCCACGCGTTTTTCTGTGCGCAGTGCCTGGCAAACTCTGTGCTCAGTTCATCCGATACATCTACAAAAAGGGAATGCCACTTTTCCCGCAGTTTTACAGTCATTTTAAACTCCGCCCTCATCATATGCCGGTTCTGCCGGCCCTGGGGTTGTGTTTGGGATTCTCCGCTCATGCTTGCCGGCCTGTGGGGGTGTTTTTTGGGGAGCTATAATGGCGTACCAGGCGGGCTGACGACAGCTATCCAAACGGTTACATTTCGCAATCGATCACAGTATAGCACAATATTGCGATTTTGAACAGCATTTGTGACAGAAAATCAAAAAAAGTGAAAATTGGTCTCCGGCGGGATAACAACCGATTTGACATACTTCGACAAATGAGGTAAAATATTCCCCAGAATCGACAGGCTGCGGCTCGTATCGCCGGCTTGTCCCACAGTGCGCATATCGGCCGGAATGCGCCTGTTTTTGCGTGTATGCATCTTGCTCCGGCCAGGAATGTGAGGGGTTTCATGGCACAGCTGTTGAGAAAAGGGCTGGCTTTGGTTTTGTGTGTGATTTGTCTGCTGGCGGCTGTTATGCCGGCACAGGCACTGTCATCGACCGATCCGCGAATCGATATTGTCAACGGGGCGGAGTTGGATGCCAAAAGTCCCCGCTCTCAGGCGCTGGATGAATATCTGGATCAGCTGATCCCGGAAATTCTGGAGGAATACGCCCCCCTGGAAAACGAGGATGAGGAACGGGATGCCTTTACCCAGCTGATGGCCTGCTACGATTACTTGCTGGAGCATTGCAGCTATGGCTCCCATATGCGGAATCTCGGTGCCTCCATCGGCTCCACCACCTGCCGGAAAATCTATCAGGCCTATGGGGAGCTGGAGGGCTTTGGGGCAGTGGCTCTCAGCGCCAATACGGGGCTGTGCAATGCCTATGCCTCCGCGTTTATCCTGATGGCCCGAAAAATCGGCTTCAACGCGTATCTGGTCAAGGGCCAGACCAAGCGCAGCGGCGGCGGCTATACTCACCACGAATGGGCGGAAATCGAAATCGACGGCATCGCCTATGCCTTTGATCCTCAGCTGGATCAAAGCTTTGGCCGCTCCGGATTGGGCCAATATACCCTCTTCTGCCGCACCTATGAGGAGATTCCCGGCCGCTATGTAAAGTATTAAGACAATGAACCTCCCCGCTGCAAGCAGACGGGGTATCAAGATCACGATACCACCCTGCGGGGCGAAAGGGGATTATGGATCGCCCCATAGGGGCACACCCAACAAAGTTGGGCGGGGTATATGTCGCCGCGCGCGGCGACTTGGACCCTTTCGGTTCATAATAACGTAAAACACGGCCGCGTCTGGTTTTAGACGCGGCCGTGTTCGTCAGAAATATTTCGGGCAACCTCTCCCCTACCCCACGTCCTCCAGCAGGCCCAGCTCTCGAATTTTCAGCACAGCCTCGGTTTCGTTGGCCACCTCCAGCTTTTTGTAGATGAGTTCGATGTGGGAGCGGACGGTGGAAAACTTGATGCCCAGGCTGCCGGCGATTTCCCGGTAGCTTTTGCCCTCGCACAGCAGACGCATCACTGCCTGCTGCTGGCGGGTGTAGGAGACGGTCTGCCGGTGCCGCTTGCCCGTCGGCGCCACATGTCGCGCCACCGACTCCATCTGGCGGATTAGCTTTTCGCCAAAGGCCGCCGGGAAGTCCTTCTCCCATGGCTGGGCGGATAACTGGTGCAGCAGGGGCTCCAGCAGAGCCCCGTACAGGAAAAAGATCTGGGTGTATTCGTATGGGGCGGCCAGGGCGATGGCACGGCTCAGATTTTTTGCCGCTTCCTCCCGGTAGACCCGGCCCTTTCTGCCGTAGCAGTCGGCCAGCAGAATATAGGCCTCGATTTCGTCCAGACTGCGGCTGTATTCCCGGGCCTGGTTGCAAATGCGGTTCAGCAGGATGATGGCGGAGTCCACCCTGTCCAGCGCGATATAGGCCCGCACCGTTGTATACAGGCCATAGGCCCGGGACAGGTGCAGCAGCTCGTAGGGGCTGGCCTGTTGCCGAGCCAGCCATTGCTCGGCGGCGGAATCGTCGCCGTCTGCGATGCGGCAGCGGTGAAGCCAGGCATCCACATTAAAGGCCAGCAGCCCGGATTTATCCCGTTCCGGCAGGGCCCGCAGCCGCCAGCTTACCTGTTCCGCGTCGGAAAAGCGCCACATGGCCCGGTACACATGGGCCAACAGCATCAGCGCGCAAAACCGGGCCTCGGTGGATATTTCCCCGGCGGTGAAGGTCTCCCCTGCCTTTCGCACGGCGGACTGCGCCCGTTCCAGAGCGCGGCTCAACTCGCCCCGCTCGTAATACAGGCCCCCCAGCAGACAGTCGGCGTATACCTCCGTCTCCTCCCCCAGCATAGGCAGCGAGGCCCGGGTAAACTGGCGGACATTGGTCTCCACATCCCCCACGGCCAACTCGGAGAAATCCCGGAAGGAGCGGTGAAACAGCGGCAGATGATGGGTAACCGAGCCGGTGACTACCTGTGGCTCCGCCCCCAGGCTGCGCACATGTCCCGCCGCCAGCCGCAGCGGAATGCGGGGATCCAGCAGGCTGAGATACGACAAGTGCCGCGCCTTGTCGGGGTAACGGGCATTGATTTGCGGCCACGCCTCATAGTACCTGTCCAGATACCGAAGCATGTCCTGGGGCCGCCCCTCTACACAAGCGGCCCACGCCAGCATAAAATACAGGAACGGATTGGCCTCCGCCAGCTTTTCGTCCAAAGTCGAGCCGATAACAGCCCCCAGCCGCTCAATGTCAAATTGATTTCGGTCGTGGAATACGATCCCCACAAAGGTCTCCACGACGCCGTCCCGATTGCCGCAGCCTGCAAACGACTCCGCCGCCCGGTAGTAGTTCCCCCTGCTCAAATGCCAGCGGCCCGCCGTCGTCAGCTGCCGGATTTCCTCTTGCGGGCCCTCCCGCAGCAGCTGCTCCAGCAGAAAATCGCGGAACAGGGGGTGAAGCCGGTAGGTGCCTTCCGCGTCCCGCTCGGCCAGCGCCTTGTCCCGCGTCAACTCCTCCAGCAGTTCGCCGCTGTGGGGGTTGCCGGTCATGGCCCGGCACAGGGACGGGGTCAGCTCCTCCTGAGAGGCGCAGTGCAGCAGAAATGTGCGGGTATCGGCATCGAGGCCATCCCAAATCTGGGTTTTGATGTATTGGTTGAGATGGCGCAGCAGGGGCTCCCGGCCGGTATCCTCCGCCGTCAGCAGGGCAGCGCCGATGCCCATGGCCCAGCCGCCGGTGCGACGGGCCAGCTTTGCCGCCTCCGGTGTGGATATGGCCACGCCGTTCCGGGCGAAATAGCTCCGAATTTCCTCTGTGTCAAACCGCAGGTGCCCGGCTGTAATCTGGCCCAGCTCCCCTCTTTCCCGGGCGGCGGCCATCCATGGCGGCGGCGCCGTGCGGCTGATGATCACCCATCGCATGGCCCGGGGCAGGCCGATGTACAGTTCCTCCATCAGCCGGTGAGCCGCCGGGTCGGACAGGTGGTGAAAATCGTCGATCACCAGAATCCCGGCCCGATCGGCCCGGGCATTCTCTAAAATAAGGGGGGCGCACCGACACTGGCCATCGGCTGTGAACTCCGCCCCCCGCCGAATGGCTTCATTGGCCGGATCCAGCTGGGAGAGCGCCATACAAATCCGCCGGCAAAGTGCCGACGGTTCATCGTCGAAGGGATCCAGCGTAACCAGCGCCTTTTCCCGCCGCTGCCCTTCCAGCCACAGGGACGCCGCCACGGTCTTTCCGTAGCCCGCCGGAGCCTGTATGTACACAATTCTCTTATCCGTCAGGGAATCCAGTCGATCCATGACCGGCTTCCTCGGCGCCAAACTGTTTGATTCCATTTCCATTTCCGCTTTTCCTTACCCAGTTCTTTACCGGCGACATCCAACCATTGATTGCGTATCTGTTTTGTGCGACAGGCCACACCCGAATCATTCGCTGCCACGCTACCGCATAATAGTATTATAGCATTGTCACAAAAAAAGAGGAAGTCCCCATTCTCATTCCAGCATAAAATCAAACACTTTCCTCTCAATTTTGTGATTTGTGACCAGAACACTCTCCCCCTGGAACAGGTGTTTTCATTCGAAGCCAATTGTGGTATACTATGAGATATGTGTGCGCCCAGGGAGGCGCTGTGTCCTATCCGGCAGCGGAATGGCCGGGGTCAAATTCGGTGGGGAAAGAGGTTGGACATGCCCGGAACAGAGGAAACACTCAAGCCCTATCTCAAGTGGGCCGGTGGGAAACGGCAGCTGCTGCCGCAAATCCGGCTGCATTTGCCTGCCGATTTTGCGGATCGCACCTACTACGAACCCTTTGTAGGAGCGGGGGCTGTCTTGTTTGAGCTGCATCCCACACGGGCGGTCATCAACGATTTTAACAGCCAGCTTATTTTGACCTATCGCATGATACGGGATGAAGTAGACGCGCTGGTGGCGGCTCTGCGGGAGCATCAGCGGCAGAACAGCCGGGAGTATTACTACACCATCCGCCAGATGGACAGGGAGCCCGACGCTTTTCATGCGCTGCCGGATGTGGAAAAAGCCGCCCGGCTGATTTTCATGAACAAAACCTGCTACAACGGCCTGTACCGGGTCAATTCCCAGGGGCTCTTTAATGTCCCCTATGGACGCTATCGCAACCCCGCCATCTGCGAGGAAGGCACGCTGCGAGCGGTCAGCCGGTATTTGCGGGACAATGCTGTCGAGATTTGCAACGGCGATTTTGAGCAGGCAGTCGAGGGGGCCGGAGAGGACGCGTTTGTCTATTTCGATCCCCCTTATCACAGCCCCGGAAACACCAATTTTACCGGCTACCAGCCGGATGGCTTCACGGAGGCGGATCAGCGCAGGCTGCGGGATACCGCTATACGCCTGACGGAACGGGGCGCCAAATGTCTGCTGAGCAACTCGGACACGGAATTTATCCGGGAGCTTTACAGCGCCCCCTGCTTTCACATCCACACGGTACAAGCCAAACGGGCCATCAACTCCAACTCCGCCGGCCGCGGCGACGTAACCGAGGTTTTGATCCAAAACTGGCAGGAATAAGCCATCCCCCGCACACCGCAGGTCGTGCGGTCAAGTTCCAGCAACGCCACCGGCGTCAAACGCCCTACAGCATCGTTGCCAGTGCAAAGCCCCCGGCGGCACAGGCACCAA
>JAJDGX010000141.1 GCA_030265885.1 Ruminococcaceae bacterium OttesenSCG-928-L11 | reverse complement strand
TCTTTTTAAGATGCGAGACAAGAAACTCCAAACCCATAAACTTCAATTGCGGGATTCCTAAGGGGATCATCCCCTTAAATGGGGTTTAAAGCCGCCCGAATGGGCGGCATGCAACGCCCCATTCTAGATCCGTTGCTTTTCTCTACGGCCACCAAAGCAGCCCCCACAGCGCCCCGGTTGAAAAAATGTATATCAAAAAAATAATGTGTATGGCGGAAACCGGCGGGAAAAAGCCGATGAGAGTCCGCTTTTGCATATGGGTTTGAAATTATGAACATCCACCGGGAAAATTGTCTATATACAACAAAATATTTGGGAGATACAATGGAACATGGCAGAAAACAAAAGAGAGGTGATGAGTTGTCCACTGCAAAAGCGGAACCTGTGCGCACGGTCTCCGGCACCAGGGGAGCCTCGCTGCTCAAACGCATTCGCGTCAACTGGATGCTGTACCTGTTCCTGATTCCCTGTCTGGTATACGCGGCCATCTTCTGGTACGCGCCGATGGCGGGTCTGGTGATGAGCTTTAAACGGTACAACCCCATGCAGGGGATGTTCGGCAGTCCCTGGGTGGGCTTGGAGCATTTTCGCCGGTTCTTCGATTCCTACATGTTCGGCACCATATTGAAAAACACGCTGTTCTTGAGCATCTACTCCTTTTTGGCGGGGATGCCCATCCCGGTTCTGCTGGCGATTGCCTTTCAATATTGCCGCAGTTCCCGGGCATCCAAGACAGTGCAGACCATCGCCTATGCCCCCTACTTTATTTCGGTAGTGGTGCTGGTGGCAATGCTGATGGTGTTTCTCTCCCCCCGCACGGGACTTATCAACATCGTCATGCGGGATTATTTGGGCGGGACTCCCATCAACTTTATGACCGAGGAAAAATACTTCCGCCACCTGTATGTGTGGAGCGGCGTATGGCAAAATGCCGGGTGGAACTCCATCATCTACACTGCTGCCCTGGCCGGTTCCGAGGTGCAGCTTCACGAGGCCGCCGTCATCGACGGCGCGTCCAAATGGCGGCGGGTCTGGGCCATCGACATTCCGGTGCTCATCCCCACATTTGTCATTCTGCAAATTATGAACATTGGCAGCATCATGAGCGTGGGCTTTGAAAAGGTCTATCTGATGCAGAACTCCGCCAATATCATGGTCTCGGAAATCATCTCCACCTACACCTACACCCTGGGCATCAAGGGCGGAGAAATCAGCTACACCACCGCCATCGGGCTGTTTAACAACATCATCAACTTTGTTTTGTTGATGGCAGCCAATTTTATCTCCGGCAAGGCCACAAAAATCAGCGTGGTATAGGGCACCCCGTTCCCGCGCAGAGGAGGAGAGAGATGAACCGATTTCGCAACACCCGCTCAGACTATGTGTTCGACGGGCTGGTCGCCCTGTTGCTGATTGCCATCGCCATCGCCGTGGCGTATCCCCTGTATTTTATGATTATCGCATCCGTCAGCGACCCGGTCTACACCAATTCCGGCCAGGTGCTGCTGTATCCCAAGGGCTTTTCCCTGGCCGGCTATCAGCGGGTCTTTCGGGACAGCCGACTGCTGACCGGCTACCGGAACACCATCCTGTATTCCTTTGGGTTTATGGCCCTAAGCCTGTGCTTGAATGTACTGGCGGCCTATCCCCTGTCCAACCGCTCCCTGGTGGGGCGCCGGCTGTTCAGCGCCCTGTTTTTGATTCCCATGTACTTTGGGGGCGGGCTTATCCCCACCTATATTGTGGTGCGCAACATCGGTATGATAAACAAGCCCGCCATCATCTGCATTCTGGGGGCCATGTCGGCCTTTTACATCATCATTACCCGCACGTTTTTTGAGAACAGCATCCCCCCGGAGCTTCACGAGTCGGCAGCCATTGACGGCGCCAACCAGATCCAGGTGTTTTTCCGGATTGTGCTGCCGCTGGCAAAGCCCATTTTGGCCGTGCTGGCACTGTATGCCTTTGTGCAGCAGTGGAACGCCTACTTCAACGCCATGATGTATCTCAACGATTCCAAGTATTACCCCCTGCAGCTGGTGCTGCGGGAAATATTGATTATGGCGCAGTCGGTGCGGGATTCCCAGACAGAGGTAAGCATCGAAAGTCTCAACGAGCTGGCCCAGCAGCAAAAGCTGGCCGACATGATCAAATACGGCGTAATCGTGGTGTCCTCCGCGCCGCTGCTAGCCATATTCCCCTTTTTCCAGAAATATTTCGCCCAGGGAATTATGGTGGGGGCGGTAAAGGGATAACCCGCATGCATACGGACATTGTATATTTTGTTAGGAGGAAGAGTACATGCATCAGAAAGGAATCAAACTGCTTTGCACGGTAGCCGCGCTGGCCTGCATCGCATCCCTGTTCAGCGCCTGCGGCGGCTCCGCCGGAGAATCCACCGCCAGCAGTGGCACCACCCCCGCCGCCAGTACCTCCCAGCCCGCCCAGGAGGCTGCGGCGGACGACGGTCAGGTTGGCAATGTGTACCGGGAGGGCCTTCCCATTGTAAAGGAGCCGGAAACCTTCCGCACCGTTGTGTCCATCAACCCCTATCTGAAAACTCCCGCCAAGGATTTGACCATGTGGCAGGAACTGGGAAGTCGCACCAATCTCTATTTTGAGTTTGAAGAAATTCCCGCCAGCAATTATAATGAGAAGGTAAACCTGCTGATTTCCAGCAACGATTTGCCCGATGTGTTTCTGCGATCCATCAAGGACATCACCGAGAAGCACTACATCAACGGTCAGTTTATGGCGCTGGACGATCTGATAGAGGAGTGGGCGCCCAATTACGCCCAGGTGCTGAGCAACCCGGTCATCCGCGCCAATATCTCCGCCATGGACGGCAAGCTGTACACCACCCCCCACGGCATAAACTCCCCCTGGCTGGAGGTCAACCAGCAGATGTTCCTCAACACGGAGTGGCTGGAGGCTCTGGGTCTTTCCATGCCCACCACTCTGGAGGAATACAAGGACGTGCTGACGGCGTTCAAAACCCAGGATCCCAACGGCAACGGCCTGGCGGATGAGCTGCCCCTCGTCATGCGCATGGACCGCAACAACAACATGCTGCTCCCCTTCTTTGGCAACTTCGGCCTGGCCATCGACCAGGACTACGCCATGCTGGACGGAACCACCTATGTGCTGGGCCCCCAGCGGCAGGAGTTCCGGGACGGGCTGGAGTACATCCACACCCTGTACGCCGAGGGACTCTTTGACCCCGAAAACCTGACCCAGGGCATGGCGGAAATGCAGGCCAAGGGCAGCGGCGAGCACCAGCTTATCGGTTCTCTCATCGGCTTCTGGGCCGACGACTACTGCACCGGCGAGGGCACCCTGGCCTACGACAGCATCCCTGTATTCACCGGCCGGGAGGGCGCACCCACCTGGATCAAGAACCCCAACATCCCCACGGCGGAGGGCATGACCATCCCCACAACCTGCAAAAATCCCCAGGCGCTCATCCGCTTTGCCGACTACATCATCGAATCCGCCTACCGCACCTTTGAGGTCAACTACGGCCCCGAGGAGCTGGGCCTCATCACCACCACCGCCGAGGGCCCCCTCCACCTGAACTCCGACAAGGCACCGGAGGGCCTCACCTTTGAGGAGTGGTGCCGCCAGACCACCATCCGGGATATGATTCCCTTTGTGGTGCTGCCGGATCAGGTGCTTCAGGGACGCACCGTCGACCTGGCCCCCCAGCGCAAGCTGGCCTATATGGAGAAGTACATGGATGTCATCACCTACGACGTGCTGACCCCCGGCCACACGCGCTATTACGAGAGCGAGGACAAAAAGCAGCTGGCCACCACCATCTGGACTGACCTGCTGCCCCTGATCGAAAACTTTGTGGCACAGTCCATCATCAACGGCGTCACCGATGAAAGCTGGGACAGCTTCCAGAACACGCTGAAAAGCGCCAAGGTCGACCAGTACCTGGAAATTCGCCAGCTGGCGCTGGATCACTACTTCGACACCGTCGGATAAATCCGGCAGCTTACTCTGAATCATCCTTGTCCGGGGGAGGGCCTTTGCGCGCAGAGGCTCTTCCCCGGACACACTGGCATTTTCACAGCGGAAGGGGAAATTGATTTTGAAACGGCAAATGCGGGACAAAGCCACCTTTTACCGGTACCTGTTCTCGTACCTGCTTATTTTCCTGATCCCCTTTTTGCTGTCCTTCTTTATTTTCAACTTCTACTTTGTCTCCTCCTACAAAAAGGACACGGTGCTCAACCACTCCATTCGCAGCGCCCAAACCGGCCGGACGCTGGACTGGCAGATTTCCCAGATCCAGAATTTGACCACTCAGATTCGTCTCAGTGACCAGTTCAACCCCGGCGCGGCGGAGGACAAAAGCCATCAGCTTTCCATGATGCGGCAGCTGCATATGCTGCGCTCCTCCAACGAGCTGATTTACAACATCCACTTTTATCAAAAGAATCTGGACACCATCATCTCCACCCGCACCATTGTGCAAAAGGAGACGGTGGAGCAGTTCCATTACCGGTACCCCGCCTGGCCCCGGGAGCAGCTGATGACAGAGATGGAGCAGCTGATCGGGGAGCAGTGGCGCCCCTTTGAGCCTGTCGTCCTCAACGGAAGGGAAACCCAGAATCTGCTGTCCTATCTGGTGCCCCTGCGGGACAGCGGGGCCTACAACAGCCAGTCTCTGCTGATTCAAATTGAGGAGGGCGCCTTTCGCCGGCTGCTGGGGCTGGATGTGGACAGCGGCGAGATCTTTGTGATTCTCACCGGCCAGGGCGAGGTGTTCTTTGCCTCCCGCCCGCTGCCGGAGACCATCATCGACGCCCTGGAGGAGCTGCCCCTCGCCTCCCTTGACCGACAGACTGCCCTGGAAACCGACGGCTATCTGCTCTGCGGCAGCCGCTCGGAGGAGACCAGCTGGTACTATCTGACCCTGCTGCCCACCGAACTGGTCATGAAGGAAATTCGCGGCTTTCAGCTGATTTATCTGGTCTACACCGGCGGGGTGCTGGTGCTGTGCCTGTTTATCATCGCCATTATGTCCCGGCGCAATTACCGCCCCATCAAGGAGCTTCACGATATGATTTCCGGCAGCCCCATTCCCGTGGGCCGGGGCATGGACGAAATCGACACGGCCAAGATGGCCATCGCCTACCTGAACGACTTCAGCTACGGGCTGGAGCAGCGGCTGGAGGAATCGGCCCACCACGTCCGCGACAGCCTGCTGCGGGAACTGCTGCAGGGGAAATTCGAGACAGTGGCGGCCTTCAACGACCATGCCAAGGCCCACGGCGTCTCCTTCCACAGCGCGTATCTGCTGGTGGCGGTACTGGCCGGGGCCGGCCGGGAGACCCCGGGGCTCTCCCAGATTGTCAGCGAAAAGCTGTCGGTGCACTTCGAGGTCAAGTCCACCACCGCCATCGGCTCCCTGAATCATGTCTTTTTGTGCGGCACCGACGACGACAACCCGGAGGAGCTGCAGGCAGCCTTTCTGGAAACGGTTCAGGAGATTGCCGAGACCTGCAATGTCTCCGTCTGCTTCGGCGTCAGCCGCCCCACCAGCGAGGTCTCCACCCTGTACAGCCGCTATATCGAGGCGGTGTCCGCCGCCGAGTACATTCAGGCCACCACCGGCCGCCCTGTGGTGGTGTACGGCCAGGGGCCCTCCGCCCAGTCCGCCATCCACTACCCCACCGAGGAAATCGACACCATGCGCCAATATGCCCACGCCCATGACGCCGGGCAGTTCACCCGCAGCTACGAAACCCTGCGCCGGTATGTGGACAATCTGGATGTGGCCATTTTCATCCGCACCTGTGTGTGCTTTGACGTCATCAACGCCCTGATAAAAATATTGCTGGACACCGGGGACAACGCCGTTGCAGGCAGCTATCTGACCCAGCGCTCCGTTCAATCGGTGGGGCGCAGCAGCGACGTGCTGTGGCACATCCAAACCATGGAGCAGCTGTACGAAAAGGTGCTGCAAACCCTCAACAACGGCGCCCCCAAATCGGATGAGACTCTGGAGCGCATCCGCAGCTACATCGACGACCACTATCTGGAGCGGGATTTCTCCGTCCAGTCCCTGGCCGATGCCTTCTCCATGAGCCTCACCAACATCAGCTCCTATTTTAAATCCCACACAGGCACCACATTGATTCAGTACATCACCGCCCGGAAAATGAACTACGCCCTGGGCCTTCTCAAGCATACCGACATGCCTCTCACGGAAATCGCCACCGAAACCGGCTATGCCAGCGGCTCCAGCTTCATCCGGAAATTCAAGCAATACACCGGCACAACCCCC
>JAJDGX010000140.1 GCA_030265885.1 Ruminococcaceae bacterium OttesenSCG-928-L11 | reverse complement strand
GTCACATGAGACCCATTTTTGACAGCAGGGATTTGCAGTACAAATCCCCATTTGGTGCCTGCCCCCACGGGCAAAACATACAGTTCAGCATCCATCTGCCCAAAATGCGCATCGACAAAGACCCGGAGCTGACCATCTATAAAATGGATTACTGGGACACTCCCTATCAGGTGATTCCCATGGAATACGCCTTTTCCAATTTCATCACCAACATCTACTCCTGCGTCTTTCGCCCCATGGAGCCGGGCCTGTTTGCCTATTGCTTTGAGGTGGTGTCCGGCGGGAAGGTGTTCAGCATCAAGCGCAAGGCCGACAACACCGCCGACTTTGCCGACGACGGCATGCTCTGGCAGCTGACGGTCTATCACGCGGAAATGACAACGCCCCCCATTCTGCGGGAGGGCATGTTCTATCAAATCTTCCCCGACCGCTTCTGCAACAGCGGCGTACCCAAGGACAACGTCCCCCAGGACAGGGTGCTCCGCGGCGGGGACTGGGGCGGTCTGCCCTACTGGCGGCCCGATTCCCGGGGGGAGGTTCTCAACAACGACTACTTCGGCGGGGATTTGCAGGGCATCATCGACAAGCTGGATTATCTGGAGTCTCTGGGTGTTACCATCCTGTACCTGAACCCCATTTTTGAGGCGCACTCCAACCACCGGTACAACACGGCGGACTATATGAATGTGGATCCGCTGCTGGGCACCAATGAGGATTTTCGGCGGCTGTGCGCCACGGCGAAAAAGCACGGCATCTCCGTCATACTGGATGGCGTGTTCAACCACACCGGATCCGACAGCATCTACTTCAACCGGGAACGGCGCTATGGGGACGGCGGCGCCTACAATGACCCGGACAGCCCCTATCGCCCGTGGTACGCCTTCTCCCGCTACCCGGATGTATACGAAAGCTGGTGGGGCTTTCAGACGCTGCCCAATGTCAACGAGATGGAGCCATCCTACATCGAGTTTATCTGCGGCGAAACCGGTGTGCTGCGCCATTGGCTGAAGCTGGGGGCGGCTGGCTTTCGGCTGGATGTGGCCGATGAACTGCCCGATGCCTTCATCGACGCCATCAACCGCTGTGTCAAAGCCTGGAGCCCTGACTGCGTCCTCATCGGCGAGGTGTGGGAGGATGCCTCCAACAAGGTCAGCTACGGCGTTCGCCGCCGGTATCTGCTGGGCGGGCAGTTTGACAGCATCATGAACTATCCCGTGATGAACGCGCTGATTGCCTACATCCGCTATGGAAATTGGCAGTATTTTTACGAGACCCTGATGCAGGTGCTGGAAAATTATCCCCGGCCTGTCATCAGCGGGCTGATGAATATGCTTTCCACCCACGACACCCCTCGGGTTCTCACACAGCTGGTGGGGGAATCCATGGAGGGGAAAAATCGGGAATGGCAGGAGGCTCACCATTACCTTTCTCTGGATGCCTACAACAAGGCATGCCGGATGTATGTGCTGGCCTCCATCCTGCTGTTTGGCCTGCCGGGGACACCCTGTGTGTATTACGGCGATGAGGCCGGTCTCAGTGGCTATCGGGATCCCTTTAACCGGGTTTGCTATCCCTGGGGACACCAGAACGGCGAACTCATTGCCCAAATCAGCCGGTTGGGTGAGCTGCGCCGTCAATATCCCATCTTTGAGGACGCGGCCTTTGAGCCCGCTGTCTTTACCGAGCCGGTCTGCCTGTTTATCCGCTCCTGCGCCACATGCCGGATTTTGTTTGCCGTCAACCGCTCCGATAAGCCGGGGCATCTGTACCTGCCCCTGATTTACCGCAAGCAGGATATCTTCTTTTTAGCCGGAAGCTTTGAAAACGGCATGCTGGGGCCTCTCAGCGGCATCGTCATTGCCGTGGATGAGAACAGCCTGCAAATGGATCTGTAACCGGTATCGCCGACGGATCACATAGATGGAAATGGAGGTTTTATATGCACCCGGAGTTGGAAGCGTTTGCGGCCTCCATTGCCGATTGCACCGGCTGCGGCCTGTGTGAAGGGCGCAAGCAGGTGGTATTTGGCACCGGCAATCCCCACGCCAAAATCATGCTGGTGGGGGAAGGCCCCGGCGCTAACGAGGACAAGCAGGGAGAGCCCTTTGTAGGGCAGGCCGGTATGCTGCTGGATAAAATGCTGATTGCCGCCGGTTTCTCCCGCAAATCCAATGTGTACATCGCCAATGTTGTCAAGTGCCGACCGCCTCAAAATCGGGATCCGGCGGCGGAGGAGATCAGCGCCTGCCTGGATCATCTGCGGGAACAGTTTCGGATCATTCGCCCGCAAATCGTCGTCTGCCTGGGACGGATTGCTGCCCAGACTCTCATCAACCCCAATTTCCGGGTGACCCGGGAGCACGGGCAATTTACCCAGAAAAACGGTGTGTGGTTTATGGGCACCTACCACCCGGCGGCGCTGCTGCGGTACCCAGCCAACAAGGTGGATTCCTTCGCCGACCTGCTGCAGCTGCGGGACCTGGTGGAGGAGTTGGGGCTGTGCGAGCTGGATTATGGGGGGTAATCCCAATCTTTGTTGAAATGCGGGGTATAAGGAGGCCTTTATGGGTGCACCTATGCATTCATAGCTAGCGTAATCAAAAAACCGGGCAGCCGATTTCCTCATCGGCTGCCCGGTTCACTATATTAAACTGTGATACACAAATCCGGCGTTATGCTTCCTCGCTGCCGCCTTCGGCCTGGGCCCTCTCTTCTTCCTTCTTCTTCATGGCGATGAGAGCGTCGCGGCGGGAAAGGTTGATGCGGCCCTGCTGGTCGATTTCGGTGACCTTTACCAGCACCTCGCTGCCGACGGAGACCACGTCCTCCACCTTCTCAACCCGGCCCATATCCAGCTTGGAGATGTGGACAAGGCCTTCCTTGCCGGGGGCAATTTCCACAAAGGCGCCGAAGTTCATGATGCGGGTAACCTTGCCCTTGTAGAACGCGCCCACATCCGGGTCGGAGGCGATGGTCTTGATGACGCCCACAGCGCGGCGGGCATTTTCAATGTCGGTGCTGAGAACAAAGACCTTGCCGTCGTCCTCGATGTCGATTTTAACGTCGCATTCCGCGCAAATCCGCTGGATGATCTTGCCGCCGGAGCCGATGACTTCGCGGATTTTCTCCGGGTCAATGGTCAGGGTCAGCATCTTGGGCGCGTACTTGGACAGCTCCTCGCGAGGAGCGGGCAGCGCCTTGAGCATGATCTCGTCCAGAATATAGATGCGGGCCTTGCGGCATTTCTCAAAGGCCTCTTCGATGATTTCGTAGGTCAGGCCGTCGATTTTGATGTCCATCTGGATGGCGGTGATGCCCTCATGGGTGCCGCCTACCTTGAAGTCCATGTCGCCAAAGAAATCCTCCAGCCCCTGGATGTCCACCATGGTCATCCAGCGGTCGCCCTCGGTGATGAGACCGCAGGAGATGCCGGCAACCGGTGCCTTAATCGGCACGCCCGCATCCATCAGGGACATGGTGGATGCACAGATGGAACCCTGAGAGGTGGAGCCGTTGGAGCTGAGAACCTCCGATACCAGCCTGTAGGCATAGGGGAACTCCTCCACAGAGGGGAGCACGGGAACAAGGGCCCGCTCCGCCAGTGCGCCGTGTCCGATTTCCCGGCGGCCGGGGCCACGGGAGGGACGGGTTTCGCCCACGGAGTAGGAGGGGAAGTTGTACTGGTGCATATACCGCTTGCTGTCCACGTCATCCAGGCCGTCAATGCGCTGGGAATCGGAGACAGGGCCAAGGGTGGTGATGGTCAGAACCTGGGTTTGTCCCCGGGTGAAGAGGCCGGAGCCATGTACGCGGGGGATAATGCCAGCATCTGCGGCCAGGGGGCGGATGTCGTCCAGCTTGCGGCCGTCAACACGCTTGCCGTCGTCCAGCAGCCAGCGGCGCACCACATATTTTTGCAGCTTGTAGATGCACTCGTCGATCATTCCGATTTGCTCGGGATATTTCTCGTCGAAGGCGGCGTGAATTTCATCCTTCACAGGGGTCAGCCGCTCCTCGCGGATGTTCTTGTCGTCGGTATCCAGGGCATAGCGAACCTTTTCGATGGCGAAGCCCTTGATGGCCTCAAACATATCGGGATCCACCTCGACCGAGGTGAACTCCTTCTTGGGCTTGCCGATTTCGGCCTGTGCAGACTCGATGAAGGCCACCATCTTTTTCAGTTCCACATCGGCGGTTTTGATAGCGTTCAGCATGACATCTTCCTTGACCTGATTGGCTCCGGCCTCGATCATGCAGATTTTATCCCGGGTGCCTACGACCATCAGATCCAGGTCGGTTTTGGCACGCTGCTCGGCGTTGGGGCAGAGGATGATTTCCCCGTCCACCAGGCCTACGTTGATCCCGGCAATGGGGCCATTCCACGGAATGTCGGAGATGGAAATGGCAAAGGAGGTGCCCAGCATACCGGCAATGTCGGGCTGGAAATCCTGCTCTACGCTGAGAACAGTCATGACGACGGTTACGTCGTTGCGAAGATCCTTGGGGAAGAGGGGGCGGATGGGCCTGTCCACACAGCGGGAGGTCAACACAGACTTCTCGCTGGGGCGGCCTTCCCGCTTCAGGAAGGAGCCGGGAATTCTGCCCACGGAATACAGCTTCTCCTCATAGTCCACAGACAGGGGGAAGAAGTCGATGCCCTCACGGGGCTTCTCGGACATGGTGACGTTGACCATTACGGTGGTCTCGCCGTAGCGAACCAGGCAGGAGCCGTTGCTCAGTCCGCACAGTCTCCCTGTCTCAAAGGAGATCTTCTGCCCGGCAAAGGTCGTTTCGAATACGCGGTAGTTTTCAAACATGAGTATATAACCTCCATACTCTCTCCCGGCATGCGATCCCACCTTTAGCAATAAATCCAACGCCCTGTGGGAAGAGGGCCCTCGATTCACTGCTAAATGCAAGAGAAACGCCTGCCGGTTTTGTCAAATGTGTGAAAGTCCGTTCTTTCTTTTTTAGCAGAAAAGAGCAAAGTCACTATTTTAGATGTGCTGCAGAAAAATTGTCGCTCCGCGGCGCTCCAAACAAGGCACCGCGGAGCGGATAGATTTTCTTTCCTGTGCCAGCTGGCTGGCGCTTTTCTTCTTTTCTAAAAGAAAGCAGAACTTACTTACGGATGCCCAGCTTGGCAATGAGTTCACGGTACCGCTCGATGTCCTTTTTCTTCAGGTAGTTGAGCAGGTTCCGCCTGTGACCGACCATTTTCAGCAGGCCGCGCCGGCTGTGGTGATCCTTCTTGTGGATCTTCAGATGCTCGGTCAAGTCGTTGATGCGCTGTGTGAGAATAGCAACCTGCACCTCGGGGGAACCGGTGTCTCCCTCGTGCCGCTTGTTATCCGCAATCAGGGCGGTTTTTACCTCTTTTTGCAGCATTTCTATCACCTCTTTATAATAGTGTAGTACCGAATGACTCGATACCCGGGGTATTGGCATGCAATCCCCTTTTCCCTCATCATAGAATGGGGATGGTGATTCTCCACAAAGGCGGTTCGCCTTCATCGGTGGCTGATTCCCCAATCCAAGAACAGGGTTGGTTTCTTTGGCGGCAAATGAATATGCCGCAAAGACACCTTTTCGATTATATCACAACCCCAACGGCTTGTAAAGCAAATTCTCGCAATTCCAAACAGCTTTTGCGGGGGCTGCGCAGGCCCGTTTTCGCCTATAAAAAAACCGACCGGATTTCTCCGGCCGGCCTGCATAAAAATGCGGCTTGCTCCCATAGGGAGCAACGGTTTCACACCTTGAACGCAAACGCAAATGCTGCGGCAATTAAGCCGCTTTCTCAAGATATGCAGGCAGTGCCCGCATACAACCAGTGCGAAACCAGTAATAGTATCGTCCGCATTGGGGCGATTATACAGGAAAAAACTTGAAAGTCCGCTGGCAGGATTCTGCCACGCAGCCCATGCATAAATCGACCGTCGGGGACAATACTACATTTGCATGATCACACGGCCTGCTTATCCTTTTTCTATGGGCAGCGGCTGTCATGCATTTCAGGATCTGCATAGAGAATCTGCTTTTCCTTTGCGCAAAGCGGACTCCCTATCTCATCCGATCCAGGTAGGAGTGAATTTCATTATGTTAGACAGGATTTCCCTTGTTTTAGCCATAATCGGCGCGATTAACTGGGGGCTTGTTGGGCTGTTCCGATTTGATTTGGTGGCCTTTTTGTTCGGCGGAACGGGAGCGATTCTCAGCCGCATCGTATATACACTTGTGGCCCTTGCCGGTATCTGGTGTATTTCCCTGCTTTTCCGCGAGCGCGAGACCTCACATATCCGGGATTAGCGCACATGACGTGATTCCACCCCCGAAAAAGCCCGCTTCA